>CAJADG010000023.1 GCA_903938445.1 uncultured Bacteroidota bacterium | reverse complement strand
TAATAAGCCGAAATATTTGCAGAGGAAGTAATGAGTATTCCAAAGTTTAAAGCGGTAGCACTAGGCTTGGATTCAATGGAACTAATATAGGCTGTAAGATCTTCACTAATAGTAGAATAAGCTGCAAGGTTAATGACAATGGGAATAAAACTATCATTGGCAGGTTCTGAAATAGTAACCACAGCAGGTTTTTCATAACTGGTAATTCTAAAAACAATGGGTGTATTTTCGTGACCCGGTGTAATTGCTGGTGCACCAAACCAAAATTCCGTATCGGTTTGTCCAAAACAATTCATAGAAGCAATCAATCCAAAAATGATATAAAATATTTTTATCTTCAATTAATTGAATATACTTTTTAGATTTTTTGAAATATTGCGACCTAAATAGGTGGATAAATTAAATTCAATGGTTTGAGGATGTAAATTTGACATAGTCATGCCATTTTGATAAATATCATAAGTAAGTCCAATTTTGTACTTATTAAATAACAAACCTACATATGGAATGATTGCATCATTAGAACGATAAAAACATCCTATATAGAATTTATTTTGTAAATCATCCCTTGAATAAATTGGTAATCCAATAGCACCCCCAGTATAAAAAAACTCAGACTCTAATCTTTGTTGATAATCAGCATGAATAAAAAATGTATTTTCTTCAATTAATCTATGTTCATAATTTAATGTAGTAATCATTTGAAAAGATTGATTTACATTTCCATTATTTAGTAAATTAGAACTCCTATTGATATAAAATGTACTTGCTCCTAATTGTAAAAAAACATTAGGCGACACAAATGAATACATCACCCCAGCATTAGTTGAAAATTTATTAGGAAAATTTCCAATAGTTTCTAAACTTGAACTGTTGAATAGTCTTCCAGAATTATATTGATCACCAAATGTCAATGCATTACGATCTATACTTTTACTTAAAAAAGTAGAACTGATACCTATTGAAAAAAAACTTGTTTTATTTTTATTAAAAAAAACTCTATTTGCAAGGCTTAAAGTAATTTCATTGGTTTGTAAAATACCATTAAGCACTTGTTCGGAAACACCTTGAAATCCTATACCAAAATTATTGAACCCATCATTATCTTCATTTTTAAATAAAGCAAAATCTACTCCTACTCCTATTGTTTTAAATGGATCGCCAACACCAGAAAATTGATTTCTATAAAAAGTTTGAAATTGATTGTTGGTACCAAATCCAACTGTAGCTGGATTAAAAAAATTTGTAGCTACAAAAGGCTGAGATATTAATGGAGTTTGTCCATATCCTTTTAGTAAACCAAATAAGAATATAAAAAAAAATAATATTTTAAAGCAATGTTTCATTTATCTTAATAATATAACAGATCCAGTTTTAGTAAAATGTTCGTCTTTAAAGGTAACATAATCTAATAAATAAGTATAAGCATCCATATCCTGCTCTTTACCATTGAATTTACCATCCCAAGTTCCATTAACACTAGAAGTTTCAAAAACTAACTTACCCCACCTATTAAATAATTTGAAATAATTAAAAGTTTTTAAACCAGCTCCATATTCTAATTTTAATACATCATTTAAACCATCATTATTAGGAGTAAATGCCTTGGGCACAGATAACACTACATCATTGGAAACAACAATATGATAAGTATCTTCAATTTGACAATGACTTAAAGTGTCAGTTCTTGTAAGTATATAATCAATTGATTTTTCACTATTAAAAATTGGATTTTTTAAAAAAATAGTAGACAAATAAGCTCCTGGAGACCAATGATATTCAGTATATCCAGAATCCATTTTTATATTAGTTAATAAAGTATCTATTCCAGAAAGAACAAACATAGTAAATTGATTGCCCTTTAATGGATTCACGACAGATATTGAATCCCCCTTGATGAGGGTATCTAATTTTGGACAAAAATCGTTTGTATATCTAAAGCTTATTTGATACTTTCCATTTTTGCTATAAATATGATTGAATGGGTTTGATTTTAAAGAAGTAGTACTATCCCCAAAATTCCATATATAATGAGACCATGTTGCATCAGAAGTATTTGTATTAATAGAAACAGGCGTATTTATACAAACATAATTTGTATTTTTTAATACAAAATTAGGTACGATATACTGATATATTTTAATTGAATCAGATAATAAAGAATTACAATAACCATCATTTACTTGTAATTGATAATAACCTGGGGCTTTAACAAAAAGACTGTCAATGGTTGATATTGACTTTAATTGATGATTTAAGAACCAATTAAAAGTATTGCTACCCATCCCTTTTAAAACAACTGAATCATAATTGCAAAGATTTGTATCAACAGCATGTAATGAAGCTATTGGTATAGAACGAACATCTAATTGTTTCAAATTATCATAATTGTAAACACATTGCTTTGCATCTTTTACAATTACAGAAACTGATATATTTCCTTGGCTCAATCCATTCAAAATATTTTCTTTAAAATTTGCTGCATTATTGTCAACATTCCATTGATAAATAAATGGCCCTGTACCACCATTAATTAGAGGAGTAAATTGAACAGAATCGGCAATACATAAATAATCTTTAGTTGAACTTACATCAAATGACTGTGGAGGTGCTATAATTGAAATACTATCCTGAGTTTTGTCAAAGCAAGTGATGCCAGAATAAGCAACTAACTTAATATTTTCGCCAACTTTATTTGGGAATTGATAATTTTTATAAAAGTGGCTATATGACTTATTAGGAGTTGGGTTATCATCTAATGTTGAATCTAATGGATTGTCTTTATAATCCCAATAAATAATAACTTTTCCAATTGTTCCAATATCAACAGATGATAAATTATTTAAAATAACATCTTTATTAGAGCATAGTGCTGCAGAATCTGAAATACTAAACTTTGACTTTGGCAAAGATCCATTCACCGTAAATGCTTGAGTTGTATCTGATATACAACCATTTATACTAGTAACTTTTTCATTTACATAATAGGTACCTGGATTTAAATATCTATGTTTGGGATTTGCTATTATATCTGAGTTGGGTGCAGAGAGATTTTTAGCATCATCAAAATTCCATACATATTTAAAATTATTGGTATTATCTGCGATTCGACTGGTATCTTTAAACTGAGCAAAAGCATCATTCAAACAAATTTCTGGCATGATAAAACCTACAATTGGTTTAGGATTTATTTGAATAGTTTTAGATTGTTGTGTTACACATCCATTATTAGTAATTACTGATAATTTTACAATATACTTTTTGGATGAATCATAAATATGATTCACAGTATTATTCGATGTTAAACTATCTAAAGAACTACTATCCCCATAATTCCATATCCACTTAGAAAGTTGAGTACCATTCCTTGCAAAGTAGCTATCTGTAAACTGAACACTACCGCCTACACATTTAATATCTTGACTTGTGAAATTAACTTTTGGAATACTATCAATCGTAAAACTTGAATTTAAAGTATCACTTAGACAACCAATATCATTTACAATGAAATATTTCAAAGGAATAGTTCCAACAGTATCTGCTTTGGTTGCATAATTTTTAGCATTTACAAAATCAGCATTACCCAATCTCCAATTAAAAGCAATTAACTTTCGATCATCGGGAGCAAGTAAGGTATTATCTTTAAAAAATAATGAATCACCAAGGCAATTAGTAATGTTAAGTATATAATCAGCTTTGGGAGGGCTAAATACTACTAAATCAAAATCAATAGATTGCTCACCGCTACAACCATCGCCCGTAGGATTAAATACTTTTAATTGAATATTATAATTTCCAATACTATCATAAGTTAAATATTGATTTAATGAATACCTATAAATACTACGACCATTTACAATATAAGTCGAATCAAATTTAGGTGCATAAACGGGCGGGATATTGGGATATTTTGGAATATTCCAAGCCAACGAAAGTGGTTGGTAAGGCAATGTAATTGAAACTTTAAAAGGAGTCCCTCTACATGTTGCAGGTAATTTTACAGTTCCAAATTGATTTTTTACTGTTAATTTTTGATATAAATCCACCACATTTGTTCCAGCATTGTATCCATAGGATTCAGCGCCTCCATAACCATAGGCAATAGCGTTAAAACCTGAATCAGAAACAATGGTATGTGCTCCTGCTTTTAATGCTACTTGATAATATACAAAGCTATTGTCCCCTGGGTGCGTAATTGGATTTTTAGGAGCTACTCCATCCACTAATAAACTTAATACACCACCTTTAGGTATAACAATATTTAAAAAGTGGAGTGTATCATTAATAAATGCATATGGAGTTGAATTTATGGTAACCTTATTAATGGTTTGCTCAACAGGAGATAAATAAATCATTTCTGGATCGCCGTTACCTTTACCATTAATATTTAAAACATTACCAAATGCTCCTGTTGTTGTAATATATTGAGCAACCATGATTGGTAAATCAGATTCAATTGAATTTGGAGTATTGGATTGAAATTCATAATAAAAATTATTATTTAAACTTGACTTAGATAATGGTGTGCCATTTAATTTCACATTAGCATTTGGATCACTCACTGCAACTCGATATATATTGGTGGGCATTTTTGAAGTAGGTACCGTCAAATACTTTTTTCCCCATGCATTGGCGGGAAAAGCTTGTTGAATATAATTATCTGCAGATGAAGCATTTTTAATATCAGTAATATTTATTTTACCAGATCCAGAAAAGACAGCTATTCTTTTACAGGTGCTTGTTGCAGTGGCAACGGATCTAATTAAAGTACCTGTTAAATCTTCTCCTGTTGAAGAATTAGTAGCAGAAGTAAGTACTTTTCCAAAAATATTATAAATCTCTCCCTTATTTAAAGATACCGGTATGGTATCCCCTGCTTTATACCCTCCTTGGGTATTTGCACTTAATATAATTTCAACATTTGTTGAGTCTTCCGTTGCTATCACATAGGCATAACAAAAAGAGAATGGATTATTTGAAACCTGTTTGTAATTAATAGAATAATAAGATCTTCCTAATGTATTGGTGGGGAATAATAAACTTGCTCCAGAAACACTACCATCATAAATATGCGCATACGCAATGATTGCAAAATCAGATGTGATATGAATTCCCTTATCCGATTTCCCTTCCGCGGTGATTCTTGCATCTGATGCCGAAGTCTTTGGCATTGGGTCAGATATAGTCACATTATTAGCAGTAACTTGATACACTTTGGAGAAACCTAATGCAGGTATTTCAACTGTTACCGTTGCATCATGATCTGATGTGAAATACAAAACCATATTCTGTGAACCTCCGTTGGCGAAAGGATCACCGACAGCATTATACATAGAAACGTGGCTTCCATACCCTACCCAAAAGTCTTTTCCTTTATTGGAAAAATCCTGCGACCATCCAATGCTTGTTGTCAATACAGCAATGAGTATTAATAATAACTTATTGAATGTAAAGGGACGCATTAAAATATTAAAATATATTTCTATGTGAATGCCAATGTAGGCTTATAAAAATATAGAATAAATATTGAAATTCCCCTTTTTACTTGGCTTCTTCCCAGCTAATTTTTAAGATATTTTTAGTAGTTGAGCTAATCTTAAATCGATCATCGATTCTTTTGCCAACTATCCAGCAAATTTTACTGGAAACAGAGATCACTGTTACCCTTTCCTTATGCTTAGGGCTTAATTTAAGATTCCCTAAGAATTGATTTAACTTTTTCTTTTTACGTAAACCTAATGGATAAAAATAGTCTGTGGATTCCCAGCTACGATAGAGCAATGGCCACTCTATTTTAGAGGCATCTAAATAAGCAAATTTTGGATCTTTGTCAATAAATAAATCAGTGTAGTTTTCAACTATTTCAAATTTCAATGCCCCGAATTTTAAATTTACTGTTTCATTATTGGATATAACATTTTCATAAATGGTGAGATATTCTTTTTCGAGTTCATTACTAACAATTTGAATATGACCATCCCAATTTATAAATTTATGCGTGGTGGATGCAATGAAAGCACCTTTATTCCCTTCTATTATCTTATAAACTTCTTCAATTTGCTGTGGCTTAAATCCATATTGTTTTATTAAACCCCAAGTAAAGGTAGCATTGCCTTTTACTTTTTGCCAATAAGCAATAGGGATAGATGGAATTCCTTTTTTATATTGGAACCCTTTTTTCCAGAAAGCTTCCACTGTTTGAATGACAATTTCTTCTGCTTCCTTTAATTTTTGAGATGTAGACAAAATATTTTCCTGCACCATTGGATAAATAGTAGCCACCTGCGGTAGTAATTGATTGCGAATTAAATTCCTAGTGTAATCATTCTTTTCATTACTACTATCCTCAACATAGGAAAGACCATTAGTAGCAGCATAGGCTTTTATTTCATCCTTCGAAAAAATAAGTAATGGCCTTGCAATATTTAAGACATCTTTTCTTCGGGCTGGTATACCTGTTAGTCCATGAATACCAGTCCCTCTAAACAATTGCATTAATACTGTCTCTACTTGATCATCGGCATGATGTGCAGTTAATAATACAACTTGCTCTTGTTTATTTTTTGAAATGCTATCAGTTAATGCTCCAAACCAAGCATACCTAATTTCACGTGCAGCTTGCTGTATACCCATTTTATAGGTCTCTGCATATTTTGCTGTTTCACAGGCATGAATTTCAATAGGTATTGTTAATTGAGCAGCATAGTCGCGCACAAAATTTTCATCACGCACACTCTCCGCTCCTCTTAATTGAAAATTGACATGTGCAATAGTGCATGAGGCTTTTAAAGCATGTAATAAATGAGCAAGCACTACACTATCCACTCCACCACTTACGGCAATAATAAAATGTGTCTTGTGTAAATTAATATCTGGAAACTGTTTATCCCAATTGGCTTTAAATGTTTCTAGATTTAACATAGTTTCCTTTTTGATATTACTCTTTTAAAGTAAATCTATTTTTTTTGCTCCTTTGCCCAAGCATCTTTCAAGCCTACCGTACGATTAAATATTAATTTATCTTTTGTACTTTTTGTATCCTGATAAAAATATCCTTTTCTTAAAAACTGAAAACGAACATCTAATGGATCTGTTGCCAATGCAGGTTCAGCATATGCATTCACTACATTAAGCGAAGATGGATTGATATAATCTTTAAAATCTCCATCGGCACTTGATAAATCTTCTACGTTAAATAAACGATCATACTCATTTAATAATACAGGCACAGCATGTTTTGCGCTTACCCAATGCAAGGTTCCTTTAACATGAATGCCACTTGTATCTTGTCCTGATTTACTTTGAGGATTGTAAGAAGCATAAACAGTAGTAATATTACCCGCTGCATCTTTTTCAAAACTTTCGCAGGTAACAATGTAAGCACTCTTTAAGCGAACAGACAAACCTGGTCCTAATCTAAAATATTTCTTGGTAGGTTCTTCCATAAAGTCCTCACGCTCTATCCAAAGCTCATTACTAAATGGAACTTCACGCGTTCCTCCATTTGGATCCTCCGGATTATTTTCGGAATGTAAAATTTCTTCCCCTTTATCAAAATTAGTAATCACTAATTTAATGGGGTTCGTCACCACCATACGACGCATAGCCACTTTATTCAAATGCTCTCTTACACAGAATTCTAACAAACTAAAATCAATAATATTCTCTCTCTTAGCAATTCCAATTCTTTCACAAAAATCTCGAATACTCTCTGGTGTATATCCTCTACGACGCATACCACTAATGGTAGGCATACGAGGATCATCCCAACTTTCCACAAATTCTTCCTCAACTAATTGCAATAATTTACGCTTACTCATTACCGTGTAGGTCATATTTAAACGCGCAAACTCATATTGATGTGAAGGATAAATACCTAATTGTTCAATACACCAATCGTACAATGCACGATGTGGAATAAATTCCAATGTACAGATAGAGTGTGTAATATTTTCAATAGAATCACTTTGCCCATGAGCAAAATCATACATTGGATAAATACACCAAGCATCTCCAGTGCGATGATGATGCGCGCGCTTTATACGATACAATAAAGGATCACGCATATGCATATTAGGACTCGCTAAATCTATTTTTGCTCTCAACACTTTTTCACCATCTGCATATTTGCCTGCTTTCATGCCTGCAAATAATTCCAAGTTTTCTTCAATGCTTCTATTTCTAAATGCATTCCCTGTTCCTGGTACTGTAGGAGTTCCTTTTTGTTGTGCAATTTCTTCGGCAGTACTATCATCAACATAAGCCAAACCTTTCTCAATTAATTGAACTGCAAATGCATACAGTTGATCAAAATAATCAGAAGCATAACATTCTTTTTCCCATTCAAATCCCAACCACTTTACATCCTCTTTAATACTATCTACATATTCAACATCTTCTTTTGCAGGATTGGTGTCATCAAAACGTAAATTGGTTTTGCCGCCAAAATTTTTTGCTAACCCAAAATTCAAACAAATACTTTTTGCATGTCCTATATGTAAATAACCATTAGGCTCTGGTGGGAACCTGGTTAAGATAGACGCGTACTTTCCTGAGGCTAGATCCTCGGAAATAATTTCTTCAATAAAATTCAGACTTTTTTCTTCACTCATAATGGTAGTAACTATTGGGTAAAGGTACAAAAACCTACCCCAAAAAACTAACTTCTTAAACCGTATAGTTTGCGAACTTCTAAAACAAATTGTTCAATTTGCTGATCCTCCCCTTTTGGATCATATTGTTGTTTTAAGCTACTGCTAAATAAATAAGCAACTGTTTGCCAGAATCCAGCATTAAAACCACCTTTATATTCTTTAATTAAATCGTAACAATTATTACCTGTTTCTCTCTTAATTAATTTCATAAGCACCTTACCCTGATAAATAGAGAGATTCGTAACCTTATCACCAAAATCGCGTTTTAAATCTTTTTCTCTCAACTTTATAATTTCCTTTCTTTTCTTTTCATCGGTAACATTCCTTAATTGGCTATTTACATCATTAATAACCATGCTAGCCCTTAATGCATATGGATAAGTTACATAAACGGCATTACGAAGCCTGGTCCATTCCTGCCATTGTTTTTTTGCCTGAGCTGTCATAATAGATTTTACTTCGACAGTAGGCAACCAAGCACTTGGAATAGTGTCTCCCTCAGGTGTAATAAAAGCCTCAACACGAAGGGTATCATATGCACCTTTTTGTGCAGTTAATTTATTGGAATAAACTGCAAGCAATAATAATGGCAATATGTACTTAACTAATTTTATCATTTTTAATAGCCTTGGCTATGAATTGATACCCTAATTTATAAAAAGTAACCTTTCTCTTATTGTTATTATTGAAAAATTATCTCGACTTTAACGCCTTTACCCTTGCCCAAGTGCTTACCATAAAACCGAATGTCATTACAATCACACCTATCCATAACACATTTATAAATGGAAACTCATATACTTTTAAAGTAATTAAATTAGAAAGTGTAGATGATTCTTTTAATCCTATTTGCAAAATTCCTTTAGTCTGATCCACTACATTATTAAAGTTCAAAATTAAATTTTGTGCTCTAATGGTATCAGGAATCATAGTCATATTCATTCCCTCTAATCTAATTGCAGGCTTTGCTTCATAGGCAAGACCAGTAACACTATGCACTGACATTTGTAAAACCAATTCATTCACATTGGCTGCTCTATTTGGATTTGGATTCACTAACACTTTTTCCAATTTCACATATCCATTGCTATAAAAAACAGAGTCCCCTATTTTAATTTGATGTGGCTTAAACTGAACCGTATCCTCCTTGGAATGATCCTGAAAAGAAGTTACATAAACAAAAATGTCCTTGTTCCAATAGTGCTTTGATGAAGGATTTGCAGAGAACCCTTCCATCCCTTTATTGTTTTTTAATACATCTGGATACAAATAAAAAGAGTCTTTAATTGTTTTATTGATTCCTTTTTCTGCAAACTTTAATTCAAAGAATTTTTTATCCAAATTATCAACGGTGTCTCTTACATAAGTCACCATGTATTTACCCATATCTGTCGGAATGGTTTCAAATAAAGTGATGTTTTCCATTGGATTTCCTGCAGGACTTTTTCCATTAGGATCTTTTTGAATCACATTTATACCTGTAGTATTCCAACTTAAAACTGTTTTGTTAGAGGATGACAATAATATGCCTAATAAAACCATACCAAAACCAATATGACCAATACTTGCGCCTGCCGATTTTAATTTCCATTTTAAAATCACGATCCAATAATGCGAATTGGCTACAATAGCAAAAACTGATGTAACAGTTGCTATAAATAATGCAGCTAAAAATCCAACTCCTTTTTCTTTAAAAGCAATACCTACAAATGCAAAGATGATTGCACTTATAATAGCAGTTATGATTAATGAACTACTAATACTTTTTATAAAACTCCCTTTCTCAGATCCCCCTTTGTATTTTAAGAATTGTCCAATGGCAGACAATACGCCAATAATGATAGCCACAAACACTTGTACCTGATTGTGTGCAAATGCAGGATCCTCCGGAGGTGCAATTTTGGTTCCAAATATTTTATTATAAACTGGAATGGAAGTAATGGAAATAATTACTACTGCTGATAAAAACAATGCCAATGAACCCACTAACATCCAGAACTCTCTGCTATCCACTGCATCTTCTTTAGCAGGATCTGCCATGAATTTAAATCTAGCAAAAAATAACACAAAAAACGGAATTACAAATACGGTTAAGAAAGCTAATAATTGCCCATTCATTCCAAGATCTGTGAAAGCATGTACCGAAGTATCTCCTAAAATTCCACTTCTTGTTAAAAAGGTAGAATACACTACCAATAAAAAACTAAGGCCAAAAAATAAATAAGTTACACGTAAACCAGTTTCTGTTTTACGATAAATCATGGCAGTATGTATAGCTGCTACCAGTGCTAACCAAGGAACCAAGGATGCATTTTCTACTGGATCCCATGCCCAATAGCCACCAAAAGTTAAACTTTCATATGCCCATGCAGCACCCATCATAATACCCAATCCTAAAATACCTGCCGAAAAAGTTGCCCACGGTAAAGCATTCACCATCCACTTATTATCTTTCTTTAACAAACCCACTACTGCGAATCCAAAAGGAATACTTGTAGACGCGAATCCTAAGAATAAGATAGGTGGATGTATCACCATCCAATAATTTTGTAATAAAGTATTTAATCCAGTTCCGTCTTTTAATAATTGTAAATAATCTGGTCTAGAAAGAATTGGCCAAGGCATTTCATCTCTTAATAAACTAAATGGACTGCTTCCAATTTTATGTCCAAAAACATACAATCCTACTACCATGGTAGCCAAACAGAATTGAACGAAACTCAATACCATCATTACCCCAAATGAATCTTGTTTCCATTTATCAGAACGATTCATTACTAACAAGCCTAACACACAATGCCAAAAACTCCATAATAAAAAGCTACCTTCTTGTCCTTCCCAAAAACAACTTAATAAATATTGAGCAGGCATGTGCTTATCACTATGCATGTAAGAATACTTGTATTCAAACAAATGATTTGAAATCACATAAAACAAAATAATAAAACAAATAAATACGGCAACAGATTCAATGATGAATGCGATGTTGGCTAATTTTTTCCATTCGTTTTGGCTGTTAATTTCTTTTGCATAAAAAGCTTTTGCAAAAGAAAAAGTGGCTACTAATGAAGCCACTAATGAAAGTATGGTTAAGAAATAGCCCAACTGCCCAGGCAATAAATGTTCTCCTATAAATTGCACTGCTGCCGCATTTGTTGATGTATTCATCGAATAATTTGAAATAATTAAAATAAATCTACCTCCTACATTTAGTCAGCAATCGCAACGGGTTGATTTTTGTTAGCTGCTGCGTTGTCCTTATATTTTGATGGACATTTTAAAACAATGGCAGAACATTCAAAAACATCGCCTTGCACTTTTCCTTTTAATACCAATCGCTCTGATTTTTCCATATCTGTTGGCATTGTGTTATGATAAACCACATTTATTTTTCCACCTAAACTATCTTGCACCGCAAACTTTAATAAGTTAGGATCCTTCACTGGATCATATTGCACAGGTATGGACTTATCCATTTTGACAATTAAATTCAAAAATTTGCCCTGCTTTTGCTTAGCTGAACCAATGGTTTCATAACTGCTTAAATCGCCTGTGTAACTAATTAATACTACAATTGCAGCTGCAATAAGTACCAATAATATAATATGCGTTTTCTTCATGATGCAAAGTTAAACAAATGGGCTTAAATTGCACCAAAATTTACCTATCTCATAAATACATTTTATGCGCATATTTGACTATATCATTGTTTGCAAAACTCCCGATTTTAAGAAGGTGGATCGAGTAAGCCAATTTATGTATTTGTTGAGCATTTTGGGATTCACTTTTGGAATCTACAAAGGCCTATACGCCAAACCAGCATTGATTATCGCCATAATGACTTCGGTAATTTGTTGGTTCATTTTTTGCCTATATCAAAAAAAACAAGGTGGCGTACCATACTACCGTTTAGGCCTATTATTTGCGAGTTGGGGCTGGTTTTTAATGCCAAAAGCCCTTATCATATCAGGAATTTACTTAATAGGCGCTTTATTTGAGCGCCAGGTCAAATTTCCTTATGAAATCGCGTTTGATCCAGCTGGAATGGTGATAAATACCTTTCCTAAAAAGCAATTTTCATGGGCAATGATACAAAATGCCCTAATCAAAGACGACGTTATTACCATTGATTTTAAGAATAATAAACTCATCCAAAAGGATATCAATGAGCCTGTAACGGAGTCTATCACTACTGAATTCAATACATTTTGTAAAGAACAAATTGCTATTGCCAAGCAAATAACATCTAATAACGCATCTTAATTTATACCATGTCATTATCAACATCACCCTATTTATTATACTCGGATGGCGAGGGCCAAATTTTTGAAGACACCAGCTTATATACAGTGGGTCGTGCAGGTTGGGATGCCTATCCAATTCCTGTTGAAGATTGGATTGAACTACCTGAGGGTGGAAATTTATACGAATTACCAGGCCGTCGTGGCATTGGAATTGATGTAGAAACAGGTGAAATGCGATTATGTGAATTAGGTTGGGCAGTTGCTGCGTTTATTCCTCCAGCACATACAGGCTTATATGTATCTGCATATGAAACATTGGATGCGGATGCACCTACACTACCCTTATTTTGTTACACTGCCGTGGGTTGGTTAGATGGTAAAAATTATGTGCCAGCTGTGCGCATTGAACAAGACATTAGACAGGATTGTGAAGGATATGATCAAGAAATTATTGATAAGGGGACGCAAAAGTTGCTTTCCTTATATAGTCAAAATAGGTTAGTAAAACACTTGATGGAAAATTGTTGTCAAACCTATACCTGTCCTGCCGCTCGAAATTTAGCAATGGGTCGTTGGGAATGTCCAATTCCTATATCACCAGCTTGTAATGCCAATTGCATAGGTTGTATTTCGTTTCAACCACAGGAGGAAGAAATTATTTCAACGCAGGACCGTTTAACATTTAAACCAACTGCTGCCGAAGTAGTTGAATATACTGTTCCACATTTAATGAGTGCACCTTTCCCAATTGTAAGTTTTGGACAAGGTTGCGAAGGTGAACCTTTGTTAATGTGGGAGACGATTAAAGAAGCGATTATTGAAATAAGAAAACATACCGATAAAGGAAGTATCAATATTAATACCAATGGATCTAATCCAAAAGCGGTTGCCGAATTGGCTGCTGTAGGATTGGATAGTATTCGTGTAAGCATGAACTCGGCGCGTGAAAATATTTACAATGCTTATTACCGACCTAATAATTACACATTTGCAGATATTAAAGAAAGTATACGCGTAATGTCTGAAGCTGGTAAATGGACTAGCATCAATTATTTTGTTTTCCCTGGAATGACCGACAGTGTTGAGGAATATGAAGCATTAAGAAAATTAATTAAAGACACGGGATTGAAAATGATTCAATGGAGAAACTTTAATATTGATCCAGATTGGTATTTAGGAAAAATTGGATTTACTGAAATGGGTGAAATTATGGGTATCAAACAAATGATGGAATTAATTCAAGAAGAATTTCCTGATTTGAAATTTGGATACTTTAACCCACCCATTGAAAGAATCAAAGGAGAATTTACCCAAAACTTTGCACACCATTGAGAAGAAACAATCAAATAGGTGCCTTGCTTGCTATTAGCTCCACTATTATTTGGTCGGGTAATTTTATTGTATCCAGGTATGCTATCCATTTAGCGGGGCCTATGAGTATTGCATTGTTTAGATGGACCACTGCCATTATTTGTATGTTCCCATTTGCTTACAAAAATTTAAAAGCTGAGTGGCCCATTTTTAAACAGAATAAATTGTACTTTTTTTTAATGGGCTTAGTGGGTTTTACTATTTATAATACCTTAATATACTCGGCAGGTCATTATGCTACTGCTATAAATATGGCTTTGTTTGGTTCTACAGTAAACCCAATAGTAGCAGCACTTTTAGGGGCTTGGTTGGTGAATGAAAAACTACATTGGAAAAATATTTCAGGGATATTACTTTGCATCATTGGTACACTTTATTTATTGACAAAAGGAGATATTCATAATTTATTGAGTTTTCATTTTGGCAAGGGAGATTTATGGATGATTGCAGCAGGGTTTTGTTTTGGTTCTTATAATGTTTTTGTTAAAAAGAAGCCCGCTGGCATTTCTAACAATAGTTTTTTATTGTGCCTTTTTATCATTGGTGCAATATTATTACTACCTGGTGCTTTGTATGAAATGAAATATATTCAACCTGTTATTTATAATACCCATTTATTGTGGGTGGTTTTATATATTGGCATTGGCAACTCTACTATCTCCTATTTAATTTGGAGCAACGCCATTCAAAGAATTGGTGCCGGAAAAGCTTCTTTATTTTTAACCCTTGGTCCCATCCTGAGTTCCTTTGAAGCTGTATTATTTTTAAATGAAAGTTTTAATAATGCGCAATTAATTAGCGGGATGATCATTATTACTGGTATTGTTATTAATACTTGGCCCACTCCTATTAAACCCATCTTAAAACAAGCATAATTTAAATGACAGTCACGATTATATTGCTTTGTATTATTGCTTTTTTTGCAGGCTTAGTAGATGCCATTGTTGGCGGAGGTGGTTTAATTCAAACACCTGCTGGTTTAATTTTACTCAATAATAACTCAGTTGCACAAGTTATTGGCTCTTTAAAAATTCCTTCTTTCACTGGTACCTTTTTTGCAGCAAGAACTTTTTTGAAAAAGGTAAAAATTCCATTCGCGAGATTATTATTATTTACCTCAATAGCATTTATTGCTTCATTTTCTGGTTCATTTTGTTTAACCAAAGTGAGTAACCAATTTATGAAGCCTGTTATTTTAATAGTACTTGTAATTATTGCTATTTATACCTTTACCAAAAAAGATTTTGGTCGTGAAACCAATAATGAAACCTTAGAATTTCCATGGTATAAAGGAGCCCTTATTTGTTTGGCTTTAGGATTTTATGACGGTTTTATTGGACCAGGTGCAGGAAGTCTTTTAGTACTTGCTTTTATCAGTTGGTTAGGCTTTGATTTTTTGCAAGCCAATGCTCATGCCAAAGTAGTGAATCTGGCTACTAATATGGGTTCCATTATTTTATTTGGTTTTAAAGGAGCCATTCTTTGGCATATCGCTATCCCAATGGCCATTTGTAATGCTTTAGGAGGTATTATAGGATCTAGATTGGCAATCATGAAAGGCAATGGATTTATTAGGACAGTATTTTTAGTAGTGATTTTAGGTACACTTTGTAGATTGGGTTATGATGTATTTTTACATTAATTTTATTGTATGCAACTCAACTTTGAACAACAAAAGAATTTAAAAGCAAGTATTTACACTACTATTATATGTGTAGTACTTAGTTTGTTGTTTGTGGTATTGCAGTGGAATCAAACTCCTCCAATTATTACCCCTCCTCAGCCAACTTATATGGAGGTGAATTTAGGCAATAGCGAAACTGGTTTGGGTGATACGCCTCCTTTAAGTAAGGATGCTCCAGCACCGGAAGTGGGCGCTCCCAAAAAAGCAAGCGTCCAATCTGATAACAATACGGTAAAGACTAATATCAATTCAAACGATCCTAATGATGAGGCCGTAAATTCAAAGAAAGTAACCAAGCATGCTAAAACTTTACCGGTACCTGTTGCACCAAAACCTAAAGCGGTTTTTGGTAAATATGCAGGTGGCAATGGTAAAGGTGGAAATAATCAGGATAGCTATAATAATGTGAAAGACCAAGGTATTGCGGGTGGTCATGGTGATCAAGGTGTGGCCAATGGAAGCATCAATGGAAAATCTTATACTGGGACCGGTGGCCCTTTTGTAACCAAAGGAGATCGTCATGTAACTAAAGTATATTCATTTAATGGTGATGTGGAAGCAGCTACTATTTATGCCGAAATTGAAGTGAGCCCTGCTGGCACTGGTCGCTTTGTACAAATTGTAAAAGGATCTTCCTCCAATGACGCCAAATACAAAAGAGCTATCACGGAATATTTAACCAAGATCAATTTTAATGTTTCAGATCATAGTTCCATTGTAACTGTGAAATTCAAATTTGAAGTTCAATAATGAGTTCAATCTATTAAGTTTATTGCTGCTATGGCCTATCAAGATACTATTGACTATTTGTATAGTCGCTTACCCATGTTTAGTAAGATTGGTGCAGCGGCCATTAAAAATGATTTAAATAATACCAATGCGATTTGTTCATTTTTAGGGAATCCTCAAAATAAATTTAAAACCATTCATGTTGCAGGTACTAATGGTAAAGGTTCTACCAGCCATATGTTGGCTAGTATTTTTCAAGAAGCAGGATATACAACAGGTCTTTATACTTCGCCCCATTTATATGATTTTAGAGAGCGTATCAAAGTAAACGGCGAAATGTGTTCACAAAGTTTCGTTACTGATTTTACCAACAAAGTAAAACCTTTGATTGATCAAATTGAACCCTCTTTTTTTGAAATTACGGTTGGAATGGCATTTGAATATTTTGCACAAAAAAAATGCGATATCGCCATTATTGAAACAGGGCTTGGAGGCCGGTTAGACAGCACTAATGTTATACATCCTGAACTTTGCGTTATCACCAATATTGGATGGGATCATATGGCATTACTTGGCAATACCCTTCCCGAAATTGCTGCAGAAAAAGCGGGGATTATTAAATCAGAAACTCCGGTCGTTATAAGTGAAGTGGTAAACGAAACCAAAAATGTATTTGAAGAAAAAGCGAATGCGTTAAATGCCCCTATTTACTTTGCCGAAGATTTTATCGCGTTTAATACTTTTCAAAACAATTGGAAGACCTCTCTTTTTGAATTTACGCAACCCCTTATCCATTTATTAGATGCTCCATTATTTTCAAAAACATTTACGATTGAATCTGAACTTCCTGGCAAATACCAAAACAAAAATTTAATAGGGGTATTAACTGCTGTACAAATATTATCCACTATGGGTTGGAAATTAACTGCTCCAAAAGTTGCCAAGGCACTTGCGAATGTGAAAAAAAATACGGGTTTAATGGGTCGTTGGGAATGTATTCAAGATAGTCCTAGACTAGTGTTGGATGTTGCACATAATGAACCCGGGGTCATTGCTTTATTGGATCAATTAGCAGGAATCCATTATAACCAATTGCATATAGTAACGGGTATGGTTAGAGATAAAGATATTGATGCTGTATTAAATTTATTGCCTACAGCAGCTACCTATTATTATACACAATCACATATTCCAAGAGCTTTGCCAGCAAATGAATTGGCCGAAAAAGGAAATGCATTACAAAAAATTGGTAAGCAATATGAAAATGTAAATATGGCGATTGCCACTGCTAATAAAAATGCCAACCCCCAAGATTTAATTTTGGTGATTGGCAGTGTATTTTTAGTAGCCGAAGTAGACCGAAGTTTTACCACCCCTTTTGGTCTCTCAAGGCTTTAATATGTGCAATATGGTGCTTGCCGTGCCATGCATAAATGGCAAATAAATCCCAAACACTTACTTCGGCATTACGTGCTGGATGAAACAATTTCCTTTCGAATTGTGCAGGTGTTAAACTAGCTAATAAGTTAGCCCATCTTTCATGCAAAGCATGTAATAAAGTAACAGAATAGTTTAAAGGAGTTTCAGCAACATCAGCAGTCAAAACCCATGCATTTTCATCATATGTTTTGATACTTGGCACATCCTCTGTGACAGCTAATTTAAATCGAATAAATGCATTCATGTGACTATCTGCTATATGATGAACCAATTGATTTACTGTCCAACCACCCTCACGATATGGAGTATCTAATTGTGCTTTGTCTAAATTTAAAAGTACATGCTCTAAATCGGCAGGTGCAATTCTTAAGTCTTGAATCCATTGATTTTTAGTAGCTTCACTGTATGGCAATGATTGATATTTTCCAATTGGGTAACGTGGGTCCTGTGTCATTTGTTTATACGATTAGTTTGATGATTAATTTGATGATATTTTTTTTATGCTATTGCTTAGTCTGCTCTCCATTCTTTTCCAGTAAGATTTATAAAAACATCTTCCAGGTTGGCTTTCTTTAGTTCCTTTTCCTTTTCAAAGCCAGTAGCCACTAAATTATCAATTAAAGTATTAGGGGTATTGATCGCTACAATTTTACCACTGTCCACAATGGCCACTCTATCACATAAAATTTCGGCCTCATCCATATAGTGTGTAGTAATAATTACTGTAGTTCCATTATCTCTTATCTCTTTGATCAAATCCCACAAATTTCTTCTTGCTTGAGGATCCAAGCCCGTAGTAGGCTCATCTAAAAAGATAATTTTGGGTTTATTAATGAGCGTAGTTGCAATAGAAAATCTTTGCTTTTGTCCCCCACTCATTTCTTTGTATTTCGATTTAGCCTTGTCCTCTAAATTAACTTTTTTCAAAAGTATTGTTGGATCCACATCGCTTTGGTATAAACCTACAAATAAATGAATGAGCTCGGTTAAATTTAAATTTGGATAAAAGCCAGAAGTTTGTAATTGTACGCCAATAATTTTTTTAATCTCTCCAGGGGCATCATCTAAATTTAATCCATCCACAATAATCTCTCCACTTGTTTTTTCTCTCAAAGTTTCAATGATTTCAAGGGTGGTAGATTTACCTGCGCCATTGGGACCCAAGAGTCCAAAAATTTCTCCCTCATACACATCAAAACTTATCCCTTTGACAGCTTCAAAATCGCCATAGGTTTTAACCAAGTCTTTCACCGAAATAATTACAGGAGCTTGCATATTGTAAGATTGATTCTTTAGATTATTCAAGACAAATTTAGTCGGTTTTCGCCTTATCTTTGACAAAATAAATAGGAACTTATGAAAGTAGGTATTTTAGGAGGCGGTCAATTAGGTAGAATGTTGTTACAAGCAGCTGCTAACTATGATGTAACTACTTATGTTTTAGAAAATGATGCCCATTGTCCTGCGGCTCATTTATGCCACCATTTTACTTTAGGAAACATTAATGACTTTGATACGGTTTATAATTTTGGGAAAAACCTAGATGCATTAACCATTGAAATAGAAGCAGTAAATGTGGACGCATTAGAAAAATTAGAACAAGAAGGCGTTAAAGTATATCCTACTCCTGCAGCGATAAGAATTATTAAAAATAAGATTTTACAAAAACAGTTTTATCTAGACAATGAAATACCTACATCGGCATTTCATATCACTCAAAACAAATTAGAGCTTGCAAAACATATTGACTTTTTACCTGCAGTACATAAATTAGGCGAAGGTGGATATGACGGGAAAGGGGTTCAGGTACTTAATGCGGAAACTGATATTACACTTGGCTTTGATGCCCCATCTGTTTTAGAAAAGAAAATTAAAATCAGTAAAGAGATTGCCTTAATTGTTGCAATGGATGCGAATGGCAAAACAATTATTTATCCTCCTGCTGAAATGGTATTTGATCCTGTTTATAATTTATTGGATTACCAATTAAGTCCTGCTCAATTAGAAGAAAAACAATTATGGAAAGCACAGGCTATTGCTAGAAAAGTAGTGAATGGCTTAAAGAGTCCTGGACTTTTTGCCATTGAATTATTTATTGATGACGCTGGTGATGTATGGGTAAACGAAGCCGCTCCACGTGTTCATAATAGCGGTCACCATACTATTGAAGCGAATTACAGTAGCCAATATGATATGCTATTAAGAATATTATTAAATTATCCATTAGGCAACCCTACTGAAATTTTGCCATCTGCCATTGTAAATATTATTGGTGCAGAAGGTTTTACTGGAGATGTTTTTTATGAAGGTTTACAAGAAGTACTTGCTATGGATAATGTGTTTGTTCATTTATATGGCAAAAAGCAAACCAAGCCTGGTCGTAAAATGGGTCATGTAACAATTATAAGTAGCAACTATCAAGACCTTACTCATAAAGCGAATAAGATAAAGCATACTTTAAAAGCAGTGGCTAAATAAAAATATTTTTATTTATTTGAATTGGAATCAGCGCCTTCACTACCTGCCAAAAATTTAGTTTTAGTGAGTACCTTTTTAACTTGAATAGGTTTAACATACCCAATACCTATTATACTCTTTAATTGTAACCCAGGTGAAGTTTTATTCGGTCCAAAAATACGAATCTTATCATCATACATCATGTCTAAACTATAAGTGGCAGAAAAGTTTTTATGTATTTTAAACATAAATAAGTTCGTCATATAAAAATTAACATTCTCAGGCTTTTGGTAATAGTTTGAGAAGAAATCAGCCCTGCCTTTATAAGTAATATTGGGAGCAATTGTTTTAGTATAATTTATGGTAACAAATAAACCGGTTTCTCTATAAACATGCTTTCCTGTATCCACCCCATATTTACCTTGCTGAGACAATTTATTGTTTAAGACAATGGTGCTTCTTGATGTTAATGGAGAAAAGAAAATGGACAATTCATTGTCAGGTTTATAATCCACCCCCGCAGATAAAATCACATAGGCTGGAGATAAAAAACTAGAGGTAAAATTAGCATTGGTCCCACTAAAACTATAGCCATCAAAAAATTGAGAACGAAAATTAAATAAACCAGACAAATACAATTGACCTGTAGAATCTATTTTATAGCCATATTTACTCAACACATCAACGCGATCATCATTTTTACGCCCCCCTAAACTTGTAGATTGCATAAATCCCAGGTTAACGTCAACATTATTATCCCAATTATGTCTTGGCTTTTGATAAAATGCGAAATAATTAAAATAGCTTGTCAATGCCATATTAAAATTATCACCTCCCGCAGCCCAATTACTCAAGGAACTTTGTGATAAATTAAAATTATATAATCCCCCCGTTTTCCAATTCCAATAAGTAGAATCTACCTCTTTTTTTATATTTCTCGAAGTCTCTGACCTTAATTTTGCCACTACTAAATCTTGTGCAGTTGAAGTAGAAAAGATAAAAGCACCCAATAAGACAACAAGCCATTTCTTCATTCTCAATCTATTTAAATCAAATATACTAATTATAATAAGTTATTGATTTATAGACTTCTATAAAAATGTTAAACCTATTTTATGTAATAAATAAGAGATTCATTATCAAATAATTAATAGCAAAATATGACAAGATGGCACAATCAAGAATTTTTAACTAAATTTGCAGACTAAACAATTAGCAAGAAATATACATGGAATTATACGCTAGCGATACGAAAGCACACGATGAGACAAGACAAGGAGAAGCATTTGAATCCAATGCCCCCAAAAAGCACTACGATAAGTTCTTTTATGTAGAAAGTTATGGCTGTGCGATGAACTTTGCAGACAGCGAAGTGGTGGCTTCTATTTTAGAAAATAACGGTTATGGCAGCACCCGACAAGCCGAGGAAGCAGACTTAATATTAGTCAATACCTGTTCGGTAAGAGAAAAGGCAGAGCAAACCGTTAGAAAACGATTAACAGAGTTTAAAAAATTAAAACATGCAAGACCAGGTTTACTAGTAGGCATTTTAGGTTGCATGGCGGAGCGTTTGAAATCACAATTATTAGAGGAAGAAAAATTAGTAGATATTGTTGTGGGACCTGATGCTTATAGAACCTTACCCGATTTAATTATCGAAGCAGGTACAGGACAAAAAGCGGTAAATGTTATTTTAAGTAGAGACGAAACCTATGGTGACATTGCCCCTGTTCGTTTGGATAGCAATGGTATCAGTGGTTTTGTATCCATTATGCGTGGGTGTAATAATATGTGTAGTTTTTGTGTTGTTCCGTTTACAAGAGGTCGTGAAAGAAGCCGTGACGCCTTTAGTATTGTAGCGGAGTGTCGTGATTTATTTGAAAAAGGATATAAAGAAATTACTTTATTGGGTCAAAATGTAGATAGTTATTATTGGAACAATCCTGAGACAAACGAGTCAGTTACTTTTGCGCAATTATTAGAAAGTGTAGCAAAAATTGATATTAGCTTACGCGTTCGTTTTAGCACTTCACATCCTAAGGATATTACAGATGAAGTTTTATTTACCATGGCTAAATACCATAATATTTGCAAATACATTCACTTACCTGTTCAAAGTGGTAGCACTAGAATGTTGCAATTAATGAACCGTACTTATACAAGAGAATGGTATTTGGCAAAGGTTGCCCGCATTAGAGAAATTATGCCAGACTGTAGTATATCGGCTGATATCATAGCTGGATTTTGTACTGAAACTGAGCTAGATCATCAGGACACCATTAGCATCATGAAGGAAGCGAATTACGATTATAGCTATATGTATTTTTATTCGGAGCGTCCTGGAACCCTTGCTGCTAAAAGATATGAGGATGATATACCAGAGGAAGTAAAGAAAAGAAGACTACAAGAAATTGTAGATGTTCAATGGGTCTTATCCAATGAAAGCAATAAAAGAGATGTGGGTAAAACCTTCGAAGTATTAATTGAAGGTGATAGTAAAAAAAGTGATCAAGAATGGATGGGGCGCAATAGCCAAAACAAAGTAATTGTGTTTTCAAAAGATAATCACCATTTGAAAAAAGGAGATTATGTAAATGTATTGGTAACTGATTTCACAAAAGGAACCTTACTTGGGAAACTAAGTAATTAAATAACTGAAGAAGGATAAATAATAATACTATGGATTTACAATCTTTAAAAAACAGGTTTAGCATTATTGGCAACACGCCTTCGCTAAACCATGCACTGAACACTGCGGAACAAGTTGCTGCAACCGACTTAACCGTATTAATTGTTGGTGAATCTGGAGTAGGTAAAGAAGTTTTTTCTCAAATTATTCATAGCCTTTCGGCACGTAAACACAATCCTTTTATTGCTGTCAACTGTGGAGCCATCCCTGAGGGCACCATTGACTCCGAATTATTTGGTCACGAAAAAGGATCTTTCACAGGAGCTGTAGATAGTCGCAAAGGATATTTTGAAACCGTTAATGGTGGTACGATTTTTTTAGATGAGATTGGTGAAATGCCCTTGGGAACACAAGCTCGCTTATTAAGAGTTTTAGAAACGGGTGAGTTTATAAGAGTAGGTTCCTCTAAAGTGCAAAAGACAGATGTGCGCGTTATAGCAGCCACTAATAGAGAGTTAATGGAGTTTACACAAAAAGGTAAATTTAGAGAGGACTTATACTATCGTTTAAACACAGTACCTATCAGAGTACCTAGCTTAAGAGATCGCAAGGAAGATATCCCTTTATTATTCAGAAAATTTGTGGTGGACTTTGCAGAAAAGTATAAAACAAAACCTATTTTTTTGGACGAAGAAGCACGCTCATTATTAACCACTTATAGCTGGCCAGGTAATGTTCGTGAATTAAAAAATATTGCAGAACAAATATCTGTTTTAAGTACGACGGATCATATCAACGGGCAAATTTTAGCTGAATTTTTACCCCAAGTTACCAAGCATAATATGCCAATGGTTACTGGAGCTCCAGTGGGCGAATTCGCGAATGAAAGAGAAATTTTATACAAACTTTTCTTTGACATGAAAAAAGATGTAAATGAATTAAAGAAAATGTTCTTTGAGATTTTACAAAACCCATCTATAGCTGGACAGTCTGGGAACTTTACGAGGGAATCTATTATGAATGAATTAAAAGAGGACCTTTTACAAAATGCGATTCCAAGCAATGCAATAGCAGCGCCAAATAGCAACGCAAACCCTATTGCACCTGTTCATATTAGCAATCCTCAGCCAATGCTCACTACTCAACCCTTAATTATCGACAATGATATGCAAGGTCATTATGAAGTGGAAGAGTCTTTAAATATCATGGATAAAGAAAAAGAACTAATTTTAAAGGCGTTAAAAAAGCATCGTGGACGTAGAAAAGACGCTGCTACCGATTTAGGCATTAGCGAAAGAACACTTTATAGAAAAATTAAAGAATACAACATTGAAGAATAAATTTTCACATATCAATAAGCTGTTTAATTATAGCAACATGATGATGGTTGTATTGTTTACTTCCCTATTATCAGGTTGTGGCATTTATAGTTTTAAAGATGCCATTATTCCAGACAATGTAAAAACGGTTAAAATTGGGTTTATTGAAAACAAAGCTAGATATGTGAACCCGCAATTAGCGCCATTGTTAACCGATAAATTGCAACAAAAAATAATTGGACAAACAAAATTAACTAGGACCAATAGTGATGATGCGCATTATCAAATTTATGCAACTATCACAAATTATGATCCTACCCAAACAGTGGGCATAAGCGCACAACAAGCCACTACTAATCGTTTAACAGTTACCGTACACGTTTTATTAAAAAAGACATTAGATAATAAAGAACAAGAATTTGACGTATCTAGAAACTTTGATTTTTCAGCAAATCTTACATTAAATCAAGCCGAGGGGCAATTAATGGATGATATTGTTCGTAATATAACAGATGATATATTTAATCAAATTTTTTCAAACTGGTAATCAATGAACCTATCTTCAATGAATGCAATTTTATTTAAGTGGACAGGCCAAGACAACCTTTCCAACATTGAAACTAGTGTATTAGAAAGCTGTGTCGCTGAAAATACTTTTAGTCCAAGTTTACATTTATTGTTAGCTAAAAAATATGCTTTAGAAAAATCCGATAAATATACTGTTCAATTACAAAAAGCAACCAGCTATTTCCCATCAGCATTGCACTTACATCAATTGCTGTCTACAGAGCACTCGGACACCATCACTGCACCTATTGAGGCTAAATTAAATACCCTTATTTCAGAACAATTGGCTCAATTTAATGAGTCTGTCGAATCTGAACAATTAGAGTTTGAAAAAGAGGCCCCACAGATTGTAAAAGACTATTTTGGTGCTCAAGGGATTGAAATTGACCTATCTAAGCTTCCCCAGGATAAATTTACCAAGCAATTAAGGAGTTTTACCGCTTGGTTAAAGGTATTGAAGCAGCAGGAGGAAAATGCCCCAAATTTGACCGAAATTGGGGAAGAACAGGAGAAATTAATAGCAATTATAGCCGAAAAGGCCAATAATGCGACCGAAGTAATAACGGAGGCAATGGCAGAAGTTTGGGAAAAACAGGGCAATAATCGAAAGGCAATAGACATCTATTCTAAATTAAGTTTTATTTTTCCTGAAAAATCCGTTTATTTTGCGTCTCGAATTGAACAATTAAAACAAAACAAATGATTACTTTATTTATAATCTTAATGGTTACTGCTTGTATCGGACTTGGATTTATAGTATTAATTCAAAACCCAAAAGGTGGTGGTTTAAATGCAAATGTGGGCGGTTTGTCAAACAACTTTATGGGTGTTAAGCAAACTACAGACGTTTTAGAAAAAGGTACTTGGATTTTTGTAGCTGTGATTGCTGTTTTAGCAATGTCTTCTACCCTTTTCTTAAAATCAGCAAGTGGTTCAAGTAGCGAAAAGGATTTAATCAACAAAGTAAATACTTCAACTACTACAACGCCTCAACAAGCTGCACCAGTGCAACAAGCACCAGCTCCTCAACAAGCTCCTGCTAATCAAAGTACTCCAGTAGAGAAAAAATAAAAACCTATTCCACCATTCGTGGAAAAAATAGAATTTTATATATGAATTTGTCCCCATCTCAAAAAGGTGGGGATTTTTTATGTATTTTGAAATATGAAAAAGCTGATCCTTACCCTATTGGTACTTTTAATATGCTATGAATCCTACAATGTATTTTTGAGCACTACCCATTTTGTTAAAGACAAAACGAGTTTTGAGTATAGCAATAATGGATTAAATGCATTAGCTGATAGTTTAGTAGCGCATAAAATAATTTTAGACAAGCCTAGTTTTTTATTACTTTCTAAAATACTAAAGGTGGAGTCAAAAATTAAACCTGGTAAATTTTTAGTAAAAAGAAATACTAGTTTACTTTCCTTAGTACGCATGTTACGAAACAACCAGCAAGCAACTGTTAATTTAATACTAAATAAAGTACGAACTAGAGAAGAGCTTGCTAAGTTCATTGGAAATAATTTAGCAGTAGATAGTATAACTGCTGCTCAATTTTTTAATAGCAATGATTCTCTTGCGGCCTACGGTACAGATACCACTCAATTGCTTACTTTATTTATACCCAACACCTATACTATGTATTGGTCTACTTCGCTTCCTAAATTAATGCAAAAGATGAAGGAACAGCATGATCAATTCTGGAAAGCAAATGACAGAAAAGCAAAAGCGGCAGCTATTGGTATGACCCCCAATCAAGTATACACATTGGCATCCATTGTGGAAGAAGAATGTAACTACGATAGTGATAAAAGTTTAATTGCAAGTGTCTATCAAAATAGATTGCAGAAAAATATGCGCTTACAAGCCTGCCCAACCATTAAGTTCGCCATGCAGGATTTTACCATCACACGTATCTATGAAAAATATTTAACGAATCCTTCGCCCTACAATACCTATCGTAATGTAGGATTACCCCCTGGACCCATTTGTACACCTAGTCCTAAAACCATTGACTTAGTATTAAACGCCCCAAAAACAAATTATTTATATTTTGTTGCCAAAGCAGATTTTAGTGGCTACCATCATTTTAGTGCTACATTCGAAGAACATAGTAAATTTGCAAAAGAATATCAACTTAAATTAGACGAATATCAAAAAAGGAAGAATCAATATCACTAGAATTCCATTGTTTATTTTAAAAGTAATATTTGCTTTTCTTAAAACAGTATTTGGGCCCATTTTCAACTTTCTCAAAAAGAGAGCGAAGCAAATTTATTTGCCTGGATTTCAACGAATCAATGTTTATCAGGTGGTTAAGTTTTTATGGAAGCAATTAAATGCATTAGGTTTGTATGATCGTGCTTCAGCCATTTCCTTTAATCTTATCATGGCATTGCCTGCTGGATTTTTATTTTTATTTTCCTTAATCCCCTATTTCCCAAAGTCTTTTAAAATTAAAACACAAATACTTAATTTGTTTAAAGACATTGCTCCCAACTCTAGCACTTATAATTTTATTCTTGAAATTATCAATGACTTGTTGAGTCAACACGTTGGGGTTTTCTCTTTTGGATTTTTATTATTACTTTTTTATGCCTCCAACGCAATGACAGGCATTATTCGAAGTTTTGATAAATCTATCATGCAAAACAAACCCTTCTTTTTACACCAAAGAATGAGAGCTTTAAGATTAACCATTATTTTAATTTTATTGGTATTTGCAAGCTTATTTGTACTCATTGGACAGGATCAACTAGCCTCTTTATTGAGAGCTGGTTTTGACATTAAAAAAAGTACGCTATTGCCTTATTGGAATACTTTAAGATGGTTAATTATTATTTTACTACTGTTCTTTGGCAATGCCTTTATTTACAAGTTTGCACCCTATGTAAAAGAAAAATGGCCCTTAGTTTCCCCAGGTGCATTATTATCGACGATATTGATGTTACTGACTACTTTTGGATTCTCTTATTGGGTAAACCATTTTAGTAGCTACAATAAAATCTATGGTTCTATCGGAACGGTATTGATTGTAATGACCCTTATTTACATTAACTCTTTAATCCTCTTAATTGGATTTGAATTAAATGTAAGTATTGAGCTCATTAAAAAAGAGCAAGAAAAAGTGGATTACTTTAATTAATTTTTTGAATTATTTATTCGCCATATCTGGAATTTCATTCACTTTATAAGCACCTGCATCTAATTTAGCCTTGGTCTCACTAAATGCTTTTAAAGTCAAATCAATTTCTTCTTGAGTATGCACAGCAGTTGGTATCAAACGATAAATGATATGTCCTTTTGGAATAACTGGATACACTACTATAGAACAAAATATTTTATAATTCTCTCTAATATCCATAACCATTGCAGTTGCTTCTTCAACCCCGCCTTTCATATAAACAGGAGTCACTACTGAATCGGTTTTGCCAATATCAAACCCTTTTTCTTTCAATCCATTTTGTAATGCCAATGCATTTTTCCAAAGGTTTGCTTTTAACTCTGGCTTAGATCTTAATAATTCTAAACGCTTTAAATTACCCACTACATAAGGCATTGGTAAACTCT
Source organism: uncultured Bacteroidota bacterium (assembly GCA_903938445.1). Taxonomy (GTDB): domain Bacteria; phylum Bacteroidota; class Bacteroidia; order Chitinophagales; family Chitinophagaceae; genus Sediminibacterium. Next base: position 97,851 of record CAJADG010000023.1, on the reverse strand, counting down.
TCGCAAATATTTGAGAACGAATATTGTATCTGATATAATCAATAATGGTTCTTGGGCCCGCCATAAAAGCGCCTATTGAAGCCATACTTTTTGCAAAAGTTGAAAAGTATAAATCGATATCATCTTGACAGCCTTGTGCTTCACCTGCACCTGCCCCGGTTTCTCCTAAAGTACCAAAGCCATGGGCATCATCCACCAATAAACGAAAGGCAAACTTCTTTTTTAAAGCGGCAATTTCTTTTAATTTACCCTGATCACCTGCCATTCCAAAAACACCCTCTGTAATCACCAAAATACCACCACCTTGCTTTTCAGCTAAAGCCTGTGCTCTTGTTAATTGCTTTTCACAATCCTCCACATCATTGTGCTTAAATACAAAACGATGACCAGGAATCATTCTTAAAGCATCAATAATACAAGCATGACATTCGGCATCATAAACCACCACATCGTGACGACCACAAATAGCATCAATCGCACTCATGATTCCCTGATATCCATAGTTCATCAAGATAGAATCCTCTTTATGAACAAACTCAGCTAATTCTTTTTCTAATTGTTCGTGTAAATCACTGTTTCCACTCATCATTCTTGCACCCATTGGCAATGCTAATCCATATTGAGCACTAGCATCCGCATCTGCTTTGCGTACTTCGGGATGATTTGCAAGGCCTAAATAGTTATTCAAGCTCCATACAATCATTTCTTGACCCCTAAATTTCATTTTTGAACCTACAGCTCCCTCTAACTTTGGAAATGCAAAATATCCATGTGCTCTTTCACGATGCTGTCCAATGGGTCCGTAGTTTTTAATTAACCGATCAAAAATGTCTGCCATATAGTATTAATTAGTAATGCAAATTTAAACAATTTTTGCCTTTAAAGCGCTAATAATTAACGTAAATTGCATACATATAAAATTCATAGCTATATGCGTATTTTAACTTCAATTAGCATTTGTTTGTTAAGCCTTACAACATTTGCTCAAAAACAAGTTAGCCCTATTAAAACAAGTGCTAAGCCCAAATTAGTAGTAGGTATTGTGGTGGACCAAATGAGATGGGATTATGTCAATAAATTCAAACCCTTTTTTAAATCTCAAAATGGATTTTTACATTTTATCAATCAAGGAACAACTTGTGATAATACCATGATTCCTTATGTACCAACAGTTACCGCATGCGGCCATACCTGCGTATATACAGGAAGCGTTCCTGCGCTTCACGGAATTGCTGGAAATAACTGGTATGATAATGTAAAACAAAAGCAGGTGTATTGTGTTGAAGATGCTTCGGTACAAGCAGTGGGAACTAGTAATAATGTAGCTGGGCAAATGAGTCCTATTAATGTTTGGACGAGCACGATTGGAGATGAATTAAAATTAGCAACTAACTTTAAAAGTAAGGTAATTGGAGTTTCTTTAAAAGACCGTGGTGCAATTATTCCTGCTGGTCATGCTGCTGATGCTGCCTATTGGTACGATACCAAATCGGGTAATTTTATCAGCTCTACATATTATGCCGCAACCTTACCTTCTTGGCTTACCAACTATAATAACGCACACCATGTTGACAGTTTATATAGCAAGGGTTGGGATTTAAGTTTAGCGAAATCAATTTATGAATCTAATTGTGATGCAGACGAAAATGCGTATGAGTCCACACCATTTGGCAAAGACGCTAAGCATTTCCCTTATGACTTTAAATCCTTTGTAGGAAAGGATTATAGCAAAATTACTTCTACTCCTTATGGCAATAATTTAGTAATTGATATTGCAAAGCAAGCATTATTAAATGAACATTTAGGAGAAGATAATATTACCGACTTATTAGCTGTGAGTTTTTCATCTCCTGATTATATTGGTCATAGTTTTGGACCTAATTCATGGGAGACTTTAGATGGCTATGTAAAATTAGATGAAATTTTAGCTGACTTTTTTAGCTTCTTAGATAAGCAAGTGGGCAAAGATAATTATACTGTTTTTTTAACTGCAGATCATGCTGTAGCGAATATCCCAGCCTATGCTAAGAAACATAATTTACCTGGTGATAATTATGATGATGGGGCTGTAAAAAATGATATTACTGCTTGTTTAAATGCAAATAATTTAAACCCTAAATTGATTTCATTCGTAGGTGAATACAATATTTATTATAACCATCCTTTAATGGATAGCTTACATATTAGCAATGAAACTTTGACTACTATTATTACGAACTACCTTGAGAAAAAGCCACAAGTGTTACAAGTAGTGGAAAGTAGAAAAGCGTCTATTGCTGCACTTCCGCAAATAGCAAGAGAAAAAATTGTGAACGGATACAATGCACAAAGAGGTGGGGACTTAATGTTATTGACAAAATCCGGTGTTGTTGACGGCTATCCTACTGGAACTAGTCACGGGGTTTTATACAATTACGACGCACATATTCCTTTCCTTATTGTAGGTAATGGAATTAAACAAGGTGTTGTAAATACGCCTACCTATATGACCGATATTGCGCCTACCATTACCACTTTATTAGGTATTCAAATGCCTAGTGGTTCAATCGGGAAACCTGTATTAGAACTGTTAAAATAATTGAATAGCCCTTGTAAAAATGCAAGGGCTATTTTTTTGTCTTTTAATTTCCTTACATTAGTAGTCTAAAACATTATTTATGAAAAAGATTTTAATCGCGGGTTTATTTTTAATGGCTGCAAATTTTTCATTTGCTGCTGATAAGTGTACTGCTGATTGCCACAAATCAGAACATAAATGCACTGCTGCATGTCACAAAAACGGAGCTGGACATGTTGCTAATCACGGTGAGAAAGGACATATGTGTACAGCAAAAGATTGCAAGCACGATTGTGGATCAGCATGTATGAAAAAAGCTTAATTGATTGTTTTAAAAAACACTCACAAAAAAAAGAGCCACTCAAACGAGTGGCTCTTTTTGTATCTTATATAAAGACTTGCGCTATTCAATTATGCAAGTTTCTTTTGTAGATTCGCATCTAATGCATCTAAGAACTCTTCAGTATACACATAGTGTTCGCCATGGCTTACTTTGTTACCATGTACGCAAACTGCTAAATCCTTAGTCATAATACCAGACTCAACAGTCTCCACACATACTTCTTCTAAAGCTTTTGAAAAACGAATTAATTCTTGGTTATTATCCAATTGTCCACGGAACTCTAAACCTCTTGTCCAAGCAAAGATAGACGCAATAGGGTTTGTAGAAGTTCTATTTCCTTTTTGATGCTCACGATAGTGACGTGTCACTGTACCGTGTGCAGCTTCTGCTTCCATTACTTTACCATCAGGCGTAATTAAAGTTGAAGTCATTAAACCTAATGATCCAAAACCTTGTGCAACGGTATCAGACTGTACGTCACCATCATAGTTTTTACAAGCCCAAACGAAATTACCATTCCATTTTAAAGCACTAGCTACCATGTCATCAATTAAACGGTGCTCATAAGTGATTCCTGCTTCTTGGTATTTAGCTTTAAATTCATTTTGATAAACTTCTTCAAAAATGTCTTTAAAACGACCATCATATTTTTTCAAAATGGTATTTTTTGTAGACAAGTATAAAGGCCATTTTTTAGCCAATGCTTGGTTAAAACAAGCACGTGCGAAACCATAAATACTTTCATCGGTATTGTACATCGCTAATGCAACGCCATCACCTTTATAGTTGAATACTTCAAACTCTTGGTTAGTTCCATCCTCACCTTCAAACTTAATCGTTAATTTACCTTTTCCTTTTGTTACAAAGTCAGTTGCACGGTACTGATCACCAAATGCGTGACGACCAATACAAATAGGCGCAGTCCAGTTAGGTACTAAACGTGGCACATTGCTACAAACTATTGGCTCACGGAATACAGTACCATCTAAAATATTACGGATCGTTCCGTTTGGACTCTTCCACATTTGCTTTAATTTGAACTCTTCCACTCTTTGCTCGTCTGGAGTAATAGTAGCACACTTAATACCTACTCCATATTGCTTAATGGCATTTGCAGCATCTATTGTAACCTGATCGTTTGTTTGATCACGATACTCCATACCCAAATCGTAATATTTAATATCAATTTCCAAATAAGGTAAGATCAACTTATCCTTAATGAACTTCCAAATAATTCTGGTCATTTCATCACCATCCAATTCAACCACTGGATTGGCTACTTTAATTTTTTGTCCCATAGCTTTATAAAATTTTGTATGCAAATGTACAAAATGTAGGTATAAATTGAATGATTATACTCAGTTAAAGGCTATAAAATAACAATTAGCTTTAGATAGCTCTAATGATTTACGATCAATACTGGTATAGACACCTGATGCCTAACAGATTCAATAGTTTCCCCAAAAAGATAGTCTTTCCAGCCTTGGTGTTTATGGGCTCCCATAACTAACAATTGTGCGTCTTTTTCTTGAACAATTCTCACAATCTCTTTAACCCTGTTTCTATATCCTAAAACGGTTGTGGATTTATATCCTTTTTCAAATAATGCAGCGACATAACCATCGAGTCGCTCTTGATCTTTTCTAGATTCTATATCATCACTTGCCTCCAATAAATAGTTAGCAGTGGCACTTTCTACAATATGAATAAAAATAAACTCTGTGACATGTTCATTGTCTAGCGGTTGCTGTAAAAATGCATGATCAATGGCTGTCTTAATTAACTTTTTATCACTACTTGAAAAATCAACTGCGATCGCAATTCTATGAACAGGAGTTGCCTTTGTCCAATCTAATTCAACAACCTCTCCGTGCAAATCAATATTATTATTATTTCTTTGTTGAGTGATCCAAGGATAAATGGTAATATAAACAAGTAATACGACAAAAAATAGGACTAATAAAATCACTACCCCCTTAAAAAATATTTGATTAGATGATTGTAAAAAAGCAACTACAAAATCAAAAACTAAATGGCCATTCAAATACACTAAAATGGCAGCAACTACCCATGATATGAATTTAACTTTCCAACCTATAGCAAATTCGCCCATAGTAGTTTTGTCACTTACAAAATGTATCAATGGAATGACTGCGTATCCTAATTGTAAACTTAAAATTACTTGGCTAAAAATTAATAAAGCATCTACCCTTCCTTCGCCTAAAATACCAATCACTAATACGGCAGGAATAATCGCCACCAATCGTGTAATTAATCTTCGTATCCAAGGATTTAATCTTAGTTTTAAATATCCTTCCATTACAATCTGTCCCGCTAAAGTGCCCGTTACTGTTGAGCTCTGGCCTGCCGCAATTAATGCAATAGCAAATAATATGGGTGCCATTTTAGAACCTAATAAGGGCGCCAATAAAGCATGCGCATCTTCAATTTTAGCAACTTCCTTATGACCAGTTGCATAAAAAGCTGTGGCCGCTAAAATTAAAATAGCAGCATTCACAAAAAATGCAGCATTTAATGCAACTGCACTGTCAATAAAATTATAAAAAATAGATTTTTTGATACCAGCAGTATTACGATCAATCTTTCTTGTTTGTACTAATGCCGAATGTAAATATAAATTATGCGGCATCACAGTAGCGCCAATAATACCCACTGCAATATACAAAGCTTCGGGAGATAAATTAGTGGGAATAAACCCTTGAATAGCATGAGAAAGATTTGGCTTTGCAATAAATAATTGGATAAAGAAACTAAAACCAATAGTAGCTACTAACAAAATAATAAAAGCTTCCATTTTTCGAATGCCATATCGCTGCAAGAATAAAAATAAAAAGGTATCCGTCACGGTAATTAATGTTCCATACATCATGGGCAAACCTGTCAATAATTTTATACCAATAGCCATCCCTAAAACCTCGGCTAAATCGGTAGCAGCAATGGCTAATTCAGCTAAAATGTATAAGGATAAATTAACAATGGGCGGATAGGTTTCTCTATTTACTTGTGCTAAATCAAGTCGTCGAACAATGCCGAGTCTGGCACTTAAACTTTGTAATAAAATGGCCATTAAATTGCTAAGCAGCAAAATCCAAATTAATTGATACCCAAAAGCAGCACCTCCTGCTAAATCCGTTGCCCAATTACCTGGATCCATATAACCTACACTCACCAAATAAGCAGGGCCAATAAATGCTAATAATTTCCTCCAACCCACTTTTTGTTGTACAGGAACAGATTCATTTAAATTATCTAAGGATTTGCCAATGCTCATATTGTAAATTTAGACATAAAAGCTTTTGCTATACTCAGTTTATAGTCTAATTTTATCAAAATTTAAGGAATGCGAAATTGTAGTCTTTTAGGAATTATATGTTTACTGATTGCTTGTGGTGAAAAAGCACCTGATTTGTCAGGAAATACCCCTATTAAAGTAAACGATTTTAATAAGATTTTTAAAACCGCTGCACTTCCAACAACAATTACTGACACAAGTTTTAAGAAAACCAAAGATACACTTACCATTCAAAGAAAGGCTTTAGCACAATTTGTACCCGATTCTGTTATAGAACAATTCATTGATTCAAAAAATAATACCAAATCAAGTATTCACCCATTAATGAAAATTAATGAAGATGCTGTTTACTATTTACTATTAAATATAAAATATCCAAAAAAAATAGATATTGTAGCCTTGGTATTTGACAAGAAAAACAAATTTTTAGATTATAAAACAATCACTGAATTTAATGATGAAAACAAAAATTCGTCTAAGTATGAGAAGACTTTAAATATTAACAGAGAGCCCTCTTTTTTAGTGGAAGAAAATAATACGAATAACCAGGGACAAAATACTTACGAAAAAAAGGGCTGGGCATTTTCGGAAGGAAGCTTTAGACTCATCTATTTTGATAGTAATAAGAAACCTGAAAATACAGTCATCATTAATCCAATAGATACTGCCGCTGCTAAAAATATGTATAGCGGAAATTATGGTTCAGATCCAAAAAACTTTATTTCTCTACGAGACTATGGAGCACCCAATAAATATCAATTCTTTGTCCATTTTGAAAAAAACGAGGGTGCTTGTACGGGTGAATTAAAAGGAATACTTCAGTTTAATAAAAACACCGCCACTTACAATGAAAAAGGCGATGCATGTATCGTTCATTTTTCCATTGAAGGCAATAATATTACCATGAAAGAAGAAGGAAATTGCGGTAATCATCGTGGAATGACTTGCTATTTTAATGATAATTTTGACAAAGTTAGAAAGGCAAAAAAGAAAAAATAATCCACAAAAAGGCGTTGCAAACGATTGTTATTCACACCTCAATGTGTAAAATGTACATTTTAGGTAAATACCATTATATTGCATACAAATTAACAAACGCCCTATAACTATGAGTTTTAGAAATTACCAGGTGCCTTTTACAATAAACGAACAGTTTAAGAAAAAGGCAGCTTACTTTTCTATGGAATTTGCCATCCATCAGCCGTTAAAAATTTACAGTGGTGGACTTGGCTTTTTAGCAGGTTCACATTTAAGAAGTGCCTACGAATTAAAACAAAATATGATTGGAGTTGGTATCCTTTGGAAGTATGGATACTACGATCAAGCTAGAAATCAGGATCAAACTTTACAGGTTACTTTCATGGAGAAAATTTATAGCTTCTTGGAAGATACTGGTATCAAGTATCAAATCATGATTCATGACCATCCAGTTTGGGTAAAAGCTTATTATTTAGCTCCTACTACTTTTAATAGTGCTCCATTATTTTTATTGAGTACCGATTTACCAGAGAACGATTATGTTTCTCAAACTATTACACACCGATTATATGATGCAAACGTAGCTACTAAAGTGGCTCAATTTATCTTATTAGGTGTAGGTGGTGCAAAATTAATTGATGAATTAAATTTTGAACCTGAAGTTTACCATTTAAATGAAGCACACGGATTCTCTAGTGCATTCTACTTATTAAATAAATACAAATCATTAGACGAAGTTAAAAAGCGTTTAGTGTTTACTACACATACTCCAGAAGAAGCTGGTAACGAAAAGCATGACATTTATTTATGTCATAAAATGGGTTATTTCTGCGGATTAAGTATTGATGATGTAAGAAAATTAACGGGTATTGATGACGATCAATTCAACCACTCATTAGCTGCTTTACGTTTTGCAAGAAAAGCAAACGGTGTATCTGAATTACACGGACATGTAAGTCGTGAAATGTGGGGTAAATATGAAGGCATCTGTCCAATTGATCATATTACCAATGCGCAAAACTGGCAGTATTGGGCTGATAAAAAATTATATACTTCTGCAGAAGCAAAAGACAATGCAGCATTTGATAGTCGCAAAAATTATTTAAAAAAGCGTGCATTTGAAATTGTAGCAGATCAAACTGGTAAAGTTTTTGATCCAAATGTTTTGACGATTGTTTGGGCAAGAAGATTTGCTGGATACAAGCGTGCCGATTTCCTTTCTTGGGACTTAACTCGTTTTGAAAAATTATTAGGTAACTTAAAGCATCCAGTTCAAATCATATTTGCTGGTAAGCCTTACCCTGTTGACTACCCTGCTATTTCTCAATTTAACAACCTAGTACATTTAAGCAAAAACTACAATAATGTTGCTGTATTAATTGGCTATGAATTGAGCTTGAGTAAAAGTTTAAAACAAGCGTCTGACGTTTGGTTAAATAACCCTCGTGTTCCAAGAGAAGCTTCTGGTACTTCTGGTATGACTGCTGCTATGAATGGTTCAGTGAATTTTTCAACGGATGATGGTTGGATTCCAGAATTTGTAAAGCATGGTAATAATGGATTTGTTGTACCGAAAGCGGATTATGCAAACATGAATACACAAGAGCAAGATGATTATGATTTAGAAGAATTATACAAAATATTAGAAAACGAGATTGTTCCTATGTACTATGAAAATAGAGACAAATGGCGTTCCATCACTATTAATGGCATGAACGATGTTCGTGTACAATTTGATAGCAATAGAATGGCTGAGGAGTACTATGAAAAAATGTACAAAATCTAGTTTCAAGTTATCCTTCCCTTGTAATAAAAAAGCCCTTAATGAAAATTAAGGGCTTTTTTATTTTTTCTCTTATTATTTTTCAAAGCACCCCATAAAGGAGTACTTTGACTTAGTTTACTTTAAAGAAAATTAAGGGCTTTTTTATTTTTTCTCTTAGACTAACTAAAGGGCTTCCATTTTTAATACTTAAATGGTTTACCATCAACCATTACTTCCTGATGCACATCATCAAAGGTAACTTTCTGACCTGTTCTACACGCTGCATTGGTCATGATGGTTGCAATAGAATGTTGATAGCCAGCTTCCACTGGAGCATTTGGCTGTTTGCGGGAACGAATACACTCCATCCAATTTCTTACATGCGAGGATGTTAAAATATCTCCACCAGTATTAGCACCTGCCGCAACTTTAACACTTGTATCAGTCAAACTGATTTCGGGCAATAAATTTTCTTTCATACCCATTGGAGAAGCAAAAGCTTGTGAAAGCCCCCCTTTGGGTGACACCGTATTGTTCATTAAATTTAGTTGCCCACCATTTGAATAATACATTTCTGTAGGATTTTCCTCTCCGTTGTGCATACGAGACATAAATACTACTTGAAAGCCTTCACTTATATTATCCAATGGACCATAATCAAAAACAGCCGTAGTTGTATCCCAATTTTTTCTACCATCCTTCCATGCATAAATGCCCCCATTTGCAGTTACGCTTCTTGGATGTGGAAGTTTACTAAACCAATGCACCGTATCAATTTGATGACTCATCCATTGACCTGGCATTCCTGAGGAATAAGGCCAAAATAATCGATACTCTAAATATTTTCTTGGATCAAAATTTTCATATGGTCTGTTTAACAAAAAGCGTTTCCAATCCAAATCTTCTTCTTTACATTGAGCAACTAATGCTGGTCGTCTCCATCTTCCGGGTTGATTTACATTCCATGTTAATTCCACCATAGTAATTGGACCAAACTTTCCTGTTTGAATAAAATCAGCTGCTGCTTTGTAATTTACACCACTTCTTCTTTGTGATCCAATTTGTACAATTCTATCACTCGCCTTAATTGCTTTTAAAGCCATACGATTGTCCTCCATGGTTTCCGCAAATGGCTTTTCACAATACACATCCATCCCCGCTTTTACAGCTTCCACAGCATGTATTGCATGTTGAAAATCTGCGGTACTAATAAACACCCCATCAATATCTTTTTTTGAATAGAGTTCTTCGTTATTATGTGCTACACGAATATCATGACCCATTTTTTCTTTTAAAAATGCAGCACCTTCTTCTCTTCTTAATTTCCAAATATCAGATACTGCTACAATATCAAAATTTAATTCTTTATAATGATTCAAAAAAGAAGGAAAATGAGATTGTTTAAAACGATCCGAAAAACCTACCACGCCTAATCTTACCCTATCATTAGCGCCAATGATATTGGCATAACTTTTTGCAGAAAAACCAAAAGACGATGCATAGGTCAATGCACTTGCTTTTGCGGAATTTTTTATAAATGCCCTTCTTGAATTTTTCATATTATAATTCTTTAATTTTTATACTTCTAAATGAAACATTAGTGCCATGTTCTTGTAATAGAATATGTCCTTTATCTGCCATTCCAAAATTAGGCCATACTACATATTTACTTTTAGCCACTAATGCATAAAAATATTGAGTGCCTCGTTGGTATTCAACTACTTTCCAGCCATTAATCCAATGTTCAACTCTACCATCAGGTAAAACAATAATGCGTCCTCTATTCCACTCACCTACTGGCAATTTTTCTCTACGACCTTCCCCAATTCTTAAGGCTGGTATCATATCATATAAGGATGCCATAGTTCTGTTTCCAATACTTCCCAACTTTGCATCAGGGTGTTTATCATCATCTAAAATTTGATATTCTAATCCAATAGCAGAACCATTATTATTTTCTTTTTCAGTTACAAAATATTTAACACCACTGTTGGCAGTATCTGTAATTTTAAATTCAAATTGCAAATCAAAAGCATGAAACTCTTGCTCAGTTACAATATCGCCCCCATTCGTTGATTCTGCACCATTAGCTCCACGTACATTTAAAGTACCGTCTTTTACAAACCAAGTGCCGCCTGGGAATGTTTTTTTGTAAGCACCTCTCCATCCATTGGTTGTTTTACCATCCCATAACAAACGAACCCCACTGTTTTGTTCATCGGGCGAAATTGTATTCGGAATTAGATTTACTACAAATAAATTATCAGCAGGTGCAGGTTTTAAATTAGCAGTTTGAATGCGTATATTTTTCCATCTAACTTCCTGACCAGCATCTTTTGCATTTTGTATCTCGTGTACCTGCAATGATATAAAACCTTTTGAAGTCATATCATCTACTACATGTGCACAAGGAATTCCATTTATCCAGGTTCTGATATTGTTGCCAATACATTCCATCTTGTAATGATTCCATTGATTGTTTTTAAAGGCAGATTTTGCAGCTACATTGTATTCCAAAGGATACAACCAGCCTCTTCTCGCCTCATCATAAATACCCCCACTCCAAGCTCTTGAAGACGGATCAATTTCCATTTGATATCCATGCACTCTTTTTGGAGTATGCTTATCGGTAACCGTACAATGATCCTTTTCATCCGCTAGCTCACTTCTAAACTGAATGCCAGAATTCATATTGACATCCACTTTTAAATCTAATTCTAAAATAAAATCACCATATAACTTTTCGGTCGATAAAAAACTATTCGGTTCCTCAGGAACAGTTCTACCTACAATCTCACCATTTTCAACAGTGTATTTTGCTTTACCATTGTATTGAACCCAACCCTTTAAATCTTTACCATTAAATAAATTGGTCCAACTTGAACTTTGGGCTGAGACTACTTGAATAGCAAAGAAAAATAAGTTTACAAAAAAGAATGGTCTACAAGCAAAAAATCGATAGTTCATATCTTAAAATTTACTTTAAGATAGAAAAAATTGCACAAATTTTTTCTATAATTAAAGAGATTCATCTTTAGCCAAACCCCTCAGAATACCTAATTCTAATCCTCTAATCTCAGCAAGTCCTCTTAATCTTCCGATCGCAGAATAGCCAGGATTGGTTTTCTTTATTAAATCATCTAACATCTGATGACCATGATCGGGCCTTACAGGGATACACAATTTTCTATTTTGCATAGCAATCACTAATTCCTTAATGACAGCATACATATCAACATCTCCCTCTAAATGATTATCTTCAAAAAAATCTCCCCATTCGTTGCTACGGGTACTTCTTAAATGAATAAAATGAATCCTTTCAGAAAAAAGCTTCACCATTTCAGGCAAATTATTAGAAGCAATCACCCCAAAAGAGCCAGTACAAAAACACAATCCATTATGTAATGAAGGCACTTCCTGTATCAAGGTAAGTATGTCATCCGAATTGGATACTACTCTTGGCAATCCTAAGATTGAAAAAGGAGGATCATCTGGATGTATTGACATAACAACACCAGCCAACTCTGCCACAGGAATGATTTGTTGTAAAAAATAAATTAAATGTGCTCTTAATGTTGAATGATCAATATGTTTATAAGCATCCAATGCTTTTTGAAATTGTTCAATACTAAAACTTTCCTCACTACCAGGCAAACCTGCAATAATATTTTTTTGCAACAATAATTTCTCACCATCACTCATACTTTCAAACCTTGCTTTTGCCCTATTGATAGTTTCCCTATCGTAATCTAAATGCGCATTTTCTCTTTTTAAAATATACAAATCAAATGCAACGAATGCAGCCATTTCAAAACGAAGTGCTTTTGAACCATCTGCTACTTCATAGTTTAAATCAGTTCTTGTCCAATCCAGTACTGGCATAAAATTATAAGTAATATTTTGTATGCCACAAGACCCCAAATTTTTTATTGTCTGTTTGTAGTTTTCAATATAAACTTCAAATCCAGAAGATTGTGTTTTTATGGATTCATGCACAGGTACACTTTCCACAACAGACCATTGCAACCCTGCCCTTTCAACAATTTCTTTTTTTTTATTAATTTCATCTATTGACCATATTTCACCATTGGCAATATGATGCAAAGCAGTCACAACAGCAGTACAGCCCGCATGTTTTATATCGGACAAAGCAACAGGATCGGAAGGCCCAAACCATCTCATTGTTTCTTCCATTTTATAATTTGTTCCTTTATAAGAAGGTGCGCTGAATTGCTTCATAGAATATTTACTAAAATTCACTACTAAGCTAATTAAGTTTATTGAAATAATATAATTGATTTAGATAAACGCTAATATTAAGGTTTTCTTAAACTAAAAGAAATTACTTTTGTTGTACATACTTTATTTATGTTCAAAATAACATCCCCCATCTTTTTCCTTTTTCTTTTATTAATTGGAAATGGCGCGAAAGCAAGTACCGCAGACACTTTATCGGTAACTATTGAAAAGCACGAATTACAAAAAAAAGATACCCTGTTCTTTGAGTGTAATTATAAATTCCAAGATCCGACAAAATCAAAAATTACCTTAAATGTTGTAATAGAAAATTTAGTAAAAACTAAACAATGGAAATTTAGATATCCACTTATAAATGGGAATAGTACACCCGGTATTATTATTGGAGATAATATTCCTGATGGCAAGTATGCTATTACTTATATATTACAAAATGACTTTTTAAAAGTTAAAGGCAAGATTAAAGATTTTGATGTAAAATCTAAAGGAATCAATTATTTATTATTGACAAAAAATAAGGACTCTTATATTGGATTCTTAAGCCCTCAAGAGTCAGGATATTTCACTACGCCAAAAATGATTTTTGAGGATACTGCAAGAATTGTGTTTTCGGAAACCGGCAAAAAAAATCAACGCTTATATATTGATTTAGAAACTTATTTGGATAGCACATTCACGCCAATTGCGCGTGTGACTGATTTTATAAATATTGGAAAGCTAGATACTTTAAAAGACAAAGCAATCGTTGAAAATTACCAGTTTGATCCCAATACGAATAAGAAATTTACTTTGAATGAAGTAACAGTTAAATCAGTTGCCAAGAAAAAAGTGGAGCTATTTGATGAAGAATATGCAAGCGGTTTATTCAAATTTGGGTTCCCCCAAATATTTGATGGGATTGAAGGCACCCAAATTGGCAATGCCATGGATATTTTTAGTTTTCTTCAAGGCAGGGTTGCTGGCTTAAAAGTAAACCGTGATGCTTTTGGGAATTATAACCTCAAATGGCGAGAAGCCAATGTGGATATTTATTTGGATGAGTTTAAAGTTGAAAACGAGATGGCTAGCTATGTAAACACCAATGATATAGCAATGGTAAAAGTGTTTCCTCCTATGAGTGGTGGCCCCACAGGTAATGGCACCATTGCAATCTATACCAAAAGAGGAGCTTATTATACCGAAAACAGCACAAGAAAATACAATTTCCAAGTTATTGGCTACACACCAGATATTTCTACTTGGAAATAATTCAACAATTCCTTCCTAATTTTGTTACATCTATATGAACAAAATTATCGTATCAATTACAGGAGCTAGTGGAGCCATTTATGCTAAATGCTTATTGGATTGCCTTGTTAAAATGAAAGATCAATATGAGGCTGTTGGAGTGGTAATGAGCGATAATGCCAAAATTGTCTGGGAGACCGAATTAGGTAATAAAAATTATGCCAACTACCCTTTTGAATTTTACGCCAAAAATGATTTTAACGCCCCTTTTGCTTCTGGCTCAGCCAAATACAATATCATGATTGCAATCCCATGCAGTATGGGTATGTTGGGTAGAATTGCTAGTGGAGTGAGTGATGATTTGAGCACCAGAGCAGCTGACGTCATTTTAAAAGAACGCAGAAAACTCATTTTAGTAGCTAGAGAAACACCCTACAACTTAATCCATATCAAAAATATGGAAACCGTTACTTTAGCTGGAGGCATTATTTGCCCGGCAACCCCAAGCTTTTATAGCAAACCACAAACTATTGAAGAAGTAGCTTACACAGTGGTGCATAGAATTTTAGACCTTGCAGGATTAGATGCCAAGGGTTATCGTTGGGGCACGAAATAAATCATTGATATAAAAAGGCCTCGTATCTAAATTAGATCGAGGCCTTTAATTTGTAACACGATTGTATCGAAGCTGTTTATTCAGTTTTTGGTTCTTTCGGGGCTTTGGGCTCTTTTGGTTCTTTTGGTTCCTTCGCCACTTTCTCAGCCTTCTCTGCTTTTTCCTTTTTTTGTAAGGTAAAAGTTAATCCAGTTTTATCTGTATTTAAATCCCCTACTAAAACATCACCTTCCTTAACACTTGCATTTAAAATTTCTTCCGCCAATGGATCTTCAATATATTTTTGAATGGCTCTATGTAAAGGTCTTGCGCCAAACTGAACATCATACCCTTTGTCTGCAATGAATTCTTTTGCTGCCTCAGAAATTACCAAGTTCAATCCTAAATTCACTAATCTACTCAACACATTTTTCATGATGATATCTATAATCAAATAGATATTTTCTTTAGTCAACGAGTTAAATACAATTACGTCATCTATTCTATTTAAAAACTCTGGAGAGAAAGTACGCTTTAAAGCTTTTTCAATAACAGAACGATTGTTTTCTTCGGTTTGTTGAACTCTTGTAGCCGTTGCAAATCCAACACCATCACCAAACTCTTTCAATTGACGCGCGCCAATATTGGAAGTCATAATGATCATGGTATTTTTGAAATCTATTTTACGACCCAAGCCATCCGTTAAAATTCCATCATCTAATACTTGTAATAAAATATTATAAATATCTGGATGCGCTTTTTCAATTTCGTCTAAAAGAATTACACAGTATGGCTTACGTCGAACTTTCTCTGTTAATTGTCCACCCTCTTCATAACCCACATATCCTGGAGGCGCACCAATTAAACGAGACACTGCAAATTTCTCCATGTACTCACTCATATCAATGCGGATTAAAGCATCTTCGGAGTCAAACATATTTCTTGCGAGTGCACGAGCTAATTCTGTTTTACCTACCCCTGTTGGTCCTAAGAAAATAAAAGTACCAATTGGTTTTTTAGGATCTTTTAAACCAACTCTATTTCTTTGAATCGCTTTTACTACTTTACTAATGGCATCATCTTGCCCTATCACCATTCCTTTCATGTCGTCGGCCATTTTGCGTAACTTAGTTGTTTCCGCTTCCACCATACGCTTTACAGGAATACCTGTCATCATGCTAATTACTTCGGCAATATTTTCTTCATTAATTGGGAATCGAGCAGTTTTACTTTCTTCCTCCCAATTTAATTTTGCTTTTTCTAAAGCCTCTCCTAATTTCTTTTCGGTATCTCTTAAACTTGCCGCTTCTTCAAAACGTTGGCTCTTCACCACTTTATTTTTTTCTTCCTTAACCGCTTCAATTTGCTTTTCAAGTTCAACGATATCTTGAGGAACACTAATGTTTTTTAAATGCACACGAGCACCCACTTCATCTAATACATCAATGGCTTTGTCTGGCAATAAACGATCCGTCATATAACGATCACTTAATTTCACACAAGCTTCAATCGCTTCTTGATCATAAGTAACGCTATGATAATCCTCGTATTTAGATTTGATATTGTTTAAAATCGTAATGGTATCCTCCACACTTGGTGGCTCAATAATTACTTTTTGGAAACGACGATCTAATGCACCATCTTTTTCGATATGCATTCTGTATTCGTCTAATGTTGAAGCACCAATACATTGCAACTCACCTCTAGCCAATGCAGGCTTAAAGATATTAGAAGCATCTAATGAACCGCTTGCTCCTCCAGCTCCCACAATGGTATGTATCTCGTCAATAAATAAAATAACGTCTCTGTTTTTTTCTAGCTCATTCATGATGGCTTTCATACGCTCTTCAAATTGACCACGGTATTTTGTACCGGCAACCAAGGCAGCCAAATCCAATGAAATAACACGTTTATCAAATAAAACGCGGCTTACTTTTCTTTGAACAATTCTCAAAGCCAACCCTTCCACTATCGCCGTCTTACCCACCCCAGGCTCACCAATTAAAATAGGATTATTCTTTTTGCGACGACTTAATATTTGACTTACTCTTTCAATTTCTGCTTCACGACCCACAATTGGATCCAAGGAATCCATCTCGGCAAGCTTAGTGATGTCACGTCCAAAATTATCTAATACAGGCGTCTTTGATTTATTAGGCGTACCAGATTTTGGTTTTGCGCCAGCACCAAAAGGACCACGCTTATCATCTTCAAAATCATCATCAGGCTCATCCGAAAATTCAGAACGAGGAGATTCTGAAGAACGACCCGAACGAGAAGGTCTGTCACTATCCTCCAAACCCGTAGGTGAAGAACCCACCATACCTAATTCATTTCGGAACAAATCATAATCCACATCAAAGTGATTTAAAATTTGCGTCGCGATGTTTTCTTTATTTTTTAAAATGCTAAGTAATAAATGTTCAGTTTCAACCATTGGGCTTTTTAAAGCCTTTGCTTCTAAAACAGTAACACGAATTACCTTTTCAGCCTGCTTTGTTAATGGCAAACTATTGATATTCGCAACATTTTTACCTGATTTATCCTTAACCGCTAATTCAATCTCTTTTCTTAATTCAGTCAAATTTACATTCAACTGCTTCAATACCTTGATAGCTGTATTCTCCTGATCTCTAATAAGTCCTAGCATTAAGTGCTCGGCCCCAATAAAGTCATTACCTAATCTCAAAGCTTCTTCTCGGCTATAAGAGATGATTTCCTTAACTTGTGTTGAAAAATTATTATCCATAAATTTAATTGGAGCTGTTATCAAGAATAACGAATATTTTTGCTCTAAAGTATGTCTGTTTATCCTTGTTATTAACTTATTATTATGAGTCAAATTCTATACCAAACCGCCACAAAGGAAAAATTCACTGTTATTACTATAGAAAACAAGGAACTTTTGTCAAATCTAGTAACTGAATTGGACAATTTGACTACGAAATTGGGAAATACAGCCCCTAAGAACCTTATTCTTAACTTAAAGTTGGTCCAAAACTGGGACGAAGCCATCATTGAGCAAATTGCGAAGGCTCAAGGCTATTTTTATGAGCATAATACCTCATTGGTGGTTTGTGCCCTTTCGGACCATTTACAGGATATTTTAGATAAAACGGACTATGCCGAATTGCTAAATATGACTCCTACCGAGTCCGAGGCTTGGGATATTGTTCAGATGGAAGAAATTGAACGTGAATTATTAGATAGTGATGATATGGAATTTTCACTTCCAAACGAAGATTAAGTTTTATTTTCGCCTTCATGATTACCTCGCAAACTATTCAACAAATTACCAGCCGAATTGACATCATTGATGTTGTTGGGGAATTTGTGAAGTTAAAAAAG
Source organism: uncultured Bacteroidota bacterium (assembly GCA_903938445.1). Lineage (GTDB taxonomy): Bacteria > Bacteroidota > Bacteroidia > Chitinophagales > Chitinophagaceae > Sediminibacterium. The sequence continues at coordinate 79,468 of CAJADG010000023.1, read as the reverse complement.
CGAGGCACCAACTACCTTGGCAATTGCCCTTTCCACAACGAAAAATCTCCTTCATTTACGGTTTCACCAGCCAAAGAAATTTACAAATGTTTTGGCTGTGGCAAAAGCGGCAACACCATCACTTTTTTGATGGAACATGAAAAATACAGTTATGTTGAAGCATTAAGATGGTTGGCTGCAAGGTATAATATTGAAATTGAAGAAACAGAGACGAGCCCTGCACAAAAAATCGCACAACAAGTTGCAGATAGTATTTATGCCATTAACCATTTTGCAATGGAATGGTTTACCAAACAATATTGGGAAACAGAAAATGGCGCTGTCATTGCACAGAGTTATATGCAACATAGAGGTTTCTTAAAACCCATTGTTGAAAAGTTTAAAATTGGATACAACCCGGCCGATCGGGATGGATTGGCAAAGGCTTTAATACAAAATCAATTTAACCCTGAATTGTTTGCGCGTACTGGCCTTGTGGTGGAACGTAATGGTGAATGGCAGGACAATTATAGAGATCGTATCATTTTTCCAATTCACAATACAACGGGAAAAATAATTGGATTTGGTGCAAGACAAATTGCAAAAAATGATAAGTCACCAAAGTATATCAATACCCCAGAGAATGAAATTTATGTAAAAAGCAAAATTCTTTACGGATCCTATTTTGCACGTAATTCCATTAATAGTAATGATGAATGTTTATTGGTGGAAGGTTATACCGATGTAGTGAGTTTACATCAAGCTGGCATTGAAAATGTAGTAGCTAGTGGTGGTACTTCTTTGACTATTGACCAATTAAGACTCATTAAAAAGTACACCCAAAATCTAACTATTATTTATGATGGTGATAGCGCTGGAGTAAAAGCTGCTTTGCGTGGATTAGATATGGCTTTGGAAGAGGGGTTGAATGTTCAATTGGTTTTGATTCCAGATAAAGAGGATCCAGATAGTTATGTCAACAAAGTAGGTCCTGATGCCTTTAGGGAATTTGTAAAGAATAATAAAAAAGATTTTGTTCTTTTCCAATTGGAAGTACAGTTAAAAGATGTTGGCGGCGACTTAAACAAGAAAAATATTTTAGTGAATCAGATTGCTGAAACACTAAGCAAAATTAATAAGGCAGAAGATTTTACCAAGTTGCAAGAATATGTAAGGAAATGTAGTTCCTTATTGCGTATTGATGAGACGGGGCTTACACAATTAGTGAATAAGTTTAAGCGAGATAAGATTGTCAAGGAAGAAAAAAAGATGAGCTATGACGAAGCAGCTATCCTAATGCCAAGCTTTCCTCCTGCTGAACAGGAAGACTCTAATTTTGATTTAATTACCGATCGTGATTTAGCACATGAAAAGAATTTGGTGCGTCTTATTATTGAAAATGGAATTGAACAAAATAAGGAAGGTAAATTTATAGCCCAATATGTATTTGATGAAATTGAAGGTTTCCCATTAGAAAATAATGAAATGATTTATTTAATGGATGCCTATAAACAATGGTTTTATGATGGTAAATTACCTGATGGCAAAACCATGCAATACCATCCAGATGAGCGCGTTCAAAAATGGGTAGTTACTTTATTAGAACCTGAGCAAGAGCTAAGTTTAAGATGGAATGAAAAGTTAGGTATTAAAAAGAAGCAAGAGCCCAAGGATATCATGGTTGAAATTGATATCACACTTTTGTATTTTAAACTTCGTAAAATTAAAAAAATGATTGCTCAAAATCAAGCCGATTTAGAGCATGCTCCTGATGCTGAACAAATTCAGTTATTGCAAATTCATAAGCATTTAAAGGATATCGAAAAGGAATTAACCTCTACCATTGGTACAGTAATTTACAAATAAGCAACTACCCTACATAAAAAATCCCCTAATAAATTAAGGGATTTTTGTACTTACTAACTGATCTATAAATCATTATTTTTATTCCTAACTGGCTTAACTATTTTTCAGAAGGATTGTTTTTTCCTGCTAATAATTTTTCTAAAGTAGCTTCTAAACGCTTTTGCTTTGTTTCTTCTTTTTTAGCTCCTTGAATCCATGATAAATATTCCTTTTGGTTGATGACCGATAAAGTGGCAAAAAAGTCTCTTGCCTCGTCATGCGCCGCTAAAATTTTATCCAACTCAATAGGTAAAGCAATAATTCTTTTTTCAAAATCATCCACCTTAATATCAGCTGCTTTAAACTCTACAAAAGTTCTGTTTTTATTTGGCAACTGATCTACTTTCTTAAATCTCATTGCAGTCCATACGTGATCCAATGTTACTTGACGAATAGCTTCATAATCATTTTTGGAAAGAATTTCCCAGCTAGCGTCTCTGTTTAAATCTGAAACAATTTTAGAAGTTGTTTTAGGATATGAAATCCAAAGTTTACTTTCTGGATGTAATGCCGAGAAAACTTCCTTTAAAATGTTATTCAGCTGTAATTGGTTAATTGCAAAAATTAAAGCAAAGTCAATTTTCCTAGTTTTTAATAAAGGAGTAATGTTCTTATTGTAATTTAATTTTGCGAATTGTTTCTCAATAGAAGAAGGCAACCCTTGAATCAGTAAATTTTTCTCTTCTTTCAACTGCAACTTCTCTAAAATATGCTGAGGTCCTGTCATGAGTAAATTATTTAAGGGAGAGCGAAGTTACTAAATTCTAAGTTAGAATAAATAGTAATTCAATAAAAAGATGCAACTAATTGAAAATCAAACAATTAAACCTGATTGGTTTTATTCTTTTTTCTAAACATGGGAACCTTGTTTTCGGTACCGTTTAAAAGACGAGTTATGTTCTTTTGATGGGTCACGATGACCATAAATGCAACTATAATAGCAAATAATCGATACAAAGTTTCTTTCTCATCAAATATGAATAATATCAAAACCATAAAGGCAACCCCTGCCAACATGGAGCTTAATGAGACAAAACGGGTAGTTAATAAAGTAAATGCAAATACCACTAAGCAAAGCAAAGCCACTGCTGGTTGTATTGCCAAAGCCATTCCTAAAATAGTAGCAACCCCCTTTCCTCCTCTAAATTGAGCCCATATAGGGAAAATATGACCTACCACAGCAGCCAACCCTAAGATGATCATGAAATTAGTTCTGGCTAATTCATTGTTTAAATAATAAGGAATTAGAATATATAATGAAGTTGCAATCACTCCTTTTAATACGTCTATAAGCATTACAAAGCTTCCCCATTTTGGACCTAATACCCTAAAAGAGTTTGTCGCCCCGGCGTTTCCACTTCCGTAATCTCTAATATCAAATTTAAAAATAGACTTGCTAACCCATACCGAAGTGGGTATAGATCCAATCAAATAAGCTAAAATGACTAAAATCGATTCGTTCATGTGTTCAAAAGTTGGACATACAAATATACGACCAAAAAGTTTAATGATTTGTTAACATAGCGTCTAATTAGGCAAAAGTCTATGAAAATAAAAGACTATTTTTTGTCAAAAAGCAGACTAATCCAGCCCTCTTTTTGTTTGATTTTAAGAAAATTCCACCCATTTTGAGCAGCTAAATTGATCATATCTTGCTGATCCTCAATCAATAAGCCACTTAAAACCAACAGACTGTCGTTTTTGCTCGCTTGGGTAAGTTCTAAGATATTAGCCTCGATAATATGTCTGTTGACATTGGCTAAAATAATATCAAAAGTCCTGCTTTGAATGGCAGAAGCTACTTTTTCAATGTGGATACGGGCGCTTTCATTGGCCGCTAGGTTTTCATTAGCATTTTCAATACACCAATCGTCATTATCAACGGCTAACACTTCGCTAGCCCCCAACTTCTCGGCTAAAATGGCTAAAATCCCAGTACCTGTTCCAAAATCATACACCGACTTACTCTCGAAATTCATTTCCTGCATCATTTGCATTACCGTAAACGTAGTACCATGATGCCCGGTTCCAAAACTCATTTTAGGAGTAATATTTATTTCATGTTGTACCGGAGGATTAAAATGTGGATGGAAATTAGCACGTATACCTACGAAGTCATCTACCCTAACCGGCTCGAAATTAGACTCCCAAATTGCATTCCAATTTTCTTCTTTAACAATTGACTTTGAATAAGTTAAATGATGTTGATTAAATATATTATTTAATTCAATTTCAATATTATTTTCAAGATATTCACTTGCTAAAATAAAGGTCTTACAATGTCCAGCTCCGGCTCCTAAACCAGCCGATGTCCCTAAGATACTGCTCATGCCTACTCCATTATTTATACCGGTAGCAGCCTCTTCCTCATTAAAACCATCAAAGCCAAGGTCCGATAACTGAGCGACCAATAGCTCAAACTGATCCTGGTTGTCAAAGTCAAAGGCTATTTGTATGTATTCTTTTTGCATGTTAAAATTGGATACTAATATTTAGGATGATATAAAGCATTATAGTAATCAAGCAATAGAACTAATTGATGCTCATCTTTGAAATTGAATTTATTGGAAGAAATAAATTTATTGAATTCATCCTGCTTACCTACAAAAAGACCCGCAAAGAATGCTTTCTCTTTTTTCACTCTTTGCATAACACCATTTTCAAAAAAATACAAATTCTCCCTGGTTACAAACTCCTTATACTTTTCTCCTGACAACTCATTACCCCTTTCCTCGATTGTTTTATTAATAGATTTAACCAATTGCCCTCCCTCGGGATTTAATACTTGATAAAAACTTAAACTGCTTTGATTGTCAGTCTTAGGTAACCCTGTTCTAAACATATAGCCGTTGACCCCAGTTGAGGTAGTATCATAAAAGAAGATAAGCGAAACCAATCCCTTCCCAATATACCCTTCCTGGCCCTTGGAGTCTACAAAGGCCACTTCATGCTCCACTAAATTCAATTTAGCCCTAACATTTTCATATTTTCTGCCATCCGACATAATGATGGTTGAATATTTATAATCAGGCAAAAAATAGGCACTTCCTGTTATATCGGCATACTTATTCTCAAATGCACGCCCATTAACATCACTCAAAAATATTTGAGACCCCCATTTGCCAGTTGTTCCTATCGTATTGGCTTGAGCCATCCCGGATTGAACAAACATCACAAAGGCTATTAAACTTAAAAGGCTTTTTTTCATGAGCAGTATATTTAAAGTAAATCCTACACCTTAAAGATAAACATCCCTAAAACAAAACAAGACCCAAATGGGTCTTGTTTTTTATAAATCCAGTAAAATTGATATTCTATTAAAATATCGCTTTAAACTATTGCTTAGGATTCTTAACTGGAGCAGAACCTGTCGCTGGCGGATTGTATGCCAACTCATTATCTGGAACATCCCAATAGTCTAAGAAACCATAAACGATAGTAGCTTTCGTGCTAACTTTACCAGCAGATGAAACTACTACACAGTTAGTACGTGCTTTATCAGGAGCGATGATCTCCCAACGACGAGCGTCATAGAAAGATAATCCTTTAAATGCTAAACCAATTCTACGCTCAGCTCTTAATTCTTCGTAAGCTGCTGCAGCAGTTAAACCAGTACCAATAGCAGCTAATCCAGCGCCTTGGTAAGTTCTTACTGCATCGATAGATTTAACACCTAAATCGATTGAACCTGTCTTAATTAAAGCTTCTGCTTTCATCAATTCATTCTCTTCGTAAGTAGCGGCAATTGTGATTTCATTTGCACCAGAAGTGGTGTTAGAATAAGTAACCACCCCTGCAATTGCAGCACCACCATTCTTAAGAGAATAACGTGTGTTGAATGCATTACCACGGTCTGTATTAAAGATACCCACTGAAGCTAAAGTAATTACGTTATTGTCTTTACGCTTATCACCAGCTCGGAATTCTTGCACCCAACGCTCACTCAATTTGTAAGTGTTAGTTGAAGCAGTAGTGGTTGACTGAGAAATTTTATCAGCAACTGTACTTTCAATGAATGATCCACTTGCATCTGTACGTGCTGTGAAAATTAAGTCAGTTGACTTAACACCATCAGTCGTTAAAGTTAAAATATCATTCCATTGAGCTGCAGTCATTGCAGAAACTGGCGTATTTACTAAAATGTTACGTGCCTTCATAGTGTTGATACTACGCTTCCACATATCAATTGTTAATGCGCCACCCTTACCTTTTTGCAAGAATGAAGGCACTAATTTAGTCATTGTAGCTGTGTAATCAGCTGCACTTGAAGCTGAACCTAATGAAGAAACACAACTATCATAGTTTGCATTTGATTCTTTAATGATCGCTTCTTTAGTAACATAGTTACCGTTTGTTGAAGCTTGAGAAGGGGTATTGTTTTGGATAATACCTGCATAGTACATTGATCCGATTTGTGCATATGCATATCCTTTCCACCAATAAGCCCATGCTTTAACAGTTGCTTTTTTAGTATCCGCAGCTGTACCAGAGAAAGTTACTTTTTTACATAAATCTAATACACCATTAGCTGCAGTAATCATGTTGTACATGTATGACCATTGGTAGTTAGTAGTATTACTTACACCTTGCGCATTTTGGTTTACATAACGACATAATGCATATTGTGTTTTGATACTAGCTGGGTTTAATACCACCGTACCATCATCTAATGTTACTTTATCAGGACAACCAATTTGGTTCATGTAAGCATTCGCAGCTTCAGCACCAATAATGTCACCCATTAATTCTTGGAATCCAATGGTACCCGCCCAGTAACGGCCGTAAACACCATCAGAGTATTTTAAATCGTAAAATCCATTACGATATATTGCTCCTTGTGCAAAGGAAAGCACACCAGGCTCGTTTTGAGCACTCTCTGGTGTAGGTAAGTTAGTATTAGAGATATCAAGATCTTTCTTACAAGCAGTTAAGCTCAAGGTCAATCCCAATATTCCAACTAAAAATTTATTATACTTCATATCTGATAATTTTTTATTAGTTAAGGTTTAAAATCCAACATTCAAACCAATCGTATATTGTTTAGTGTTAGGAATTGTATTGTGATCTAAACCACGATCAAATGCTGAGTTTGTAGAATAGTTAACCTCAGGATCCATACCAGAATATGGAGTGAAAGTAACTAAGTTACGACCAGACATTACTAATTGTAAACGACTAAATGCTTTCATTTTTACAATCTTAGCTAAGTCTACACCTACAGATAAGTTTCTTAAACGAGTGAAACTTGCATCTTCATAGAAGTAGTTTTTAGTTCCGTTGGCAGCACCACCAGCATACATACTACGATAAAACGCAGTGTAAGCAGCAGTTTGTCCATCGATTGTAATTGGATTATCATAATCATGGTGGATACCATCACGATACATCCATTGCTTAGTTTGGTTATATAAGTGTGCACCTGCAACCCAATCCCATTGCATACTAAAAGTAACAATGTTTTTGTAGTTTAAGTTATTGATAAAGCTCATGTTGAACTTAGGATTAGGATCACCTAAGCTATACTGACCTGGTAATGCAACAGCTTGTTTAGTTGCTTTGTTCACTACCCAATCACCACCAACTTTAGTATGAACCACTTCATATAAACTACGACTTGCTTCAGGAATAAATGCAGTACCTGTTTGAGGATTAATTTCATCCAAAGACTTCATCATTCTGTATCCAAAGAATTGACCAATCTTGTATCCTTGCTTCAAAGTAATACCTACGCTACCTGCACCAGAAGTAATTACTACTGGAGGTCCTTTAACATAAGAAATTTCTGAAGTTTGTTGAGAATAGTTCGTGATGAAATCCCATGTTAAATCTTTACCAGAATAAACATTTAAGTTTAATGATGCTTGCACACCGTTAGATTTTAAACCGAAAGCATTGTCTAATGTTCCACCCACACCAGTTGAAGGTGCAGCGTCTACACTATAAATTGCATTTACAGTTTCTCTATTCCATAAAGTAGCTGAAACATTTGCAGTCTTAAACCACTTACCATTGAATAAATTAAATCCTAAGTCAGTACCATATTCAGTTTCTTTAGATAATTCCACTGATAAGTTTTTGTTAGGAGTTGTAATTGGAGAAACGAAGTCACTGTTAGCACCTAAGTTAGCAGCACTCAATACAGGGAAACGTTGGAACGCACCTGGTTGAATACCTGCCTCACCATAACCAGCTCTTAATTTGAATTCGTTGATGAATCTATCCAATTTCAATTTCTCAAAAGGCTTTAATTTATGCAATGCTAAGAATGCATCACCTCTTGGGAAAGTTTGTGCAGTTGCACCAGCGCCGAATGCAGAAGAATAGTCACTTCTTACACCCACTGAGAATCCTGCAAAATCAGAATAATCAAAACGTTGGTTTGCTAAAAGACCATAAGTTACGAATGGCTCAACATAATCAGTGAACACTTTAAATGTTGCAGCTTGTGTTGAATTCCAAGGAGCATATCCTGGTCCATCGTATGCATAAGATGCATAAGACTTATAAAAACTATTACGGTAGTCAAATGCAGCCGTAGTAGAAGTCTTTAAAGGAATATTAATATTGAAATCATTTTTGAAATCAGTTCTTAAAGTTGCAGTTCCAATAAAGTTTTGGAATACTGTTCTTTGAACATAATTATCAATTTCCCCAGTTGTAGTTCCGTTTGCAGAACTATTAGGGTTGTAGTTACTTACATATTTGTTACCGTTCAATACAGCGTTAGCATTACCAGACTGATCGTCATAGTAATAGTTAGTATTTGTATTAGAATAGTTGATTGCATATTTAGCATCCAATTCTAAATACTTAGGTAACTTGTAGTTTAAGTTAAAGTTTTGAATGATATCAATTTTTTCAATCAATGTTCTGGAATATTGATTTGTATAGAATGGGTTTGTGTGGTTAACACCAGCAGCATCTCCAAAATACGCAGCATAATTTCCGTCTAAATCTTTTTGTGAGAAATCAACAAAAGGACGTGCATTGTTTAAAGCAAAAAATACGTTTCTACCAGTTTGGTCATTCAATGTATTCTTTGTGTATACCAACTGATTGGTTGTAGTGAACTTTAACCCTTTAGCTAATTCTAAACCAATTTTACTTGTTAAGTTTGAACGTTGATAATCACCGTTGTTAACAAAGTTTGAATTTTGCATGTTTGTTGATCCAGAAAATAAATAATCAGATTTTGGACCAGCACCAGAAATAGTTAATGCAGCGTTATGTGCATATCCATCCGCTAGTAATTGCTTATAGTGATCATAATATTTTAAGTTAGCATCATATGGCTTGTTTTGGATACTTGTATAAGTTGCACCCGCTAAACCAGCAACACCTAAAGAGTTATATTGTACGTTACCATTAAATGCTAAAGTCTTTGGATCCAATGCCATGATTGCACCAGAACCAGTCAATACATTATCAGCAGCATCTGTTACAAATGCATGGTAATGTGCTTTTTCTAAACCACCAATATTCAACAAAGAATTTGCAGTTGTAGAAGTATTAAATTCTACATTCATTTTTCCTTGCTTACCTTTTTTAGTGAATAATTGAATAACACCATTCGCACCTTGCGCACCATATAATGAAGCAGCAGCAGCACCTTGTACTACCTCTACTCTTTCAATAATGTTTACGTCGATTGAGTTTAAACTTGTTCCACGTGCTTCAATACCATCAATTAATATCATTGGTGAAGTACCTCCTTGAACAGAGTTAATACCACGCAATAAAATTTGTAAAGGACGGCCTGGGTTACCATTGGTACTTTGAATTTGCGCACCAGCAACTTGACCAACTAATTGTTGACCAACATCACCAGTTGCCACTTTCACTTGGTTTGATAATTGAACTGATTCAACTGCAACTCCTAACTTCTTTTTTGAAGTAGCAGCGCCTACACCAGTTACAACTACGTCTGCCAAAGCTTTAACGTCAGATGTTAATTTAATTGTTAAGTTACTTGCCGCAGTAACTTCAGCTCCTTCAAAGCCTAAAGCAGATACAACTAATGTTGCACCTTTTTTTACTGAGATAGTAAAACTACCATCAGTACCTGCGCTTGTTCCTTTCTTAGTGCTTTTTTCAAGAACACTAGCTCCAGCAACAGGGGCATTTTTTTCGTCGATAACCTTACCGGTTACTGTAACTGTTTGCGAATATCCGACCATGATAGTCATCAGAAAAGCACAAACACTCACAAGGATTTTTTTACTCATGTTTTGATGTTTTGTTATGAACTTATTTTCTAAATAATAAAGCTTGTAATAGGTGCAGTTAATACACCGGTTACAAGCTTTCTCCTACGAATATATATTAATAATTAAAAGATATTAATAAATTATTAAGTTTTTTTTAAGTTATTTATCAGTTTTCCAAAAATCGAAATTGCTTTGGTTAAGACATATTAAATATTGTTTATCCTTTCAAGTTGAAAGAGATAAATTTTTTAAACAAAAAGTCCCCCCATTGTATTGGGAGGACTTTGATATCATTAAATAATTAAGCTTAAAAATGAATTTAAGCGCAAAAACTAAGCTTGTGGGCGATCTTCGCGAGGCGCTTGCTCTGGCTTAGGTAATAAAGCTTTGTGGCTTAATTTGAATTTACCTGTTTTAGGATCCAAACCAACCAATTTCACTTTCACTTCATCCCCTTCCTTGAAGATACCATCCATTGTTTCCAAACGCTTCCAGCTTATTTCACTAATGTGTAATAAACCTTGTTTGCCTGGCATGAATTCAACGAATGCACCAAATTCTTTAATGCCTTTCACAACACCATCATAAACGTCTCCAATTTCTGGAACCGCAACAATACCATTGATCCATTTAACCGCAGCATCTAAGCTATCCTTGTTTGCAGAGAAGATACTTACTTCACCATGGTTGTCTACTTCCTCAATGTTAATAGTAGCACCTGTAGTTCTTTGCATTTCTTGGATAATCTTACCACCTGGTCCGATTACAGCACCAATAAATTCTTTATCAATAATTAATTTAACCATTCTTGGAGCATGAGGCTTCACGTCTGCTCGTGCAGCAGGAATACACTCATACATTGCATCTAATATATGTAAGCGACCTTTCTTAGCTTGAGACAATGCTTCACGCATAATGTCCATACTTAATCCGTCTACTTTAATATCCATTTGAACTCCACAAATACCATCTTTAGTACCTGTTACTTTAAAGTCCATATCACCTAAATGATCCTCATCTCCTAAGATATCAGTTAAGATTGCATACTTGCCATCTTCTCTTGAAATTAATCCCATTGCCACACCACTCACGTGCTTAGGAACAGGAACACCTGCATCCATTAAGGCTAATGAACCGGCACAAACTGTTGCCATTGAAGACGAACCGTTTGATTCTAAGATATCAGATACTACACGTAATGTGTAAGGGAATACGGTGCTATCTGGTAACATTTGTTTTAAAGAACGTTGAGCTAAGTTACCATGACCTACTTCACGACGACCAACACCACGCATCATTTTCACTTCACCTGTTGAGAATGGAGGGAAATTATAGTGTAAGAAGAATTTTTGATATTCAGCGCTTTGAGCAGTCTCTTGCATTAACTCATCTAACTTAGTACCTAATGTTACTGTAGTTAAAGATTGAGTTTCACCTCTTGTAAATAAAGAAGATCCGTGCGGAGTTGGTAATGGAGAAGTTTCCATTGCTAAAGGACGCACTTGATCCAAGCTACGACCATCTAAACGAATACGACTGTCCACAATCATATTACGTACCACTTCCCATTTTAAATCCTCATAATACTTTCCTGCTAATTTCTTTTGCAAGTCGGTAATTTCAGTACCTAAATGTTCCATGATTTCTTTTTTCAATGCACTGAATGCATCGCTACGCTCATGCTTAGCAGAACCCATTCTTGCGATAGCGTCTACTTTTGCAGTTGCGAAATCATATACTTTTTTCTTGATCTCTTCGTCTTGTTCTGGTTTTTTGTAATCACGTACTTCTGTGATACCCACAATCTTTCTTAACTCCCCTTGCGCTTTAATTTGTTTTTTGATTGCTTCATGCGCCATCTCTAAACATTCAACTAATTCTTCTTCAGAACATTCTTTTGCTTCTCCTTCTACCATCATCAAGTTCTTTTCAGTTGCTGCGATGATAAATTCTAATTCACATTTTGCTAATTCTGCTTTAGAAGGATTGATCACGAACTTGCCGTCGATCTTTGCAATTCTTACTTCAGAAATAATTTCTTTAATTGGAATATTGGAAACTGCTAATGCTGCAGAAGCTGCTAAACATGCTAATGAATCAGGCATTACATTCTCATCGCTAGATACTAATGAGATTAATACTTGCACATCGCATAAATAATCTTCAGGGAATAATGGTCTTAAGGCACGATCAATTAGACGGCTTGTTAAAATTTCGTAGTCATTTAAACGCGCTTCTCTTTTAAAGAAGGAACCTGGAATACGGCCTGCAGATGCAAACTTTTCTTGGTAATCAACGCTTAATGGGAAAAAGTCTTGACCATCTTTAGGGTCTTTGTTGGCAACCACGGTTGCTAATAAAATACAATTTCCTTGTCTAACGGTAACTGCTCCGTCAGCTTGACGTGCTAATTTACCTGTTTCGATAAATATTTCTTGTCCAGGATTAACCTCGAACTTTACTGATTTCGGTTGTGATAACATTTTTATTTTTTTTTGGTGTGAAACCCAACATACCTATATAAACAACTAATCCCAACCGTTTTGTACAGTTGGGACAGCTATTATAAGTAGTTCTTGAATTATTTTCTTAAGCCTAATTTTTCAATTAGTGCGCGGTAACCAGTAAGGTTATGTTTTTGTAAATAAACCAATAAACGCTTACGCTGACCCACTAATTGCATTAAACCTCTTTGAGTTGAATGGTCTTTGTGGTTTGCTTTCAAGTGACCTGAAATGTGCGCAATACGTTGAGTTAATAAAGCAATTTGTCCTTCGATTGAACCTGTGTTAGTTGCTTTTCCACCAAATTCAGCAAAAATGCTCGCTTTCTTTTCTTTTGTTAGTATAGACATTGTAATCTTCTTTTTTGTGACCAACAATTGGCCACGGTTTTTTTCTTTTATTTCGGCTGCAAAGATAAGGGGAAAAGGGCTTAACCTAATCAAAAATTTCTACGTTTTTTGGGTATTTTGCCCTGTTGAACTGAAAAAGCTTGTCTTGGAGGCTAGCAGCATAGTTAATCGACACTACTTTTACATCTGTAATATTATTGCTTTTATCCAAAATTGTAGCACTTGATAGCGCAGACTTAACCTTGTCTAATATGAGTGTTACCTTTTGGAAATTCTTTCGTTTATCTATAGGTGAAAGCTCGATGGTAGCCTTTGAACCATCCTGACTTAACAATTTGAAATTGAAGTCTTTATCGTAGTTACCTGATAATAATTTTTGAGGACTAAGGGTTTGGTCCGATTCTGCTACAGGGGACTTAGAAATCGAACTTACCCCGTCAAAATTATAAATAGTCGACCCATCACAAACAATCTCCATGGAACCTTGTTGAAGCACATATTTATCCCCTTTCATTTTTAAGTTAATCGTCTTTGTTCCCAAGGGCTTTCCTGTATTATTTTTTGAAATCAACTGAATATTCACCAAGATGCCTTTTGCTTGCTTCACTTTAGCACCCATTTGGTCTAAAAGGGCTTTGGCTAGAGGGTCTTTTTGAGCCTGAACATTATTAAATGAAAGTGCTGCTGCTAATATTAAAAGTTGTTTCATTGACTTGCTTAATGGATGAATAAGTATAAAGCTGGGACAAAAATAAGTAATCCTAGTTTAATGGTATGTTAAACTAGGATTAACTGTATTATAAGTTTTGAAGAAAATCGTACAATTCTGCGTCAGACTTATATAAAACCTCACGAGGTTTACTACCCTGGCTTGGCCCTACAATTCCGGCAGATTCTAATTGATCCATTAAACGACCTGCTCTATTATAACCCAATTTCATTCTTCTTTGAATAAGTGATGTAGAACCTTGTTGTGCGCTTACAATTAATTTTGCTGCATCTTCAAATAAAGGATCTCTATCGCCTGCATCAAAACCTCCTGCTTCCAAATCTTTTTCATCCATATATTCAGGAAGTAAAAAAGCTTGAGGATATCCTTTTTGTTCAGAAATAAAGGAACATACTCTGTCCACTTCTGGCGTATCCACAAACGCACATTGTAAACGCGTAATCTCTCCATTATAAGAAACAAGCATATCACCTTTTCCTATTAATTGCTCTGCACCACCGGCATCTAAAATAGTTCGGCTATCAATTTTACTTGACACTTTAAAGGCAATACGTGCAGGGAAATTGGCTTTAATGGTACCCGTAATAATATTTACGGAAGGTCTTTGTGTTGCAATAATTAAGTGTATACCAACGGCACGTGCTAACTGTGCTAAACGTGCAATCGGCATTTCCACTTCCTTACCTGCTGTCATAATTAAATCAGCAAATTCATCCACCACCAATACAATAAATGGCAAGTATTGATGTCCTTTTTCAGGATTTAATTTTCTTGAAGTAAACTTATCATTATACTCTTTAATATTTCTACAACCCGCTTCTTTTAATAAGTCATATCGATTGTCCATTTCAATACACAAAGCATTTAAGGTATTGATTACTTTTTTTGTGTCTGTAATAATTGCATCTTCCTCGCCTGGTAATTTTGCTAAGAAATGTTTTTCAATCACACGATATAAACTTAATTCTACTTTTTTAGGATCCACCAACACAAACTTTAATTGGGAAGGATGTTTTTTATAAAGAAGTGAAACTAAAATTGCATTTAATCCCACCGACTTACCTTGACCTGTAGCACCCGCCATTAATAAGTGTGGCATACTTGCTAAGTCAACAATAAAGTTTTCATTATCAATTTTTTTACCAATCGCAATAGGTAAAGAGAAGGTACTTGTTTGGAATTTTTCACTCGCTAACAAAGTCTTCATACTCACCACTGACTTGCGAATATTGGGTACTTCAATACCAATAGTTCCTTTACCAGGAATAGGTGCAATAATACGAATACCCAAAGCCGCTAAGCTTAATGCGATATCATCCTCCAAGTTTTTAATACGACTAATACGCACACCCGGAGCAGGTACAATCTCATATAAAGTAACAGTTGGTCCTACTGTTGCAGCAATACGTTGAATGGCAATATCGTAATTTTTTAAAGTTGCAATAATTTGATTTTTATGCATCTCTAATTCCTCAGGATCCTGTACAATTTTTTCAGAGCCATGTGTTTCTAATAAATTAATAGAAGGATACTTGTAATTTTTTAAATCTAATGTTGCATCAAACTTGGTTGCAAGACTTCCAATGGCAGCCACGGGAACCACTGCTTCTTCGGCTCCTTCATTTATTTCTAAATCTAAATCTTCTAATAGTTCATCATCTAAATCAGAAAAATCCTCCACTTCATTAGGTATTATTTGAACTGTTTCATTTTCTGGAATCTCATTTTCTTCGGGTTCATCTATCACTAAAGTTGGTGCTAACTCATCAATAAATAATTTGCCCCCTTCCTCCTCATCCATCTCAGGCATAATAACCGCAATACCTTCTCCTTTATTTTCATTGATTAATCTATTGCCTGTTGGAACTTCTTCATTAGGAACTTCAACCTCCTCGTTTTGCACTGGCTCAGGATTATTTAAATCCCATTCTTTTTTCACAGCTGGTGCATCAGGTACAAATCCACCGAGCAATGCTTCGTCTGTTTCTGCAGCTTTCTTTTTAGGAATTAAGAAGTCGAAATTAGGCGTATTGAATGTTGGATTGAATCTCCAAATAAAATAACTAAATCCAGCCATTAATAAAAGTGCTCCAGTTCCAAAGCTACCCACCCATTTAATCATCCAATTACTTGCATATTCTCCAACTGCACCGCCCCAAGAAAAGGCAGCACCTCTTGTTACAAAAGCAAAACAAGTACTTAAAAGTAGTAAGCCTACTAATACATATCTAATGTTTCTCCATCTGCTAAAAAGGAGTTTAGTAAAAAACAAATTCACTCCTAAAACAAACGTAGTGGTACAAAATAAATAAGATGCTAAACCAAAACCATTGAAAATAATTTGGTAGGCAACAAATGCGCCAATGAATCCAAGTATATTATTTACTTTAACATCATTCGTTGAAAACAAATGTGTTCTCCATAACTGAACCTTATCTTGGTCTTCCTGCCATGTAAATAAATAAGAAGTAAATGCAACAAATAGGAACAGGGTTAATAATATAAAAAATAAACCCATTATTTTTGAAGTGCGTTCATCCTTTACCACTTCAGTAACATTTACAGTAGTTTCCTTATCCGGATTTAATGCCTCCTCACTTACCTTGGGAGCCTTTTTACTTTTGAGCGTATTTGCCATAGTAACAAATATAAGTCATCCCAATAGGAAGAAAAAGGTTTTTTAGCTAATGTGTAAAATTGAAACTAGGCAGCCCTACTTATCCACTTTGTACATCCAAACAACCCTTATCCAATTTACCCATCCTAGGATAAAAAACAGTCCTCCTAGTGGAGTTATAGGACCCATGATTTTGCTGTAATTAAAACTGCAAAGGGTTTGAAAAGTCAACAAGTATAAGGAACCACTAAAACATAAAATTCCTAATAAAAAATAATTGCTAGACCAGCCAAGTCCTTTGTGGTTTCCTAAAATAGAAAGATGCTGTTGTAAATAGGTTGACAATAAAATTAGAGCGATCGCGTGCAAGAATTGATACCTCACTCCTGTTTCAAAAATGGCTACTTTATCAGCGGGCACCATATTCTTTAAAGCATGCGCTCCAAAAGCACCTAACACTACAGATAGCAATGCTAAGACTAATCCCCAAAGTAAAATTTTACGCCCCATGTTTTTGTACGATTTTTTTAAGTGCCGCTTCTGTAATTTGATCCCCTGACAATCTATAATTGGCTTGTTGATAAAAAGGAGTACGCTCTAAAATTTTATTTTGCAAAAAATTCTCAAGTTCTTCATTGCTTAAATTGGCAATTAAAGGACGGTGGTCTTTTTGATTGGATAATCTTTCCACTAAAACCTCAATGGATTCATCTAACCAAATAACGATGCCTTCTTTTTTCATCCAATCC
Organism: uncultured Bacteroidota bacterium; assembly: GCA_903938445.1. Classification (GTDB taxonomy): domain Bacteria; phylum Bacteroidota; class Bacteroidia; order Chitinophagales; family Chitinophagaceae; genus Sediminibacterium. The sequence goes on along the minus strand of CAJADG010000023.1, from coordinate 62,427 downwards.
ATATTGGCCTGAATACACGGAGTACCACCACCAGTAGCCAAAACGAATTTCTTTTTTTCCGAAAACCATTTTAGCATTTTGGTTTCAATTTTTCTAAATTGATCCTCTCCATCTTCTTCAAATATTTCACTAATGGTTCGTTCTTCCATCATCTCAATTAAAGCATCTAAATCATAGCCACCGGCCTTGATCCATTTAGCAATTTTTGTTGACCAATATGATTTTCCAGAACCCATCATTCCAATTAAAAATACTTTCTCTGCTGCCATAACCGCTACTACTATTTAATAATTCGAATTTTATTTAAATGCATTTAAGCCTGTAATATCCATGCCTGTAATTAACAAGTGTACATCGTGCGTTCCTTCATAAGTAATAACACTTTCTAAATTCATCATATGACGCATCACCGAGTATTCGCCTGTAATGCCCATACCACCTAGCATTTGGCGCGCGTCTCTTGCAATTTGAGTAGCAATTTCACAGCTATTTCGTTTAGCCATACTAATTTGAGCGGGGGTCGCTTTGCCTTGATTCATTAAAACACCTAAACGCCAAACTAAAAGCTGACCTTTCGTAATTTCAGTAATCATTTCGGCTAACTTTTTTTGTTGCAACTGAAATCCTCCAATTGGTTTTCCAAATTGAATACGCTCTTTACTATATCTTAAAGCAGTATCATAACAATCCATTGCTGCCCCCAATGTACCCCAAGCAATACCATATCTTGCCTTACTTAAACAACCTAATGGACCTTTTAAACCAATTACATTTGGTAAAATATTTTCCTTTGGCACTTTCACATTATCAAAAACAAGTTCACCTGTTGCACTAGCTCTTAAACTCCATTTATTATGTGTTGTTGGCGTACTAAAACCCTCCATTCCTCTTTCCACAATCAATCCCACAATTTTACCTTCCTCATTTTTAGCCCAAACCACCGCAATTTGTGCAAAAGGTGCATTGCTGATCCACATTTTAGCCCCATTCAAAATAACATGGTCACCAGCATCTTTAATATTGGTAAGCATTCCCCCTGGATCTGATCCATGATTGGGTTCAGTTAATCCAAAACATCCTAACCATTCGCCAGATGCCAACTTAGGTAAATATTTCTTTTTTTGCTCCTCACTTCCGTATGCAAAAATAGGATGCATTACTAATGAACCTTGAACGCTCGCCGTGCTACGCACACCACTATCGCCACGCTCTAATTCTTGCATCATAATACCATAACTGATATAATCAAGGCCTCCACCACCATATTCTAGAGGAACGGTTGGACCAAAACAACCAAGGTCACCTAATTGCTTTACAATTTGTTGCGGAAACTCAGCACGTTGTGCATAGTCTTCGATGATGGGAGAAATGGAAGTTTTTACATAATCGCGGACAGCCGATCTTACCATTAAATGCTCTTCACTCAACAACTCATCTAATTGATAATAATCAGGTGATTCAAACAAATCCATTCTTACTGCCATAACTTCATTTTTAGGTAAACAATCTTCCTCAAAGGTAACTGAAACTACCTAAAAAAACTATATTTACAAGTACAATCCGCTATATGAGAAAAGTAATTACCCATTTAAGTTTTTATGTTTTAATCGCCATTATTGCTGGCGTATTGTTAGGGATTTATCAACCAGCAATGGCGATAAAATTGGAACCCATTGCAAAATGGTTTATCAATATCATAAAGGGCTTTACTTACCCAATCATATTTTTGACTGTTTGTTTAGGAATAGCAAGCATGGGCGATTTGAAAAAAGTGGGAAGAATTGGATTTAGATCCCTTTTATATTTTGAAGTAGTCAGTACTCTTTCCTTGGCTATTGGTGTGATTGTTGCATTGTGGCTTGAACCAGGTAAAATAAATAAAGAAGGATTGCAAATGCAGGATCCATCCAAATACACTAAGTCAACCCATTTTGATTTATTAAGCATTATTGCACAAAACACTAACCTGCAAGTTTTACTAGCTGCCATTGTATTAGGATTTGCATTAAATTATTTTCCTAAAAGAGAAAAGTATATTCACAACCTAGGCAGACTTACGCATTATGTTTTTACTGGATTAAAATATGTGATGTACTTAGCACCCATTGCAGCTTTTGGGGGCATGTCCTTCGCGATTGGGAAATATGGTTTAAAAACTTTAATCCCCTTAGGAAAACTAATGGGGACCATGTATTTAACGATGATCTTATTTATTTTTATCGTGCTAGGATTGATTTTAAAATATTATAAACTATCCATCTTTAAATTGTTGGCGAATATCAAAGAAGAATTGTTAATAGTATTTGGTACTTCCTCCTCTGAACCTGCTATGCCATCGCTAATGAATAAACTAGAAAAAATGGGCTGTTCTAAATCAGTAGTTGGATTGGTAGTCCCCACCGGCTACTCATTTAATTTAGATGGCACTTCTATTTACTTATCTATGGCGGTTATATTCATTGCACAGTTGTATAATGTACAATTAAGTGCCGCTGAAATTGTGACTACTATTTTAATATTAATGCTTACTTCAAAAGGAGCTGCAGGCGTAACAGGAAGTGGATTTATTGTACTCGCTTCTACCCTTGCTTCACTTCAAAAAATACCTATCGAAGGATTGGCTTTTTTATTAGGCGTAGATAAATTCATGAGTGAAGCACGTGCCATTACCAACATTATTGGGAATAGTGTTGCGACTGTTGTGATTGCAAAAATGGAAGGTGAAAGCATTCACCATATTGAGGCTTAAACGCGATTACAAAGTAAGTAAGCCTTTCATTTCATTAGCATATTCACTTGCTGCAATCGCAGCTTTCTCTGCAAAGTCGGTTCCACTACTTGCAAAAATAACGGCTCTACTTGCGTTTACTAATAAACCAACTGAATCGTTCTTGCCATATTTAGTTACCTCAGATAAACTTCCTCCTTGCGCACCCACGCCAGGTACTAATAAAAAATGATGAGGTATCATTTTTCTGATGCCTGTAAAATCTTCTGCTTTGGTAGCTCCTACTACAAACATTAATTGTTCGTGTGTGCCCCAGCTAGCTACTTGTTCTAAAACAGATTCATATAAAAATTGTCCGCTTTGTAATTTTTGTTGTTCAAAGTTTTTACTTCCTTCGTTGGAGGTTAATCCTAAAACAATGGTCCATTTATTAGTGTAAGCTAAAAAAGGATCAATGCTATCCTTGCCCATGTATGGCGCTACTGTAATGGCATCAAAAGGCAACACCTCAAAAAATGTTTTTGCATACTGCGCCGAAGTGTTTCCAATATCGCCACGCTTAGCATCAGCAATGGTAAAATGCGTTGAAGGTATATGCGCCAAGGTTTCTTCCATTGCCTCCCATCCTCTTACACCTTGAGATTCATAAAAAGCAGTATTAATTTTATAGCTCACGCAATAAGGAGCAGTCGCATCAATGATGGCTTTATTAAATGCAATAACCCCTTCCTTAGTTTTAGGTAAATGCGCAGGTAATTTTTCAATATCTGTATCTAATCCAACACATAAATAAGAATGCTTTGCATTTATTTGTTCCACCAATTTATTCTTTGTCATAATTAATTATTTTGTTCCGTAAACAAATACTTTATACCCCCAAGCCTCTAATTGAACATTATGAATGTTCTTGTTTTCTTGATGCGTAAAAATTTCATAGTAAGTATTCCCTGTTGGCAATTTTGCATCCAATGAAACTGATTGTGGTTCATTAGATAAATTCAATACCACCACCACTAAACTATTACCATTTTTTCTTGAGTAAGCCATTACTTGGGCTGGGTGATTCACTGCAATGCGTTCAAACACTGCGTCTTCTTTAAATGCCGCATTCGTGCTTCTTAAATTTAAAAGCGTTTTATAAAAACCAGCTCGCTCATATTTATTAAAGCCCATAGCATCTTTTTCAAAGAATGAAACAGGTCTTAACACTGGCTCTTCTTGTCCACTATAAATAAGTGGCATGGCTCTGTTATATGTTTGTGTAAATACAGCAAAGGGCGCATGAATTTTTCCAGGCATGGTTGCATAATCTGCTTTGTTCCATGAATTTTCGTCATGATTGCTTGTGAAATATAATCTCCAAGCACCTTTCATATAGGCAGTATCAATTGTATGTAAAACTGTGTCTAATGAAAGTACATTTTTCTTTCCTGCTGCAATATCATTCATCATATGAAACTCAGTCCAAGGATAGGTTGCATCAAAACCCGTTTCATGTAATTTAGGATCATCTGCCTCAGCCAAGAAAAATAAATTGCGTTCTTTTTTTAATGCAGGAATACATTTTTTCCAAAAGCTATAAGGAACACCCCAAGCTACGTCCACTCTAAATCCGTCAATCGCGGTATTCTTAACCCAATATTTCATAGCATTGATCATGCTGTCTTCCATTACATGATTTGCATAATTTAATTCTCTAGTATCTGACCAATCTGCCGTATAAATTGCTTTACCTGTGCTATCACGCTCATAAAAATCAGGATGTGTTTTTAACCAAGGATGATCAGGCCCGCTGTGATTAGGCACCCAATCAATTAACACTTTCATTCCCAATGCATGAGCCTTTGTAACAATTTTATTAAAATCATTAAGGGTTCCAAACTCTGGGTTTACATCCGTATAACTAGCCACAGAATAATAAGAGCCTAAAGTTCCTTTTCGACCTTCCTTTGAAATGGGCTGTAATGGCATAAACCACAAAGTTTTTACACCCATTTTTTGCAAACGCGTTAAGTGTTTTGCAAAAGCATTTAAAGTGCCTTCTTTAGTATATTGACGGATATTCACCTCGTAAATATTGCCCCGTTCCATAAAAGCAGGATGCTGTTGAACAGCTTTTTTACTTTGAGCATTTGCTGAAAGAATATTGACAAATAATAAGATCAAGAAACAAAAAATGGCAATTAATTTTTTCATATGAAAAGGGCTAAATAATAGTTTAAAAGTGCCAGCACTAATTGCACAAATTTAACATTATTATTTGGCTTAACTTTGACCTATGCTTAAAAAACTAATCTTATACACAAGCCTGCTTATTGTAAGTAGTGCTTGTAACAATACAAGTGTGGCCGAGCAAGCCGATAATCCTTTGGATGGGGGCAGGTATTTTATTGAAAACTATATGCAAGGTGACATGAAAAAAGCACAAGAATACCTATTGGTGGATGCAAAAAACCAGGCTTATTTTGATCAAATGACTAAGGATTATTTCTCTTTAGACAAAGAAAGTCGTACTCAATTAAGACAATCATCCATTGAAATAAATGAGGTAAAAACTTTAAACGAACAAGCTTCTGCCATTATTTATGCCAATTCAAATGATAAAATTCAAAGATGGGTTAAAGTGGTATCTACTCCAAAAGGCTGGAAAGTAGATTTAAAATACAGTTATGGACCTAAATTATAGGTCAAAAAGATAAAATTTGTATATTTGCCCTGTCTAAAAACAACGATAAAACAATAACGCAAAATGGAAGCACAAAAAAACACTAAAAAGTACTGGATCTACTGTTTCACTTGGTTAGCCATCATGGTAACTTTGATGTTTGTTTACAGAGAATTTTTCTGGTTAGCATTACCAGGTACTGTGACTTATTTTGCAAAAGCAATGGATATATTTTAGTAGTAACCTCACTATAACTAAAAGCCTTACTTCGAAGTTTCGTTGTAAGGCTTTTAAATTTTTAGCCCACTCAAACCGAATAACTATTTAATTGTTATCAAATAATATAAATCAATAAAATATATACCATGTCTAACACTTACTTTGACGAGATTATTGAAAAAAGAAGATCCAACAGAAAGTTTGATCCAAATGTAGAAGTTCCTAATGAAGTGATTCAAAGAAGTTTAGAACGTGCTATTCTATCACCCAATAGTAGCAATATGCAATTGTGGGAATTTTATTGGATACAAACGCCGTCCTTAAAAGAGCAATTTACCGAACTATGTTTAGGACAAAATGCGGCAAGAACAGCTAAGCAATTGGTGGTATTTGTAACCAGGGGTGACTTATGGAAAAAACGTGCCAATTGGAACTTAGCGCTTGTTAAAGAAACGATTCAAGGGGAGCCAGATAAAATGCAAAAAAGAGGGTTGGATTATTATTCTAAATTAATGCCACTTGCCTATTGTTCAGATATGTTTGGCTTTTTTACATTTGTGAGAAGAACCATTAGTTTTTTCATGGGCTTCAACAAACCTTTTTTTCGTTTAGGAGGAAAGGCTGACCAAAGAATTACTGTGCATAAATCATGTGCCTTAGCTGCACAAACTTTTATGCTTTCCATTGCTGCAGAAGGATTTGAATCTTGCCCAATGGAAGGATTTGATTCCAAGCGTGTAAAGAAAATATTAAACTTACCAGCAGGTGCAGAAATCAATATGATCATTTCAGTAGGAAAAGGAACGCAGGAAGGCATTTGGGGACCAAGAAATAGAGTGCCTTACAACGAGGTAGTGTTTGTAAAATAAGAAGTCGCGAAGCGACTGATGTGAGGAAGAAGTAGAACACTGATGTAAAGAAGAAATAGAACACTGAAGTGATTAAATGTTAAAAAAGTAAAGCCTAGAAATTCTAGGCTTTACTTTTTTATAGAAACAGTTTACTTAAAATGTGCGCTTTATTTAATAGCTGGTGTCAAAACAATATTTCTGAATTCAATTGGGCCATGATCACCTTGCATCATTAATGGACCTGGCTCTCCTTCCTTACTATCTAAAGCACCTCCTGTTACGCCAGGAATCTCTTGCTTATAAATAATAGTAGTACCATTTGCTTTAACAGTAACCATGCGACCAACTAATTCAACGTCATATGATTGCCATTCGCCTGGTTCTTTAGCCATATTTAACCAAGGATCGATAAATCCGTAAATACCACCAAGGTATAAACTCATTGGCTCCATGCCTTTGTTATCCTCAATTTGAATTTCATAGCGACCTCTTAAATACACTCCACTATTACTTCCTTTTGGATATCTAAATTCAATATGTAATTTAAAATCATCGAAAGTTTTTACCGTTCTAATATTTGCTCCAGACTTTGGACTTTTCAAAACACCATTTTCAACAATCCATTGGTTTGTTTTTCCAAGCGCTTCCCAGCCTGTTAAATCTTTGCCATTAAAAAGTTTAATGGGAGCTCCCCAAACAGGTGCTTTATCTCTCCATAATTTTGGAGCACGCTCTCCAACAAATGTATAGGTCTTACCATTTGTGTTTACAATACTTCCAGACAATTTACTATCCGCTAAAGTACCTTCCAGTACTAATTCTTTATCTGTCCTTTCCCATTGAGCAGGAATATGAAAAGAAACTTTACCGTCTTTGAAATCTACTTTTGAAATGGGTCTAGCGCTTCCGCCTTCCCAAACAAATCGACCAAAATAACCATTGATACCAGTGTGTCTCACTTCCAACCAGGATGGCGCCATGCGACCATCAATGTTTACAGTTAAATCCCAACGACCCTCAATAGGATCTTTTTCGCCACCACCATTTGCTTTTAATAAGCTAGTAGGCAAAACCAATAAGGCCAATAATAATAATTTGAAATAATTTTTCATATAGCAAGCAATCGTTTAATGAATAACTAATTTACGAATAAAATACACTCGAAAAAGAAAAATGTGTAACAAAAAAGTCCCGCAAAGAGCGGGACTTTATTTTCCAAAAAGGAACCGTGGAGTCGAGGGGAGTCGAACCCCTGTCCAAACAATGTTACCATTGGTCTTCTACATGCTTATTGTTTTATTACTTGTCGGCGGTAGACAGGAAAAACACAAACCAATCTACTACTTAGCTGGATGGTACTTAAATAGGAGGCACAGCCTACTCCTATCGCATCCCTTTTTGTTTTGATTAAGCTAAGCTGCGGGTAAAGGGCCTACCTGCTTGCTCGGCCATAATGGAAGTTAATTCACTGAATTAAGCAGCCATGGCGTAGTTTGTTTCGCCGTTTGATTGTTTGATATTCAGATTTAAGTGCTAATTATCCAACGCACTGCATGCTTACCCCAACCGCTACGCTTGCTGTCAAAACCATACGACCCCAAAGCTTATAAGTCGGGTAAAACTTATTAAGAACCTGTAAAATTACGATTTATTTGCCCAATCCCCAAAACATCTATTTGAACAAACGCCATACATCTAATCCTAATGCGTAAAACATTAAGCCAAACATAATTACCATACCCACAATTTGAGCGTACTCCATAAACTTATCGCTTGGCTTACGTCCAGTGATCATTTCAAATAAAATAAATAAAGCATGACCGCCATCCAATGCAGGAATGGGTAAGACATTCATAAAGGCAAGTATGATAGAAAATACTGCTGTTAAAGTCCAGAATTTATACCAATCCCACTCAGCAGGGAAAGTATTTCCGATACTAATTAAACTACCTAAAGATTCATTTGCTTTTACTTTACCAGTAAATATTTGTTTAATACCTTGAATGTAATTATCCAATGTAGTAAAGCATCTAGAAGTACCTTCTGGAATAGATTCTGCAAAAGTATAATCAGTGTGTACTGTTTTAAAAATAGAATAAGGTAATTTTAAAAATACACCTAATTGACCTGAAGCGCTCACTAATGCTTTTACTTTAACAGTATCCTCTCCTCTTTTTGCTGTTACAATTACAGTTGAATCTGCAAATTGTTTTTTCAATGCTTCAAACTCATAACGATATTGAACGGATTGATCATTAATCATTAATAATGTATCGCCTTTGTAAAACTCAGTACCACTCATCGTTACAGCCGACTTAGAAACAGAATCCACAATTACAGGGAAACGGGGTGTAACAAATGGAATAGATTTTTTAATTTTTGCTAAAGAAGAAGATAAAGTGTTGGGTACATTTAAACTAACCACGCTATCCCCTCTTTGTACCTGCATTGTTTTAGGATTTTCTAAAACTAATTTAGATTCTAATTGCTCAAAATTGACAAGCGTTTTATTGTCTAAGGAAATAATAATATCTCCTTCTTGAACGCCAACTGATTTTGCCAACTCACTTGCATGCACACCATACACTACATTTTTTGCAGGCAAATATTCTTCCCCCCAATGCCAAGTGATTCCAATAAAAATAACAATGGCTAAAATAATATTTACGAAAACACCCCCAAGCATAACAATTAATCTTTGGTAGGCAGGCTTGGATCTTAATTCCCAAGACTCAGGTGCTTTATTTAATTGCTCCGTATCCATGGACTCATCCACCATGCCTGATATTTTTACATATCCGCCAAATGGTATCCAGCCAATTCCATATTCAGTTTCCCCAATTTTCTTTTTCCAAAGACTAAATCCTGGATTAAAGAATAAGTAAAATTTTTCTACTCTTGTTTTAAAAAGTCGTGCAGGAATAAAGTGTCCTAATTCGTGCAACACTACTAATATAGAAAAGGATAAAATAAATTGTCCTGTCTTTACACCCACCGCTGCAAAGTCAATTGCTAAAGTATACATAAATTATAATTGTATTAAAGAAGCTGCAAAGCTGCGAGCTTCTCCGTCTGTTTCAAAATAATCATTTAAAGTTGGATTGGCAATGAACTCTATTTTTTCTAAAGTTCGCTCAATCATATCGGTCATGTCTAAAAATCCGATTCTGTTTTTCAAAAATGCATACACTGCAATTTCATTAGCAGCATTTAATATACAGGGAGCGTTACCTCCTTTTTGCATTGAATCTATTGCTAATTGTAAATTTCTAAAGGTTCTTGTATCCGGCTCGTCAAAGGTGAGTGTATTGGGTTTATCAAAATGATATCTAGGAAATTCATTTTGTAAACGCTGCGGAAATGCCATTGCATATTGAATAGGCAACTTCATATCTGGAAGTCCCATTTGTGCTTTAATACTTCCGTCTTGAAACTGCACCATGCTATGAATAATACTTTGAGGATGCACCACCACTTTTATTTGTTCCGGCGTTAAATCAAATAACCATTTTGCCTCAATCATCTCTAACCCTTTATTCATAAGGGTTGCAGAGTCGATGGATATTTTAGCACCCATTGCCCAGTTAGGATGTTGCAATGCGTGATCACGTTTTACATTTGCTAAAAAATTAGATTTCTTCCCTAAAAAAGGGCCACCACTTGCTGTTAAAATTATTTTTTCAATAGGGTTATTATTTTCTCCCACCAAACATTGAAATATGGCAGAATGCTCGCTGTCCACTGGGATAATAGCAGCCCCTTTTTCTTTGGCTGTTCGCATTACAATTTCACCTGCAACTACCAATGTTTCTTTATTGGCAAGCCCAACTGCTTTTCCTTTTTCAACTGCTGTAAGTGTTGGCGTTAGTCCTGCAAATCCAACAATACCAGCCATCATGAAATCATAACAATCCATGGCAGCCACTTGCTCTAATGCTTCCTCTCCAGCAAAAACTTTAATGGGTTTCCCTTCCAATGCTTTTTTGACAATCGCATATTTTCCTATTTCACCAATCACTACAATATTGGGAACAAATTGTAAAGCTTGTTCAATTAATAAAGACTCGTTGGAGTGGGCCGTTAAAATTTCAGCAACAAAAAGTTCAGGATGCGCTGCAATTACTTCAAGGGTTTGTTTCCCGATGGAACCAGTTGAACCAAAAATGGCTATTCTTTTTTGTTGCATCCCCTCTTTTATTATTTGCTTTATTATTGGCTACTTTTAATAGTGGCTAAAATTACATTATTATTTCTTAATATAATCCGATAAGTCATTTGCAATGTTTCGATCATTGCTTAATCTTGGCACTTTATTCTGTCCCCCTAATTTACCCTTTGCTCTCATAAAATCGATAAAGGCATTTTTTTCAAGAGGAGTAATACGTAAGGGCTCTAGAATATTACCAACAATTAAATCCTGATAGTATACATTTTTCTCGCACATATATTCATTTAGCTTTTTACTAAATGCGTCCAAGTCATCAGGGGCTCTTTCAAATTCTATAAACCATTCATGGTAACTTTTTCCAGCACCCTGTTGTATAAATGGAGCCACGGTAAATTCAACTACTGAAGTATTTAATTCACTTGCAGCTTTTAATAAAGCTTGTTCTACTTCCTCTCCAATGACATGCTCTCCAAAAGCCGAAATAAAATGCTTCACTCTTCCTGAAACAATCACTCTATAAGGTTCTATGCTTACAAACTTAACGGTGTCTCCAATACTATATCCCCATAATCCGGCATTACTATTAATAATGAGTGCATAATTTTCACCTAATTTAACATCACCCAAACTTAAACGGGTTGGATTTTCGTTATGCACTTCGGCCAATGGAATAAACTCATAAAAAATACCGCTATTGGTATTTAATAACAACCCTGAATCTCCGCGCTGGTCCTGAAAAGCAAAAAATCCTTCACTCGCAGGGAATAATTCAATGGTATCAATTTCTTTACCAATGGTTTCAAACAATTTTGTTTTATAAGGCTCAAAATTAACGCCACCCTGCACTAGCACTTGTAAATTGGGAAATAAGTCTTTAACAGGTTTGCCTGTTTTTGCGACCAAACTATCAAAATACATTTGCATCCAAGGTGGAATACCACCAATCAAACTCATATCCTTGCCCAATGTTTCTTCCACAATTTTTTCTAATTTCTCTTCCCATTCTTCAATACAATTGGTCTCAAAACTTGGCAATTGATTTCGTCTTAAATAGGCAGGAATATGGTGATTTACAATACCACTTAATCTTCCAGTGGCAATACCACCCACTCTTTCCAATTCGGGAGAGCCACTTAAAAAAATCATTCTTCCTCCTGCGAAAGCAGTGTTGCCTGTTGTAGCCATATAAGTAAGTATGGCATTACGCGCACCATTAATATGATTACTGATTGAATCCTTAGTGATTGGAATATATTTAACCCCACTGGTGGTTCCACTGGTTTTAGCAAAATAGATAGGTAGTCCTTTCCATAGCACATTTGGGGTTCCTTTTTTAACCAGTTCGATATAAGATTTTAAGCCTTCATAGTCTCTAATGGGAACGGCTTGCTTAAAACTTTCGTAGTCGGATATATTATTAAAACCATGATCTTTCCCAAAAATGGTACCCGAACCGGTCTTAACTAGTTGATTTAGAATACTTTGCTGGTCTTTTACCGCAGTTTTTGCCTCTTTTTGAAGTCTATAATAGACCATTTTAGCAAATGGCTTGGCTAGTAAAGACTTAAAATTAAACATGGGCAAATGGTTGGGATAGGAATGAGGACAAATTTAGGTAGTATTGTATTGAAATTCAAATCACTTTGGCCTTAAAAAGGTTAATTTTAGACTATTATTATATTTTTTGAGAATTACTTGCAAATTGGGAGAATAATTGCTACTTTTGCCGTCCTAATTTTGGACATTTATGTTAGCAGTAGTAAAAATCGCAGGACAGCAATTCAAAGTACAAGCAGGAGATAGCTTGTATGTACCTCACCTGCAAGGTAAAACCGGAGACAAAGTTGAATTCAGCGATGTATTATTCGTTGATAACAATGGAAGTATTTCATTTACTACGAAAGTAGTTGTGAAGGCTGAGATTGTTAATGACTTAGTGCAAGGTGATAAAGTGATCGCTTTTAAAATGAAGCGCAGAAAGGGCTTCCGCAAGAAGCACGGTCACAGAACACATTACACTCAAATCAAAATTGACAACATCGCTTAATTACAAATTAAGTTTGTTTCAGGTAGATTAGTTAATAACAGTATATAGTAAAATATAAAAGACTATGGCACACAAGAAAGGTGAAGGATCCGTAAAAAACGGCCGTGATTCACAAAGCAAGCGTTTAGGTGTTAAGATATATGGTGGTCAACCAGCATTATCTGGCAATATCTTAATTCGTCAAAGAGGTACTCAATACCACCCTGGTAAGAATGTAGGTGTTGGTTCTGACTTCACTTTATTTGCTTTATCTAACGGTGTAGTTGAATTTAAAAAAGGCAAAAACAACAAAACTACGGTTTCTGTTTTGCCGGTTGAAGTGGTAGCTTAAAAAAAAGTTTTGTAAATATGAAAAAAGTTTTTACTTTTAGGCATATTTACTAACCATTAAATCTAAAAAACATGGCAACTGCAAAAAAAGCGGCTAAAAAAGCTGCTCCTAAAAAAGCTGCAAAGAAAGTCGTAAAGAAAGCTGCTCCTAAGAAAGCTGCTAAAAAAGCTGCTCCTAAGAAGGCTGCTAAAAAAGCTGCTCCTAAGAAGGCTGCTAAAAAAGCTGCTCCTAAGAAAGCTGCTAAAAAAGCTGCTCCTAAGAAGGCTGCTAAAAAAGCTGCTAAGAAAGTCGCTAAAAAGAAATAATTATCCTCGGATAATGAAAGAGAGTCCTCGATTTATCGGGGACTTTTTTTTTAGGGTACTTTATAAAAATTTAAAGTACCCTAAAAAATCTTTTATGATTTTTAAAGTCCCTGACGGGACTTTTTTTTGCCCCTACTATTTTGCCCTACTCGATCCACTCGTTATCTTTACGCATGCACAATTACGAAATAGAAGAATACTTTTCATTACTGGCTAAGCTCATGGACATTCATGGTGAAAATGAATTTAAAATCAAGTCCTATAGTAATGCTGCATATACCTTAGACAAACTAACGGAACCCGTTGTAGATATGAGTCCTAGCCAACTGTTTGCTATTAGAGGCATTGGGGAAGCTATAGGAAAAAAGATACAAGAGATTATTGAAACAAAACGATTATCCATCTTAGATGAGTATATACAAAAAACACCTCCAGGTATTTTAGAGATGTTAAAAATTAAAGGACTTGGTCCTAAAAAAATTGTAACCATCTGGAAGGAATTAGAAATAGAAAGTATTGGTGAGTTATTATATGCTTGCGAAGAAAATAGATTAGTAAAGTATAAAGGCTTTGGTGAAAAGACACAGAAAAATATTCAAGAAGCTTTAGAATTTTATTTACATCATCAAGGAAATTATTTGTACGAACAAGTTGAAAATTTAGCAAACAACTTGCAGCAAAATTTACAAGATGCATTTCCAAATGATACACATATTATTAGTGGTGCATTCAAAAGACAAATGGAATGGTTAGGATTTTTGGATATAGTGACTACCCTTTCCGAAGACAATTTAGTGAGCTGGTTGTCGGCAAAATTGTTCAAAATTGAGAAAAATGAAAATTATTTTACCTGCAAAGGGGAAGATAATTTTGAAATTAGGTGGCATTTAACCCCTACTGAAAACTTTTTTTGGAAAGATTTTACCCTATCCTGTGACCCTGCTTTTTTAAACGCCTGGGAAAAGCTTCCTCATTTTAAAATGGAAGCCTTTAAAAGTGAAGATGCCATATTTGAACAGGTAAATGTCCATTATATCCCGGCTTCACAACGGGAGCTCCCTGAAATAATTGGTAAAGCGGCAACTAAGCCATTATCAAAGACTATTCAACCATCAGATATTAAAGGTATCATCCATTCCCATAGTACTTGGAGTGACGGCATACATACCATTGAGCAAATGGCGATTGCTGCGAAAGAACAGGGCTATGAGTATTTAATTATTAGCGACCATAGTAAGTCGGCATTTTACGCCAATGGCTTACAAGCCGATCGTATTATTGCACAACATAAAGAAATTGATGCACTCAATAAAAAACTAGCGCCTTTTGTGATATTTAAAAGTATTGAGTCGGATATTTTAAATGATGGAAGCTTAGATTATCCCGATGAAGTACTTGCAAGTTTTGATATTGTAATAGCATCGGTGCATTCTAATTTAAAAATGACGGAAGAAAAAGCAATGATGCGTTTGATCCGCGCCATTTGCAATCCATATACCAGCATTTTAGGACACCCTACTGGCAGATTATTATTAAGCCGTAAAGGATACCCGGTCAATCACGATGAAATCATTGAAGCCTGCGCAGAGCATAATGTGGTGATTGAATTAAATGCCCATCCACGCCGATTAGATATGGATTGGAGATTTATTCAAAAAGCAATTGAAAGCGATGTACTTATTTCCATTGATCCCGATGCACATGCCATTGAGGGATACAAGGACTGTAAGTACGGCGTATTGGTAGCACAAAAAGCAGGACTTACTGCAGCCAATAATTTAAGCAGTTTTAGCCTTGCAGAAATGATGGAGTTTA
This sequence comes from uncultured Bacteroidota bacterium, assembly GCA_903938445.1. Classification (GTDB taxonomy): domain Bacteria; phylum Bacteroidota; class Bacteroidia; order Chitinophagales; family Chitinophagaceae; genus Sediminibacterium. The sequence goes on along the minus strand of CAJADG010000023.1, from coordinate 47,298 downwards.
TTGAGTATCAGCAGGCGAAGAGAGGGTAATACGAATGATTACAAATCATTTTTATTACTATTGAGCTCATTAAACTTAGCAATCATAGTTGGATTGCCTTTGGTTAATTTTTTTATGGTTAAATCATCTGCCTTATTATTAGCAAGTCTTAAATTATTTACGGAAGACAATAAAGCCTCTTTAGTTTTTTGAAGATGGTCAATTGTTTTATCAATTTCTTCAATGGCTGTTTTGAATTTTCGAGCAGCCATTTCATAATTTTTAGCAAAGCTTTCCTTGAATACATTGATACTTTCCTCAAAATTAGTAATGTCAATATTCTCATTTCGCATCTGAGCCAACTCAGCTTTATACTGCATTGAATTCATTGCTGCATTACGTAAAAGGGTAATGATTGGGATAAAAAATTGAGGCCTAACAACATACATTTTTGGATATTTATGAGATACATCAATGATACCAGCATTATATAACTCACTGTCAGCCTCAAGTAAGCTAACTAACACTGCATACTCACATTTTTTTTCTGTACGATCCTTATCTAATTCTTTAAAAAAATCCTCATTTTTCTTTTTTGTAGCCGTTTCATCCCCTTCATTTTTCATCTCAAACATGATTGAGATAATTTCATTCCCTAATTCATCATTTTCCTTGTATATATAATCTCCTTTACTTCCGGTTTTTGAATCATTGTCTTTTTCAAAATAGGCTTTTGGAAAAGCAGTTGCCCTTAACTTATTAAATTCAATTTCACAATGTTGTTCAAGGGTTTCTCCCAACATTTTTGTAGAGAGTTTTTGTTTCAAATCCTTTCTGAAATCTATTTCTTGATCCTTTATTTTGATGATTTCATCTTTTGCTTTTATTTCAGCATTAAATTTTTCAATTAAGTTTTTTTCAAGAACTTGTTTCTCCAATTCTTTATTTTGAATTTTATTAGCTAGATCATCTCTTTCCTTTTCAATTCTTTTGACCGCTTCTGTTATATCAATTCTTTTTTGCATTTCGGCCTTTTCAAGCTCCGCTTTTAAATCGGCTAATTGTTTGTCTTTTTCAGAAATAGTTTGCTGAATGGTATTTTTAACATTAGCTTCTGTAAGTTTTATAGCATCCAATTTTGATTGTTCTGCTAATTGTAAACGAGCATGAATTTCTTCCTCAAATTTTTGATCTCTTACTTGCTTTAAAATATCAGCATAGCCTGCTTCATCAACTTTAAATGCTTTTTTACAATGCGGACAAATTATTTCGTTCATAAAATTGTATTATTAAAATAGCTATAAAAATAAAAATCATTTTTCATTATTCCTTCATATACACTAAATAATCTCCAGCCATCAGTTCAAAAGAGGCCGCATTATTAAATTGGTAAGTGAAGCCTGAAAATAAATTACGGAATGTTCCGGTTAGCTTTTCATGGGATAAATTGAATTTATGATGAGCACTGGATAAATTTAATACCACTAGTACAGTTGAAGCCTCATCATGTCTTATATAGGCCATTATCCCATTAGCTTCGGTGGGCAAATTAAATGTATCGCCACTTACAATGGCTTTATTGGATTTACGTAATGTGCTTAATGTTTTATAAAAATCATGGAGCGCTGGTTGTGATGCAGACCAATCAATTTGATCCTTATCAAAAAAAGCCAAGCGTTTTTTATTAGGCAATTCCTGTCCACTATAAATGAGGGGTATACCTTTCCAGGTTTGTGTAAAAACAGCCCATGCTTTTGCTGCAGCTCCAAACTTCTCATATTCTGTTCCATTCCAACTATTCTCATCATGATTGGATGTAAATAATAATTTGCTTGCACCAACAGGATACTGCGCATAATCATGCAATACATTATATATATCATGAACCCCTGCTTCCCCCTTTGCTAATTTTTCTGAAGCGTGCATTAAAGCCCATGCATAAGTAGTATCAAATACGCGATGATAATTTACGTCCTCACATTCTGCCAACCAATACAATGGTCTAATGATTTCAACGGCTTTGCGTGCATCCACCCAAAAATCCAAAGGTACTAAATGCGCCATATCACATCTAAATCCATCTATCTTAAAATCTCTCACCCAATATTGCATTGCCCCCATTAAAGCATTACGCATTTCATTATTGGAATAATTCAAATCCACTACATCATCCCATCCATTACGCTCCGTAAAAGCCCCTGCTTCATTATGTGAAAACCATTCAGGATGCAAATCCATCCATTCATGTTTACGACCCGTATGATTCGCTACCCAGTCAATTATAACTTTCATTCCTAACTCATGCGCTGCATTGACGAGATTTAAAAAATCATTTTCATTCCCAAACTCCGAATTTATTTTTGTGTAGCTACTACATGCATAATAACTTCCTAAACTCCCTTTTTTTACTTCCTGACTAATGGATGTAATGGGCATAAACCATAAAACAGTAACGCCCATATCCGCTAATCTTGGTAAATGCTTTTGGAATGCCGCAAAAGTTCCTTCGGGCGTGTATTGTCTGATATTCACCTCATAAATAGTGGCGTCTTTTGCCCAATGAATAGTCGAGAAATTTGTGTCCATCTTAATATCGTAATTTATTATCCTTTATTTATTATCTTGCTTGTGTATGAGTACAACAGCACCCCATTTAGATCGCAAATTAAGCCTTTTACACGCAACCGCCATCAACATGATTGATATGGTGGGAATTGGACCATTTGTGGTTTTAAGTGTGGTAGCGCAAATCATGGCAGGCCCCTATTTCCTATACGCTTGGATCGCTGGTGCAATCCTATCCTATGTGGATGCGATGGTTTGGAGTCAACTTGGGGCAGCACTGCCAAGAGCAGGTGGAAGCTTCCATTTTTTAAAGGAAGGCTATGGAGAAAAATGGGGCAAATTAATGAGCTTCCTTTTTGTTTGGCAAACTATGATTCAAGCACCATTGGTAATTGCTTCTGCAGCCATTGGATTTTCCCAATATGCGAATTACTTTTTTCACTTAAATTTTTGGCAGGAAAAAGCAGTGAGCGGTGCGGTGGTTATTTTAGTGATTGCTTTACTATATCGTAAAATTGAATCTATAGGTAAGATATCCGTGTTTTTATGGGTGGGCGTTTTAGGAACCATGGCTTGGATTATTGGAGGAGGTATTTTACACGGAAACTTCTTAGAACCTATTAGACATATGAATGATGGCTTATTGGTAAAAGGCAATGATGGTTTTACTTTACAACATGGATTTATTGCAGCATTGGGTTTTGCAAGTGTTAAAACGGTTTATAGTTATTTAGGTTATTATAATGTTTGTCATTTAGGTGGAGAGATTAAAAATCCTAGTAAGAATATCCCGCGTAGTATGTTTATTTCCATTACAGGAATTGCTATTTTGTATTTAGCCATGAATGTAAGTGTGGCAAGCGTTTTACCTTTTCAAACCATAGTAAATAGCAAGTTTGTGGTGAGTGATTATATTAAAACTTTATTTGGGCCTACTGCTGGAAGCATTGCAACGGTCTTGATTTTAATGGTGGCTTTTGCCTCCTTATTCTCTGCTACGTTGGGTTATAGCCGTATCCCATTTGCAGCAGCTCAAAACAAAAGCTTCTTTCCTTTTTTTGCGAAAGTGCATCCTACCCTTAAATTTCCTCATCGTTCTTTATTGGTTTTAGGAGGTATCGCTTTTGTATTTAGTTTATTATTTAAATTGAAAGAAGTGATTGATGGCATTTTAGCCATGCGTATTTTAATTCAATTTATTGGACAGGCCATTGGATTGCTTTTATTATTTAAAAGAAAAGGTAAAGACTTTTTTCCTTGGAAAATGCCACTATATCCTTTGCCATTATTTATCGCAATCCTTATTTGGGGCGCTATCTTTTTTTCAACAGGCATTAAGATGATGCTTAGCGGATTGATTGTTATTAGCCTTGGCTTAATTGCATTCTTTATTTCAAGTAAAATGAAATGGATTGGAGCTGAAAGCGGCGACGAAACTAAAGAGGCTTAACTATTTACTCCTCGTTCCCACTACACTAATTAGCAGCCCAATTATTAAGCCTAAAATCATTCCGGCCTTTATATTTTTTAATATAAACCCTAATGATAGTCCAATGACTGCTAATGTGATGATACTAATTCCTCTGCGCATTTGTTGTTGATATTAATAGTTACTAGTGCTTAGCCAATGAAATAATATTCGCTAATAATTTATATGCGCCTGGATTACCTGCTGGTAATTGTCTAAATAAAACTAAACTTACATACACCATATTGCCTTTGCCATAAGGAGCAATCAATAAACTTCCATTGCTTGGTGCTTCGCCTTTATCATTCATAGTTAATGGTGCTTCAAAATGGGCATCAAAATTATCAGATTGATAAGTGCTGCGCTCCTGTGTCCAATTTTCAAAATCTTTTGCAGAAATTGCATTTGGAGTATTTAGCACTGCATGATTGGGTAATGAAAAAGTAACTGGTACTTCCTCCTGTGTCACTCGCTTCCCTGAGTTTACTGAAAATTTATACGGCCCTACTTTTACGGGCTTGATACCCACTTGATTGCTCTTTAAATATTGTACTATTAAATTTCCACCTTGTTGTATATAATTATTTAAAACATCATTCTTCTCCGTTAAATATGCATACATATTATAAGCGCGAATGCCCACTACAATAGCGTCGAATTGCTTTAAATTTTCCAAGCTAATATCTGTCTCTGTTAAATGAGTTACACTAGCGCCTAATTCAATTAAGGCTTCTGGTAATTTATCTCCAGCCCCGTCTATGTATCCAATATGTTTGGATGTATTTTTAACATTTACCGGAACAATCTTAATAGATGTGTTGGGGATATAAGTTATGGTTGGAATATGATCGTAGGCAATGGATTTTGCAGATATAGAAAAAAATGCTTCAGGGAAATGATCCGAACTGTATGTTACATTGGTATAATCATTTTTCCCTTTGTGATCCTTAGTTTGATAAGTTAAGGTTACAGAGTCTCCTGGTGAAACCAAATACACTTCCTTATTATACTTCATTTCAATATCAGGAACTACGGCAATGGGTTGATATACATCCCCTTTAGTAGGATCGGTGTATTTATATTGAACCGGAATTTTAAATATAAATTCTTGCTTTTCAATTGCTACTTTCACCGTTCCTTCAAATGCAGGATCGTTTTCGGACTTCCCAATTAACAATTGATCCTTTACTACAAACATGCCCTCTTTTTTGGGATTTTTCAACCAATAAGGTTGTGACAACTCCATATCCTCAGGCACTTTTAGCGCATACGTAAATTCAATATTTTGATTGTTCACCAATGGCTTATTCATTAGCGAATCCTTGGAAGGTAATTGCACCAATTGTAAAACTGAATTGGCATTGCTTCTTTGATTAAACAGAAATTGAACGGGGATAACTTCACCAGGTATTACTTGTTGTTGCTGACTAGTTGCTTCTATAAAAATACCCGCGCATGATTTTATGATATCCTGCACTTGCTCCAATTTATAATTTCTCCAATTGGAAACAGGCAAGGCATTTATTTGTTGGTATAATTTAACCAAACCAGGTACAGCACTTGCTGGATTATTGATATTAAATGTACTTACAATTTTATCAATGCTTGTTTCCACCGAAGTTGCTTGTAAACGTGACCAGGAAGTATTCACTCCATCCATGATATCTTTTTGAGCAGGCTCCCCTCCTGTTAATTCAAAATACTCGTAACTCGCACCACGACGTCTTGGTCTTCCTTCGCCCTGACTCTTATGCATGGTACGCGCTTCGGCTCCAATTTCACCATAGCTTTTTCCAAGAATTGGATTGTATCCACCTACTTCTAATTTTAATTGATTCTCATTAGTGGTATTTACGTTTCCAAAATTAAAAGTGTTCCATAAAATTCTTTTAGCTTGCCATGGACCGATACCATTTTTAAATTGCTCAGGGAATCTTTTTGGATCTGCTGCTGCAATAAAAGCTTCATTGGCAATAATGGCCGAAGCGGAATGGTGTCCATGCCCAGCGCGCGCGTCGCGCGGGAATCGTGTAATAATAATATCCGGCTGAAAAGTTCTGATAATATAAACAGCATCACTCAATACTCTTTCATGATCCCAAATTTGTAAAGCTTCATCAGATGATTTACTAAAACCAAACTCATAGGCAGTTGAAAAATATTGCTCTGCTCCATCAATTTTGCGCGCTGCCAATAGTTCTTGAGTTCTTATCATACCTAACTCAATCCCTTGTTCCTTCCCAATTAAATTTTGTCCTCCGTCTCCTCTTGTTAAACTTAAATAAGCCGTTCTATAATTTCTTTCTTTAGTTAAGTATGGTAAAAAAGCATTGTTCTCATCATCGGGGTGTGCAGCAAAGTATAAAACACTTCCTACCGTTTTTAATCCTTTGATTTGAGCGGCAATTTCAGCACTATTTCTTTGTGCTTTCAATCCGGAAGCAATCAATATCAACCCAACAACTAAAACATTTATTTTTCTCATACTTATCTATTCAATAATAAAAATCTAAACGACAATCATTAAATTATTTACCGTTAAAGAAAATGGCGTTTGCTAATACTAACTTTCCATTTTCCCAGAAGTTTCTAAAAATAGGATCATCCGCCATAAATACAAATTTACCAGCACCCATCTCTTTCACACCAATCACTACGCCCTCTTGTAATGCTGCTTTTGCTTTAACGCCAGCAAAACCTGCTACATAACTATCTTTCTTAATGACGCCAGCATTCCAATAATCATGTGATGCTTCGTAAGTAACAATATCTTGCTTTAAATCATAATAAACCCCACCTGTTCCGTATCCAATTGGATGTGTATCGTCCATGTACACTTTATAGATTGCACCTGGAATAGAACTTTGTAAATAATCGGATACTGCATCTCCATATTTAGCAGTTTTATTTACATCTGCTTTATCAGCCTTTGGTAATTCTTTTTGTTTTACACCCCAATCAGCATTAGATGCCAATTGAGCAGCGGCTGTTTCAAATGCAATTAACACACCACCTTTTTTCACGAATGCTTGCAATTTATCAGTCACAGATTTGCTTGTTAAATCTTTATAGCCTCCTTCTGGTGCAATAATTACATCGTATTTGTTAATATCAATTCTATTAAAATTGGTGTAGTTTAATTGTGTGATTGGATAATTTAATTGTTGATCAAATAAATTCCACACCTCACCTGCAGCTAATGCAGAAACATTATCTCCCGTTAACAATGCCACTTTTGGTGCATGACTAATAGTTTTAATTTCTGGTGAACCAAAGTCAGCTCCTTTTTCAGCCCATCCTGAATTTACAGGGATAGCTTCCATATTTGCTGCATCACAAATTGCTTTAGTATCAGCAGCCCAATTTTCATTATTGCTCGTTTTTAAAACAATTAAAGTGCCCGCATCAAATTGTCTACCACTTGCGCTAAATGGTTTCTCTGCATATCTAACTTTAATATTCTTGTTTAAAATAGCAGCCAAAACTTTAGAAGATGCAAATGAATTATACGGAATTAAATATCCATAAGTGGTTGCCGCTGCCTCCACTTTTTTCAATTCAAATCCTGGTGTAATAGACAATGCTTCCTTGGATGCATAGCCATGAACATTGTATACATAAGGCAATGACCAAGCGGTAATGTCATACGTATTTGAATCATTCACTTGGGTAATAGGCTCTAATAAAACACGTGCTAAAACTCCATGCGCTTGTGCTGCACTCACCGCTAAAGTGTACCCTTCATTTACAAAAGTTCCTTCTTTTTTAGCAGTATAATCGTATGCTTTAAATGATCCATTAATCGATCCTACTTGAATATTATTTTTCTTCAACAAGTCAGCCAATGCATTTAAAGCATTGGGGGTTTTTGCTGTCATCACAAATGTTTTGTATGCAGAATGTGAACCCGCACGGCTATTATCGTAATACTTTTTAAATTCTTTTAATAAATTCTCTTTGTTTTGTGAACTAATTTCTACTGTTGATAATCCTGTAGTAAAATGATGTGTTGCTCTTGCTACTAATGTTAAAGTATCCTCGTCTTTATTTTGAACACCTAAACCTGCTTGAATCCCCCCTTGCTCATATGTCATACCAATGGCACCATTGTACATTGGATAGCTATCGCCATAGGATGGATACAACATATCAAATCTTTCTTTGGTAAAAAACAACCAATTATTTTGATCAAAATATTTTGCATGGTTCTTCCCTAACTGAACTTGAAAATCTTTTTGCCAACTTGTGATCGCATCATGAATAGGCTCTGATGTGGGAGTAAAGAAATAAGGTTGATTATATCCTTGCTCATGAAAGTCAACATGCACTTGAGGATACCACTTTTGGTATAAAGCAACTCTTTGCTTGCTCTCCACCTGTGTTTGCCAAGCCCAATCTCTATTTAAATCAAAATTGTAGTGATTGCTACGTCCTGCAGGCCATGGCTCCATATGCTCTCTAGCATAAGGATCTGCATTATAATTAGTACCCACTGCATTATTATACCAGTTCACATATCTATCACGACCATCCGGATTAATACATGGATCAATCATCACGATGGTATTTTTTAACCACTCTTTTGTTTTTGCATTTGCAGGATCCACCAATGCAAATAAAGTTAACATAGCTGCCTCTGAAGATGCTGGCTCATTACCATGCACATTATAACTTAACCAAACAATAGTAGGTTGATTTAAATCAGCAATCGAACCATCTACCAATCCATTATTGTGTTTTCTAATTTCTTCTAATCTTGAAATATTTTCAGGAAGCCCAATTGCTGCCACTAATAAATCACGACCCTCATTGGTTTTACCATAAGGCATAATTTTAACCATATCCGGTTTTGCTTGCGCCACGGTATTAAAGTAAGATACAATTTGATGGTGTCTAGTAAAACGAGTGCCCACGGTATAGCCTAAATAGCTAGCTGGACTTGGAACGTTTTGCGCGTTCGCTACAAAAGACAACAACACAAATGCAATAAGGACATTCAACTGCTTCATGGTACGATTATTCATATAGGATTTTTTTGAATAGGTAGAATATTATAATGGGCTTAAAAATACACATATTTAGGCTTAAAATTAGGATTGCTCCGTATAGTTTTACACAAACGGCACCCCCTATTTTGTTGAATACTAAATAATTAACTAATTTACTGTTTCAATTAAAAGTTATGAAGTTGAATACCCTTTCTTCTACCCTTAAAATAAGTGTTTTGGCACTAAGCAGTGTTGCTTTATCAGTGAACAGTAATGCCCAAACCTTTTTAAAAAAACATACCGAAATTAACCCCTACCAATATGAAGTGGTAAAGGAAAAAACCTTCGCGCATGCGGCAGTTACTTCGGCACATCCTTTAGCGAGTATGGCGGGTGCTGCAATGATGAAAGATGGTGGTAACGCTTTTGATGCAGCCATTGCTACCCAATTTGCATTAGCGGTGGTATTCCCTGGCGCTGGTAATATTGGTGGTGGAGGATTTATGTTGGCACGCAAGGCCAATGGTGAATTAATTGGCATTGATTATCGCGAGGCTGCTCCTAAAAAAGCAACAGCCGATATGTATTTGGATGAAAAAGGAAATGCCATTCCTAGCAAATCAAGAGATGGTGCATTGGCTTCAGGAATTCCGGGTAGCGTGGCTGGAATGATAAGCACACACGCTTATGCTAAATTACCATTAGCCGTTTTAATTGAGCCTGCTATTGAATATGCCGAGTTTGGATATGTGATTACAGAAAGAGAAGCAGCTGGATTAAACGGACAAAGAGCTAATTTTTTAAAGAATAGTTCAGCGCCTAGTGCATTCACGAAAAAAGAATGGAAAGCTGGTGATACTTTATACCAACCTGAACTGGCTGCTACTTTAAAACGTATACAGCAAAAGGGTTTGGCGGGTTTTTATGAAGGCGAAACTGCAGATTATATTGTAAAAGAAATGGAACATACTGCAGGTATCATTACTAAAGAAGACCTTAAAAACTATCACCCTAAATTTAGAAAACCAATTGAATTTGAATACAGAGGCAATCATGTGATTTCTTTTGCACCTCCTTCAAGTGGCGGTATTATTATTGCTCAAATGTTGCAAATGATTGCTCCTTTTAATGTGGGTGCAATGGGCGCAAATACCGAGGCTTCCGTAAGTTTAATGGTAGAAGCACAAAGACGTGCTTATGCCGACAGAGCAGAACATATGGGCGATCCTGATTACTGGAAAGTGCCTACAAAAACTTTAACAAGTAATGAATATGCGCAGGATAGAATGAAGGATTATGTACCGGGTGTTGCAGGAAGTTCCAAAGTGACTCAAGCTGGGCAAGTACATGAGAGCGAGCAAACAACGCACTTTAGCGTAATTGATGCCGAGGGAAATATGGTTTCTATCACCACCACCTTAAATGATACCTACGGAAATAAAACCATTGTAGCGGGTGCTGGATTTTTATTGAATAATGAAATGGATGACTTTAGCGTAAAACCAGGGGTACCTAATATGTATGGTGCTATTGGTGGCGAAGCCAATGCGATTGCTCCAGGAAAAAGAATGTTAAGTTCAATGACCCCAACTTTAGTGACAGTAAACAATAAGCCATATATAAGTATTGGAACTCCAGGTGGCACAACCATTCCTAACCAAGTATACGAGGGTTTAGTAAATATCATTGACCACAAAATGACCATTAAAGAAGCTATTGACGCTCCAAGATTCCATCACCAATGGATTCCTGATATGGTTGCAGTAGAGTCTGATTTCCCTGAAACTACTTTTAATGCCTTAAAAGCCAAAGGATATACAGTTACAAAAAGAGGTCGTTTTGGAAGAATGGATGGCGTATTAATAACCAAAGAGGGTCAACGTAACGCTGCTGGAGATAAGCGTGGCGATGATAGCGTTGCGGGATATTAATTGTATTTTTACAAAAATCTAATTCTTGTTAAAAAAGAAGCTTCATTTACTGCGTGTAATTTTAGCTAGCCTACTAGGACTTTTCCTTTTTTGCTATCTATTATTATTTGTCCCTGCCATTCAAAATAAGTTGGCTGGGATCATGACTGCGCGCATTTCAAAGCAACTTGGAACTGAAGTGAAAATTGACCGTGTTGGATTTTCTTTATTTGATAAATTGGATATGCAACATATCCTTATTCGTGATCAAAAAAAGGATACCCTTTTATATGCAAATAGTTTTAAGTTAAGAATCAGTGATCTTGTTTTTTCTTCCACTGAACCAATCATAAAATATGTCGGATTGGATGGTGCTAAAATATATTTAAACAGAAGTTCAGAAAAATGGAACTATCAATTTTTAGCAGATTACTTATCAAGCGATACCAGTAAGAAAAAATCTAGCAATATTGACATCAAGAAATTGGATATTACCAATTTACATTTTGTAGAAAATGACAAATGGTTGGGTGGTTTAACCGAATTGAATGCAGACAATATTGTTGCCAATATTAAATCGGTTCAAGGAAAGAATATTCATGTAGATCAGGTTGTCATCAATAAGCCTTATTATTTAATTCAATCATTTAAAGGATTAAAGCCTTTGAATGATTTAAAAAACAAGAGTTCAGATGATACATTAGAAAATGGAGATCTTGCACTAAACCCTAACCATTTAAATATTCAAGTAAATGAATTGCTTGTTTCCAATGGTAAAATGTGGATTGAATATGGTTACAAACGTCCTGTAAATTATTTTGATGGCGAACATATAAGAATGCATGATATTAATGCAAATATTAGAAATGTTGTTTTCAAAGGAGATACCATCACAGCAAAAGTAAATTCATTACAAGTAAAAGAGCGATCTGGTTTTGAAATAAAAAAACTAACCACTTCTTTTAAATTGACTCCAAAAATAATGGAGTTTGATACTTTACTTTTAAAAACAAATAATAGCATTATTGGCTCCTACTACGCAATGCAATACAATCATTTTGGAAAAGATTTCGGCAATTACATCAACAATGTGGTTATGAAGTCGCATCTTGTTAATGCAAGTGTAGCAACAGATGATATTGCCTACTTCGCTCCAGAGCTAAAGGACTTAAATCAAAAAGTAAACATCAGTTGTCACTTTTTAGGAACAGTGGGCAATTTTAATGCGAGTGATTTAACGGGCAAGTACAATAATTCATTTATCGGCGGAACTTTTTCAATGAAGGGCATTCCTGATATGCGCAATACTAAAATTGAATTTAAAGACGTCAATGCGAAAACGAATTATGGCGATTTAAGAAGTTGGATTAAAAGCTTGGACGAAGTAAAAGATTTTCCATTTGAAGCTTTAGGTGATTTGTATTTTAAAGGAGATTTTAATGGAACTTTATATGACTTTATCACAAAAGGAACCATCTCTACTAAAATGGGATTAGCCGAAACTCAAATCAGGTTGAAATTCCCAGAAACGGGTGAGCCAACATACGATGGTCTTTTAAATACCTATCATTTTAATGCGGGTAAATTATTTAATATTGAATCGCTTGGCTATTTAAACTTTAAAGGAAAAATTGCTGGTAGCTCTTTTAAATTAGAGCAATCAAAAACAAATATCGAGGGTAATATTGATTCAATTGAGTTTAATAAATATACCTATACCAATATTAATATCAACGGAACTTTACAAAAAGGAGCTTTTAATGGCAAGTTCAGAGTCAAAGATCCAAATATTAATTTCAATAGTAACCTTGAATTAGATTTTAGAAATAAAATGCCAAAATTCAATGCAGTGGGTGACTTATTAAGTGCAAATTTAAAAGCATTGAATATTTCAAATAATAAAATTGAGCTTACTGGTTTATTAGACATCAATTTTGAAGGTAATAATATTGACAACTTTACTGGGTATGCTAAATTCTTTAATGGCAAATTAAAGGGAACCGAAGCGGCTGTTAATTTTGATTCCCTGACTTTAAATTCTACTACGATCAACGGCATAAAAAATATCAAACTTTCAAGTAATGATATTCAAGCAAGCATTGTAGGCAAATTTAATATCCTACACCTTCCTGCTAGTGTGCAATATTTTATGCAGCGCTATTTACCAACTTATATTCCTGCACCTAAAAATACCACTGCCAATCAAGTATTTAGCATTGACATTAAGACCAATTATTTTGAACCTTATATTCGACTTTTTAACAGCGACATAACCGGTTTTAACAACGTTAATATCACAGGTACAATTAATACTGACAAACAAAGCATTGGCTTGAATGCGAAAATTCCTTTTGCAAGCTTCAAATACAATTGGGCCGACTACGCTATTAAAGATGGTCAAATTACAGGTAAAGGAAATATTGACTCATTGCATTTAACACTGTCTGCAAATCAATTTAATTTAACGGATAGTTTTAGTTTCACGAAGCCCTTTATCCAAATTAATACCAGCAAAGACAATTCATTAGTAAACATCAATGCGAATAGTGAATCTGCGCTGGAGCAATTGGCGTTAAACGGCTATGTACATACTTATAATGATGGCTTATCCATTAATTGGCTGCCCTCCTACTTTTTATTAAACCATAAAAAATGGGATATTGATAATAAAGGCATTTTAAATATCAGGGAAAGTAATACAAGTGCTAGTAATTTAAGACTCTCTCAAGGACTTCAAGAACTTATTGTATCCAATTCCAATATTGATAAAAATGCGCTTCAATTAGAACTTAAAAATGTAATTCTTGGGGATATGACGAAAGTATTTTTTTCTTACCCTAAATTAGAAGCAGCAACTAATGGTAAAGTTCAATTTAAAAATATTTTAAAGGACTTTGAAATAAGTGCAAATTTAAATTTAGACAAGTTTTCATTTAACAATGACTCTATTGGATTCACAACTGTCAATTTATCTTACCAACAATCAAAAGGATTGGTTCCATTTGATTTCACTAGTCCTAATACTGAATATAATTTATCTGCACAAGGATCTTATAATTTAAAGGACAGTACTAATCCTCTAGATGCAAATTTATATTTAAAGCATTCTAAGTTTAGTTTAATTCAACAATTTATTGGGAACGTCATTACCAATATTGATGGTAAGGCCAATGGTGCTTTGCATTTTGGAGGCAGAATTGAAAATCCATATTTACTAGGATCTGCTAGTTTAGAAAATGCCTCTTTTGTAGTAGATTATACCAAAGTGAAATACAAAATAGATAGTGGTGCTTTAATACAATTTACCAATGAAGGAATTGATTTCGGCAACATGAGTGTGTCTGACGAACTCAATAGAAAAGCCATTTTTAAAGGAAAGATTTTGAATCAAGGCTTTAAGCATCTTGATTATGATATGGAAATGAGTAGCCCTAAAATTGAACTATTAAGAACAGATGTGCTTGATAATCCTAATTTTTATGGCAAGGCAGTTGGTAAAGCAACCATGACGATAAAAGGCCCTGAAGAAAATATTAAAATGTCTATTAACGCCGATGTAAATGATAGTTCACATATTTACTTGCCGAACACGACCAGCAAGGAAAGTGGCAAATCTGAATTTATAGTATTTAAAAAATATGGAAAGTCCGCAACTAAAAGCGCCGATGTTCCCGCTTATAATTTGGTAGTGGATTTAGAAGTGACTGCCAATAATAAAACACAGATTGATGTGATTTTAGATGAGCTTACGGGTGATGTGATTAAAGGAGTTGGTGAGGGTAGAATTAAAATTAGAGCGGGTAACATTGAACCATTAACAATTAGAGGAAAGTATAATATTGAATCGGGTAAATACGATTTTAACTTTCAATCCTTCATAAAAAAACCATTTGAATTGATTCCTGAAGCAGGTAATTATATCGAATGGACTGGTAATCCTAATGAAGCTGATATTCACATTGACGCAAAATATACCGCAGAGCGTGTGAGCTTAAATGACTTAGTAGGTTCTGCCAATTTTAGTAATGCAGTAAAAGGATATCGTGGAAGTGTATATGTAATTGCAGCTTTGAGAAATAAATTAGCGCAACCTGAAATTAAATTCTCCCTGGCCTTTCCTCAAGGCAATCCTATTAGTTCGGATAATGAATTTTCACAATTCATTACAAGACTTGAGCGTGATGACAACGAAATATTAAAACAGGTTTCTTTCTTGATTGTATTTAATTCATTCGCACCTGTTAGCTTTAGTAATAGTAATAATAACAGTGCTTATTCGGTAACCACCATCGGTATCAATACTATTTCACAATTGCTTACCAAGGAAATTAATAAATCCATTGGCAATCTATTAAATAAAGTGACTGGTGATAAAAGCTTAAGATTTGATATTGGATCTTCAGTATACAACAGTGGTAATTTGTTAGACCCTACAGGTGCAGGTATTGCAATTAATGCCAACAAAGTGGATAGAACCAGGGTCAATTTAAAATTGGGTCGTAGCTTCTTTAATGATAAAATTGTGGTGAATGTGGGTGGTGACTTGGACTTTAATGTAAGAAACACTAGCACCATTCAAAACAGTGACTTGCAATGGTTGCCAGACGTGAACGTTGAATTTATACTTTCAAAAGATAAAAAACTTCGCGCTATTTTATTTAATCGAAATAGTTTAGATATTAATGGTAGCGCTCTCGGTAAAAGAAACAGACAAGGTGTTAGTATCTCCTATCGTAAAGATTTTGACTAACAGCGATTACTTCTTAATTATCTCAACAGGTACTTGCTTACAGTGCATTAAGCGATACACATAAAAATTACGCAGCAACACCCCTCTTGAAATCATTGGAATAGTATCGGGCTTGCTGATTGTTTCAAAGTAATTGCCATATAATTTATTGGGATCAACAGGTAAATTCGAAGGCACTATGCAATAAGCATTCTCTCCTATTATTAAAGGATCCTGTGTTTTATTTAACCATGCAAATTTGTGAATGTCATCCAAACTGCCGATAGCAATTACGCGCTTATTCAATGGCTTTGCTGTGTAAAATAATAAGTGTCCAGCAGGAAACCATTTATGGGTAATAATAGGATCTGTTTCCTGCATTAATCCTATTTTTTTATCCTGAGCTACTATTTTGGTGAAGGATTCGGTAAAGGATTCCCACCCAGTTACATCATTGATGGGATTATACTCGCCTAGGTTCTCCATTTTGGTCGACCCTAATTGCCTAGGGAAAGTATAAACAAGCAATAAAAAGCCCAAAATGGAGGCTCCTAATAGGCCTAATGCCCCTTTTAAGATCAATGGCATAGACCTTATACTAGAATCTTGATTATTTTCTAGACGCTGACTCCAATAAACCCCTGCTATGATAAATAATCCAATGAATCCTGGACCCGTCCAATGAGGCAGGGTTGGATTAAATAAGGAAATTGTCCAAAAAGTAAAAATTAAGGGTAAGCTCAGCCACATTAATAAATTAATAGTTTGAGCGCGTGATGTTGCCTCCTTAGAATCACTTTGTGTAATTATTTGGTTATGCGCTGATAATAGTACTTTGATTTTTTTAACATTCAACAATGCAATGATCGCTGCCAAGTATACCAATGGATTTTGATAAATAATCTCTCCTACAATTTGTTGTAAGAAACTATCCAATAACAAACCTGTATGCATTACCCTTTGTGAGTGATATCGATACGTAATAAAATCATTTTGAAAATTCCAATATACAATGGGTACTATACAAAGCAAGGTTATCAAAATGGATAGATAAACACGCGTATTTTGAAGTGTCTTAATTTGATGAAACAAAATAAAGGCACCAAAGCCTACCCATAAATACAAACCATGTACTTTACTTAAAGTGGCTAGGCCAATGTATACACCCAATAGCAACCAATGCTTTGTTGTAAATGACGAGGGCTGTATTACCCATTTAGTCATCCAATAAATACTCAATGTAAAAAACAAAAGCTGTGGACTATCCGGCAAAACAAATAAGCCTGCAATAAGGGAAGTATAGATTGAAAGCGTATACATCCACGCTGCAATGTATCCTGCTTTTTCATCTTTAATGATGGTACCTGTTTTAAAAATCACCAAGCTAGCTAGCCCTGCGCATATGATACTGCCTAAACGCATGGACAAAGTACTTACCCAATGTAAATTTAAACTTGTTAAACGCATCATCCACCCTACCATTCCCGGATGATCAAAATGATTCCAGTCAGGTTGTACTGCATACGTATAATAGTACACTTCGTCATTACCCAACTCTAAAAAATATGATAAAACTATTTTAGCAATAATTGTAACACCAATCAACCACCATATTTTTTTTTGATAAGATGTAGCAGGTGTTGACATAGGTAAATATTAAATAAACGCGCGCAGTAAAATACGATCTTGTATTATTTTGTATTTTGAATCAACCATTCAGTTGCCAATGCATACCCTTTTAAACCAAGGCCTACAATGCTTCCCACTGCTTTTGCAGAAACATGGGAAATTTTTCTGAAATCTTCTCTTGCATGAACATTGCTAATATGTACTTCAATCACCGGCACTTTAATAGCAGCAATGGCATCGCCAATGGCCACTGAGGTATGTGTATATGCAGCAGGATTAATAATGATGCCATCTTGGTTAAAACCATTTTGTTGAATAGCATCAACCAATTCTCCTTCAATATTGGATTGATAATAAGTAAAGTTAACTTGAGGAAATTGTTGCTTTAATTGCACTAAGAAATCATCAAAGCTTTCACTACCATATACACCTGGCTCACGCTTTCCTAACAAATTTAAATTAGGCCCGTTTATGATAGTAATATTAAGCATAAGTTGGTTTTGAAATCTTATTAATTAGCTTTCATTAAAGATACGAAATCATCAAATAAATATCTGCTATCATGCGGACCTGGAGTTGCCTCTGGGTGGTATTGTACACTAAAAGCAGGACGATCTTTCAACTTGATTCCTTCAATAGAGTCATCATTCAAATTTACATGTGATACAATCACATTGTCATGTTTTCTTACCGCTTCAGGATCTACTCCAAATCCATGATTTTGAGTTGTGATTTCTGAACGTCCAGTGATAACATTTTTTACTGGATGATTTAATCCTCTATGACCATGGTGCATTTTAAATGTAGGGATATCATTTGCACGCGCTAATAATTGATGACCTAAACAAATTCCGAATAAAGGTTTTTTATCTGCTAAAATTTGTTTGATGGTTGCTACTGCATAATCCATTGGAGCTGGATCACCAGGACCATTCGATAAAAAATATCCAGTTGGATTAAATGCTTTTAAGGTTGCGTAATCTGTTTTTGCTGGATGCACTCTTACATGCACTCCTCTATCTACTAAACATTGTAAAATATTATGCTTCACGCCAAAGTCAAGTACAGAAACCTTTAGAGGAGAATTGACATCACCTAATTCATAAATTTCTGTTGTACTGACTGTACTCGCTAATTCTAATCCATCCATACTTGGCACTTGTGCCAATTGCTTTTTCAATGATTCAACATCTAAATTGTCTGAAGATATAATACAGTTCATTGCACCACTTGTTCTTACATGTGCCACCAATGCTCTTGTATCTAACCCTTCAATGGAAACAATATTATTAGCGATTAAATATTCATTCAAATTTCCATCCGCCAATGCACGTGAATATTTCTCTTCTAAATTTCTTCCAATTAATCCGTGAATTTTTACTGACTTACTTTCTACATCAGTATCCTTTACTCCATAGTTACCAATATGTACATTATTCATGATGATTACCTGGCCCGTGTAACTTGGATCTGTGAAAACCTCTTGGTAACCTGTCATGCCCGTATTAAAACAAATTTCACCAGTGGTGGTACCTATTTTACCAAATGCTTGTCCGTGAAATACATTGCCATCGGCTAAAACTAAGATTGCGGGTTGTGCGGTCATTGGATTATGCTATTATGAGTTGGGTATGTGGTTGATTATTATATGCTGCAAATTTAGGCAAAAAAAAGGCAAGACCAAAGTCTTGCCTTTATATGTTCAATAAGATTAACCATTATTCAGCTGCTGCTTCTGGTGTAGCATCTGTTGCTTCATCAGTAACTGCTGGAGCTTCTGTTGCTTCAGCTGCTTTCTTAGGAGCTGCAGTTGCTTTACTTCTACGTGTCTTTTTAGCTGGCTCAGCTGCAGTTGCAATGGAGTTACCGTAAATTTCGTTGAAGTCTACTAATTCGATCATCGCTTTTTCGGCGTTGTCACCTGGACGAATACCTAATTTAATGATACGCGTATATCCACCTGGACGAGCAGCAATTTTAGGCGCTACAACAGTGAATAATTCTTTCACAGCTGCTTTGTCATTTAAATAGCTGAACACCACTCTGTGGTTATGGCTGATTTCTTCTTTAGTAGCCGTTTTTTTAGTTTTAGTAACCAATGGCTCTACATAAGTTCTTAAAGCTTTTGCTTTAGCTAATGTAGTTACGATACGCTTGTGGGTAATTAACTGGATAGCTAAGTTACTTAACAAGGCTTCTCTGTGTGCCTTTTTACGACCTAAGTTGTTTTGTTTGTCTCCGTGACGCATGACGTTTAATTTTTGTCCTTACACCGTGTCAGGAATTGTAAGGTGTGAGCCCGAAAGCTCGGTTATAAATAATAATCTACTTAATTATAAAGCGACTATTGTAAATCTAATTTGTCTAATCCTAATTTACCTAAATCCATTCCAAAGCTTAATCCTCTTTCGATTAATACTTGTTCGATTTCAGATAAAGATTTTTGACCAAAGTTTCTGAACTTCATTAAGTCCTCTTGCTCGTATTGTACCAATTCGCTCAAGCTGTTAATTTTAGCAGCTTTCAAGCAATTGAACGCACGAACAGAAAGATCTAAATCCTCTAATGGAGTCTTTAATACTTTTCTTAATTGTAATACTTGCTCATCCACCACATCCTCTTTCTTATCTTCTTTATTATCAAAAGTGATATTCTCGTCTGTGATGATCATTAAGTGTTGGATCAAAATTCTAGAAGCTTGCTTCACAGCATCTTCAGGGTGAATAGTTCCATCAGTAGCTACATCTAAAATTAATTTTTCGTAGTCAGTTCTTTGCTCTACACGATAGTTTTCCATTACATACTTAACATTTTTAATTGGAGTATGAATAGAATCAATCGCGATATATCCGATTGGCATTTCTTTTAACTTATTCTCTTCCGCTGGGATATAACCACGGCCTTTGCTAATAGTTAATTCAATGTCTAATTTTGCAGAAGGATCCATTGTACAAATAACTAACTCAGGGTTCATTACTTGAAATTGTTGAGAAGCTTCACCTAAATGACCTGCGTTAAATTCACTGCTACCTTTGATAGATAAAGTGATTTTTTCAGAGCTAACGTCTTGATCTGCCTTACGCTTAAAACGAACTTGCTTTAAGTTTAAGATCATCTCAGTTACATCTTCTGTAATTCCTTTGATTGTTGCAAACTCATGATCTACACCTTCAATCTTGATTCCCACAATTGCAAAACCTTCTAGAGAGCTTAATAATACTCTTCTTAAAGCATTACCTAATGTTAAACCAAATCCTGGCTCTAATGGACGGAATTCGAATTGTCCTTCAAAGTCATTTGCTTTTTGTAAAACAATTTTGTCAGGTTTTTGAAAACTTAATATAGCCATGTTATACTTTTTTTTGTTTGAATCTTCCCTAAAGAAGAAATGTTGTTAAGTGCTACTATTTAGAATACAATTCTACGATCAATTGCTCCTTAATGTTTTCAGGAACAGCTTCTCTTTCTGGCATTGCAATGAATGTACCAGTGTTAGTTGTTTCGTTCCAATCCACCCAGCTAAACTTAGTGTTTCTTGGACGTTGCTTGCTAACGATAGCTGAATTGTGTGCACTCTTTGGACGGTAAGTAATAACATCACCTGGCTTACATGTGTAAGAAGGAACATTAGTTACGTCACCATTTACAGAAATATGCTTGTGAGCTACTAACTGACGAGCTTCTGGACGGCTAGCAGCCAATCCCATTCTGAAAATTGTGTTATCTAAGCGAGACTCCAATAATTTGATTAAGTTTTCACCAGTTACACCTTTAATACGAGATGCTTCTTCAAATGTTTTACGGAATTGACGCTCTAACACACCATAAGTGTATTTTGCTTTTTGCTTTTCTCTTAACTGTAATGCATACTCTCCTAATTGCTTACGCTTGCGTTGTGCACCGTGTTGACCTGGAGGGTTGCTGTTTTTACCCAACCATTTTGCGTTTCCTAAAATAGGTTCGCCGAAAATGCGGGAAATTTTGGTTTTTGGACCTGTGTAACGTGCCATAATTTATTTTTTTTGATTTTTTGGTGACGGTAAAGCATCAGTAAAAATCTAAAATGAATGCAATACCCTTTTTGAAATATTGTTAGTGTTATACTCTTCTTTGTTTTGGAGGACGACAACCGTTATGTGGCATTGGAGTCACGTCGCGGATTGAAGTTACTTCGATACCTGATTGTGAAATAGAACGGATAGCTCCTTCACGACCAGAACCTGGTCCTTTTACAAATACATCCACTCTTTTAACACCAGCGTCTAATGCTACTTTCGCTGCATCAGCTGCTGCCATTTGAGCGGCATATGGAGTGTTCTTTTTAGAACCTCTAAAGCCCATTTTACCAGCACTGCTCCAGCTAATTACTTGACCTGCTTTGTTAGTAAAGGCGATGATTAAATTGTTGAAAGTTGCGCTGATGCGAACTTCACCTGCTGCGTCGATTTTTACGACTCTCTTTTTTGCAGCTGCTTTTGCACTGTTCTGTGCTTTTTGTGGTTTAGCCATTGTGTTTGAGGTGTGCTTTTTTACTTGTTTTTCACTTGTAAAAGA
The DNA here is from genome assembly GCA_903938445.1 of uncultured Bacteroidota bacterium. Lineage (GTDB taxonomy): Bacteria > Bacteroidota > Bacteroidia > Chitinophagales > Chitinophagaceae > Sediminibacterium. The sequence continues at coordinate 25,476 of CAJADG010000023.1, read as the reverse complement.
GCGGGTTATTTAAATTGAAATTCCGCCGAAGCGGAAACCGGTTAAATCTCCCCTGGTTCTTGCGAATCAGGATCCAATTTCAAACGGATTTTATAGCAAAAAGTAGTCACCGAAATTTTCGACGACTACTTTATGATTTATTATTTCTTAGCTACCTTCTTCTTACCAGCAACTGTCTTACGCTTACCCTTACGAGTACGTGAGTTAGTTTTAGTTCTTTGGCCACGAACAGGTAACCCTTTTCTATGACGTAAACCACGGTAACAAGCGATATCTAATAAACGCTTAATGCTCATAGAAACTTCACTACGTAAAGCACCTTCTACTTTAAATTCAGCGTTAATGATATTACGAATTGCTGTTTGCTCTTCGTCATTCCACTCATTTACTTTTTTATCGTAACTGATGTTTGCTTTGTCTAAGATGTACTGAGCAGTTGAATGTCCAATACCGAAAATGTACTGTAGTCCAATTTCTCCTCTTTTGTTTTTTGGTAAGTCTATACCGGCAATACGAGCCATATGCTAAAACTTGTTTTTTATTTTAATTTTTGTTTTTTAAAACTCTAGCGTCTCCGCTAAAAGCCTTACTATCCTTGTCTTTGCTTAAAGCGAGGGTTCTTTTTGTTGATCACAAATAATACGCCTTTACGCTTCACGATTTTGCAATCGGCACTACGTTTTTTGATAGATGCTCTAACTTTCATCTTTTTGTTTTTAAATAATTATTCTTCTGTTACTTATGTCTAAATATAATTCGGCCCCTTGTTAAGTCATATGGACTCATCTCCACACCTACTTTATCACCAGGCAAAATTCTGATGTAGTGCATACGCATCTTTCCAGAAATTGTTGCTAAGATTTCGTGACCATTTTCAAGCTTAACTCTGAACATAGCATTGCTCAGTGCTTCAATAATTACTCCATCTTGTTTAATCAGCGGTTGTTTTGACATACTTATTTTGGGGTTGCAAAGATATGGAAATGAATGGAATTAAGAAAAATTACCAGCGAAATATTGAAAAAAGTAGAAAATAAAAGGAGAAGCCACGCTTCTCCTTAAAAAATCGTTGATAATCAGTTAGTTAAGAAAATGTTATATGCCAGCTCCTGGATACCAAGGGCGACCAACCCCAGCTTTAAACGGCCAAGGCGTCATTAAAAGAATTAAAACGAAGGCTAAAATGAAAAATACTAAGCTTGGATTGGTTTTGCCTGTCTTTTTTAACTTAATGTGTCCAATGGTAATAAAAACAATGGCTAAAATCATAGAAAAAGCATGTTCAACTGCCCAAAAACGACTTGCCGCGTCTTTCATCACGTCTTTCATGCCACCAGCTGCCGACTTTATTAATTGGAAACCTACTGATCCAAAAAAGTATTGGTATAAGCCCAATAACAAGGTGGTGTGTGCACTTATCAATAAAACCTTGCTTGTTTTAAGGGCATCCTTTTTAAGGAATAAGTTTACTATAGTTAAGACTAAGGCAATTATAATGACCCATCTTAATAAGTTATGTAAATGAACTAAGCCTGTATACATATTTTTAATATTTTAATTAGAATGTTAGCTAAATTACGATTAATCTACCCAATCTGCTACAAATAGATTCGTATCGTGCGTACCCCCATTATTTCGGTTAGAAGAGAACATGATTTTTTTACCATCATAACTGAACATGGGGAAAGCATCGAATCCTTTATCACGGCTAATTTTTTCAATATTGTTTCCTTCCAAATCCATTAGATACATATTAAAAGGAAAACCATATTTATACTCATGGTTGCTACAAAAAATAATGTGTTTACCATCTGGTGTAAAATTAGGTGCCCAATTAGCTTGACCTAAATGTGTAATTTGCTTAGCATTAGTTCCATCTGCATTGGCTATGAATACCTCCATGCTGGTTGGTGCCACTAATCCGTCTTTTAATAATGCTTTATAATCTGCAATTTCAGCTTCTGTTTTAGGACGGCTTGCTCTCCAAACAATTTTTGTACCATCTGGGCTAAACCAAGCACCCCCATCATAGCCTAAAGTGTTCGTTACTTTCTTTTCTGCACCTGTTTCTAAATCCATTACATATAAATCCAAATCACCGTCCTTATCGCTACAATAAATCATTTTTTTGCCATCATAAGATAAAGTCCCTTCTGCATCATATCCTTTTGACTTAGTTAATTGTTTTACAACAACACCATTCGTATCCGCCATAAAAATGTCATAGGTATTGTACAAAGGCCAAATGTATTTATTTCCGTATTTAGCACGATCCACTGTTGGAGGACAATCATTGCCACCCTCATTTGTCGACGCGTATATAATGTGTGCGCCATCTTTTGTGAAATAAGAACAAGTTGTACGACCCTTTCCACCACTAATTGATTTATACGTAAATGGGGTGGTACTATTACTAGGGACTACACCCATGAAAATTTGATCACACATTAAACCTTCTTTTGGATTGGTTCTTTGAAAAGTAATTCGCTTGCTATCAAAGCTCCAATACGCTTCGGCATTATCCCCGCTATTAGTTAACTGAATGATATTTTTAAAATGTTTTTCACCAGCAAATAAGATAGAATCTTTTTTGGCGAAACCAACAAACACAGAATCTTTTTGACTGAACGCAGAAGCGATACTGAGTATAGCCACAACAAGAAGCATTAACTTTTTCATATACTTATAAAATTGAGCCCAAAAGTACTTAATTTTGTAACAAATACATCCTATGGCCATCATTGCTCCCTCCTTATTAGCTGCAGATTTTTTGAATTTAGGTAAAGCATGTGAAATGCTAAATGAAAGTGAAGCTGCATGGTTTCATTTGGACGTGATGGACGGAAGTTTTGTTCCAAATATTAGTTATGGATTGCCTGTAATAGAGCAAATCAAAAAAACAACTACCAAAATGATGGATGTGCATTTAATGATTGTGCATCCCGAAAAATATATTGCTGATTTTAAGAAAGCAGGTGCCGATGTTTTAACGGTGCATTATGAAGCTTGTCCACATTTACATAGCACATTACAACAAATAAAAGCACAGGTCATGAAAGCCGGTGTTGCTATCAATCCACATACCTCTGTTGATTTATTAAAAGATGTGATTAAGGATATTGATGTGGTTTGTGTGATGAGTGTGAACCCTGGATTTGGTGGACAAAAATTTATTGAACATACCTACGAAAAAGTGCGCGCCCTTAAACAAATTATTGTGAACGCAGGTGCAGCCACTTTAATTGAAATAGATGGTGGTGTTACCGAAAACAATGCTGGCGCGTTGGTGAAAGCAGGTGCCGATGTATTGGTTGCAGGAACCACCGTATTTAAAGCAGCCGACCCAAAGGCTATGATTGTTACTTTAAAAAACGTCTAGTTACCCCTTTTGGTTTTAACGCATCTTTACTATTTTATGAACTTAATGTTATCAATTAAGTAATTAACATTTGTGCGTATTTAGGCCTTGTAATTTTAAACTTCATGAGTTAAATTGTGTTAGTTGATATAATTACTACCCTAACCCATTAAATCTAATCCATTGACTGAAACCATCATCAATTTAGATACCGTTAACCCAATTGAGTTTTTCGGTGTCAACAACTCCAAGTTTGACATTTTAAAAAAGAAGTTTCCACTTTTAAAAATCTTATCAAGAGGCACCCAAATTAAACTAAGCGGTGCACCAGAACAAATTGAATTGGCTAAAGAAAAAATTACGCTCATTATCCAGTATATGGAACGCAATGGGCATTTATCTGAAAATTATTTTGAACAAATCTTAGGCGGCGATGATGCCGAAGTAATCGACAATTTTGTTGATAAAAATCCAAATGAAGTATTGGTGTTTGGCCCTAATGGTAAAACAGTTAGAGCGCGTACAGCCAATCAGAAAAAAATGGTTACGGCTGCAGACAAAAACGATATTGTTTTTGCCATTGGACCAGCAGGTACTGGTAAAACTTACACTGCCGTTGCTTTAGCGGTAAGGGCATTGAAAAATAAAGTAGTAAAGAAAATTATTTTAACGCGCCCAGCGGTAGAAGCTGGTGAAAGTTTAGGATTTTTACCTGGTGATTTAAAAGAAAAAATTGATCCTTACTTACGCCCTTTATATGATGCATTAGACGATATGATTCCAGCAGATAAATTAGGTTATTATATGTCCACTCGCACCATTGAGATTGCTCCATTGGCTTACATGCGTGGTCGTACTTTAGACAATGCGTTTATTATTTTGGATGAATCTCAAAACGCAAATGACTTACAAATTAAAATGTTCTTAACACGTATTGGATCCAATGCCAAAGCTATTATCACGGGTGACCCTACACAGGTGGATTTACCCCGTAACCAACGAAGTGGCTTAGAGAAAGCAGTGCGTATTTTAAAAAATATTGAAGGGATTGCGCACATTGAATTGGATGAGGAAGACGTGGTAAGGCATAAATTAGTAAAAGCAATTATTAAGGCTTACGATAAAGAAAGAGAAAACGAAACGGAGAACTCTTATCATCGTTAAATAAGATTCAGCTAATTACTATCAAATCATTGTTAGTTCGTACCATACCCCCGGCGCCGTGTTGGGGGTATTTTTATGTATGGTAAAAATTGCTTATTTTTATAGCGATGGCTAGCTTACAACAATTTACCATAGGGGTAGAAGAAGAATACATGATTTTAGACCCTTCTACCAAGGAACTAAAAAGCCATCAGCGTTCTATTGTCAATGAAGGACAAAAACTATTTCAGGATAAAATAAAGGCAGAAATGCACCAGGCAGTGGTGGAAGTAGGAAGTGCAATTTGCAAAAATGCCGATGAGGCTTTTAAAGAAATATTATCTTTAAGAACCGGTGTTGCCAAAATTGCCAATGACCTTGGCTATAGCATTGGAGCATCGGGCACCCACCCATTTAGTTTATGGGAAAAACAATTAATTTCAGATAGCTCAAGATATCAAGACCTATTAAATGAATTGCAACAAGCTGCACGTAGTAATTTGATTTTTGGACTCCACGTGCATGTAGGTATGGAAGACCGTAAGATGGCCATTCATATTGCCAATACTGCCAGGTATTTCTTGCCGCATATTTATGCATTAAGTACCAACTCCCCTTTTTGGGAATCACGTAACACTGGATACAAATCCTATCGATCAAAAGTGTTTGATAAGTTTCCAAGAACAGGCATTCCTGATTACTTTGAAAGCATTGAAGCTTATGACAATTTCGTGCAATTGCTTATTAAAACCAATTGTATTGATGATGCTAAAAAAATATGGTGGGACCTTCGTGTGAATCCTGTTTACAATACTATTGAATTTAGAATTTGTGATATTCCAATGACAGTGCAGGAAACCATTACCATTACTGCATTGTTTCAAGCCATCTGCGCAAAAATTTACGCACTGCGTCGTCAAAATATTAATTTCATTAATTATCAACGTGCCTTAATTAACGAAAATAAATGGCGCGCGAGTCGTTATGGAATTGATGGTTTGTTGATTGACTTTGGCCAAGAAAAAGAAGTACCTGTGATTGAATTAATTGACGAATTACTTGAATTTGTAGATGGCGTGGTAGATGAACTTGGAAGTAGACACCATGTTGAAAAAGTAAAAGACATCTTTAAAACTGGAACTGGTGCGGACAGACAGCTAGCTACCTTTGCGGAGACGGGAAGTTTAGTGGAAGTAGTAAAGTTGATTGAAGCTTCGTTCTTACAAGTTTAATTCCCTTTGTTAAAATCAAATAAGGTTGCAGTAAACAATCCTATTTCTCTCTTTTTAAAAGCAACATCCCAATTTCCTTTATATCTTAGAATTTTAGGAACCAATTGACCATTAAAATAAGTCATCTCCACTTCCATCGCTACATTAAAATCATATACGCCTGCTTTATAGGACAATGCATAATTACGACCCAATACTTCTAAAGTTTTTGGATTAAACCATGTAGTAATTTGATCCACTACTACATCGTTCTTTGCAAAGAATCCAAGATCTGCTTTTGGCTTTACTTCAAACATATACACCAACTGACCTTGGTATTCAACATAGTCTAATTTGTAATCGTATAATTCATGCGCAGACTCATCATATAAATCCAACTTATTACCCACAAATGGAATCCCTGGAATTTTTTTACCAGGATTAAAAAACAACATTTTTAATTGCTCCTTCGCCTTTTCAATACCCGTTCCACTTACTACTCTTTTTTTACCTGCTACTACATTGGTCTCTCCACAAACCTGTCCTTTGGTAAAAAATAAACTTGCGTACAATGATGGGGTCATATAATTATAAGAACCATCTGCTTTTCTTAAATCACCCGTAACAGTTTCTTGTAAAACATCCATGGTTCTACAATCACCTATATGATTTTGTCTCGTTTTACTATCAAGAGATGCAACCATTCGTCCTTCCTTATTTTTCATCTCGATATGATTATAGGAAGCATACCCAATGGTACGAAGGGTTTTGAAGGCTTTATAAAAACTAGTATCCTCTTTTATTCTTTGTAAAATAGCTTTATAATCAAAGTGATTTCGAACAATGGCATCTGACAACGTAAAATTTAAACCCTCCTCCTTTAAGGTGGTGTCTTGAGATAGTCCTACCATTGGACTGATCATTATTGACAACCATAAAACAAAAGCTATTTTTTTGAAAGATTGCATTATTTAAGTTGAATCATTTTATAATCCACTCTTACCTTTCCTTTATTGATATCATTTAATTTACCCTGCAACATTTTGCGCTTTAAAGGCTTTACATAATCAATAAATAATTTGCCTTCAATATGGTCGTACTCATGTAAAATAACTCTTGCAGTCATACCCGTAAAAGTTTCGGTATGCGGTTGAAAGTTTTCGTCCAAATAAGATAGGGTTACATTTTCATGACGCAATACATCTTCTCTAATTTTTGGGATACTTAAACAACCTTCATTGTATACCCACTCCTTTCCACTTAACGCTACAATTTGTGCATTGATAAAAGCTCTTTTAATTCCAGGCGCATCTGCATAGGTTTCATCTTCGGGCTCGGCATTGGCAAATATTTGTGCACTATCCACAATAAATAATCTGATATGCTTATTGATTTGTGGCGCAGCAAGACCTACTCCATTACTTTCATACATAGTTTCCCACATATCCTCAATTAATCCTTTGATATTAGGGTAATTGGATTCAATAGGATCACACACTTTTCTTAAAACGGAAGCACCGTATGCCACAATAGGTAAAATCATAATAGGTCTTTGTAATAAACGCAAAGGTAGAAATAAAAGAGGAATAACGCCCTGAGATTGGGTCGAATTAGGGACGATTTGTTAAATATTCCTGTAATAGAATAGTCGCAGCTATTTGATCTACATTTTTCTTATCCTGACGATCCTTTTTCTTCATGCCCATTTCTACCATGGCCCTCACTGCATTTTTAGAACTAAAACGCTCGTCTACCGTTTGTATAGGAATCGTTGGAAATTTTTTTCCCAACTCCACAATGGCTTTTTTAACCAATGGTGTAGCATGCGTTGGCGTATCATCTAAATTTAAAGGCTCTCCTATTAAAATTAACTCCACTGGCTCTTTTGCAAAATAAACTGCCAAATAAGTATATAATTCTTTGGTGGCTACTGTGGTTAAAGCAGTAGCAATAATTTGCAATGGATCGGTTACTGCCAATCCGCATCTTTTTCCGCCGTAGTCTATACAAATAATTCTAGCCAAGGTTGTTAATTTAATGGATGATTGCACTTGGAATATTCCCCATTATTTGCAACACTAATGCTGTAATTACAAATACACTAAATACAATGCTGGCAATTCCATTGGCGGTCATAAATGCAATATTGACTTTGCTTAAATCATGTGGCTTAACAATACTGTGTTGATATAATAACATGCCTATAAAAACTGCCATCCCTCCTAAATAAATAAAATGGAACCCTCCTACAAAAAAAGCTGCAATGATAAATGCTGCCGAAAAAACATGCAATACCCTTGCAATATTTAATGCCTTATTCAAACCCCAATAACTTGGAATAGAATACAAGGATTGGGATTGATCAAAATCAATATCCTGCAATGCATAAATAACATCAAATCCACTTACCCAAAAAATGACAGCAAATGAAAACAACAAGGGCAATAATGCAAAGCTTCCTGTAACAGCTAAATAAGCGCCAATGGGTGCTAAAGACAAGCCCACCCCTAAAACCAAATGACATAAATAAGTAAACCTTTTGGTGTAACTATAAAACAAGATCACAAATAATGCAACGGGTGACAAATAAAAACAAATTGGATTAATAAAGAAAGTAGCCACAACAAAAATGCTTGCATTGATGATAATAAATAACAATGCTTTCTCCGCCTTAATGATTCCTGCTGGTATTTCTCTAATGGCAGTTCTTGGATTCAATTTATCAAAATGTCTATCTAAATACCTGTTAAATGCCATGGCAGTGGACCTTGCAGTGACCATACATAACAAAACCAGCAAAAACTTTTTAATTCCATGTTCTTCCGGCGAATGTAAATCGTCCATATGTTTTATACCCAACACAAAACCAATCAATGCAAATGGCATCGCAAAAATGGTATGTGAAAATTTCACTAAACTCAAATAATTTTTTACTCCACTCATATCTTTATTTTCTGATGTATAATTTAAAGTAAACCTTCTATCTCACAAACTCCCATAAAACAATGGCCGCTGCAACTGAAATATTTAAAGAATGCTTCATCCCCCATTGCGGAATTTCAATCACTCCATCACATAAAGCAATGACTTGCTCGTCCACCCCATCCACTTCATTTCCAAAAACAAAGGCCATCGGAAAGTTAGCCACTTCTGGATTTAAAGCTTTGAATTTTTCCAAGGAAATGCTTCCTTCTGTTTGTTCAATGGCATATACTTTATACCCTTTGGCTTTTAATTCATTTACTGCATCCATAGTGTTTTCATAATGTAGCCAATCCACCGTTTCAGTGGAGCCCAATGCCGTTTTATGAATATCTCTATGCGGAGGCTGCGGGGTAAAACCACACAAACAAATTCCATCAATTAAAAAGCCATCCGAGGTTCTAAACACGCTTCCTACATTGTGCATACTACGGATATTGTCCATCACCACCACAATAGGCGTTTTATTGGCCATTTTAAAGTCGGCTACCGACTTTCTCCCCAATTCGTCCATGGTAAGTTTGCGCATATCTGCAAAAGTACGCTTTTCGAATATTAAAAAAATTATGTAGGTTTGTTGCCATGGCAAAATCTAGTGCAGAAACTCCTCTAATGCAGCAACATAGGGCTATTAAACAAAAATATCCCGATGCTATTTTGTTGTTTAGAGTGGGTGATTTTTACGAAACATTTGGGGAAGATGCAGTGATTGCTTCAAAAGTATTAGGCATTACCTTAACAAAACGAAATAATGGTTCGGCATCCTCCAGCGAATTAGCAGGATTCCCACACCACTCTTTAGATACTTATTTACACAAATTGGTGAAAGCTGGCTATCGTGTAGCCATTTGCGATCAATTGGAAGACCCAAAATCGGTAAAAGGAATTGTAAAGCGTGGCGTAACCGATATGCTTACTCCAGGCATTGCTACCAACGATAAATTATTAGAACATAAAAACAATAATTTCTTAGCGGCCGTTTTTGTTGAAAAAGAACACGGCGGTGTTGCGTTTTTAGATATTACAACTGGAGAATTTTTATTGGCAGAAGGCAGCACTGAATATTTAGATAAATTATTACAAAGTCTTCAACCTGCTGAAATTCTTTACCCGAAAAATTATCAAGCTAATTTTAAAGAAACCTTTGGCAATAGTTTTTATACTTACGGATTAGATAGTTGGATTTTTGATGAACCTTTTGCCACCGATTTATTATTTAAACAATTTCAAACTACCTCTTTAAAAGGTTTTGGTATTGAAGGACTGACAAAAGGAATTATTGCTGCAGGTGCTATTTTGCATTATTTAAAAGAAACAGAACATCCTCACCTTTCGCATATTCATAAAATTGGCCGTATTGATAGAGATGAAATTTTATGGATGGATAAATTTACGATTCGCAATTTAGAATTAATTGGAAATGGTGCAGATCGTAAAGGATTATTGGAAGTAATGGATGACACCAAGAGCCCCATGGGCGCACGTTTGCTAAAGCGTTGGTTAATATTCCCATTACAATCTGTTACGCAAATCAATAACCGATTAGATGCTGTTGAAACCTTGTTGGCAAATCATGATAAAGCACAAAGCATTAGTGTATTGATTGAATCCTGTGGTGACTTGGAGAGATTGGCCAGTAAATTATCAACGCGAAAATTACAACCTCGTGAGTTTATTCAATTGGCTAAATCATTAGAAGCAATTGAAGCTATTCAATTGGAACTTTCGGGAATTGAAAATAATTATTTACAACATATTAGTGGTGAGTTAGACATTTGTGCCCATTCCAAAAAAGCCATATTCGATACTTTAATTGAACAACCCCCTGCTACTGCTGTGAAAGGTGGATTTATTAAAGAAAGTGTGAATGCAGAATTAGATGAATTACGAAATATCTCCAGTGGTGGTAAAGAATATTTAACACAACTGCAAAATAAGGAAGCAGAAATAACAGGAATCTCTTCTTTAAAAATTGGATACAATAATGTGTACGGTTATTATTTAGAAGTAACCCATGCGCATAAGGACAAAGTACCTGCCGAGTGGATACGTAAACAAACATTGACCACTGCAGAGCGTTACATTACGCCTGAGTTAAAAGTATATGAAGAAAAGATTTTAGGTGCAGAGGATAAAATACTAACGCTTGAAACTCAATTGTACCAAGGTTTGATTGATGAGGTTTTAAAGGAAATGAATCTGCTTCAAAAAAATGGTCAGTGGATTGGCGTATTGGATTGTTTAATTTGTTTTGCATCCATTGCGAAGGCACAAAAATATTGCAAGCCTACCATCACTGAAAACACGGTTTTAAATATCGAAGCAGGACGTCACCCAGTTATTGAACAAAACCTAGCCATTGATCAAAGCTATATTCCAAATGATGTGTATTTGGATCCTAGCACACAGCAAATTATTATATTAACTGGACCCAACATGAGTGGTAAAAGTGCCGTGTTAAGACAAACTGCACTCATTACTTTAATGGCACATATGGGCTCCTATGTTCCTGCCACTGCAGCTTCGGTTCCTTTGACAGATAAAATATTTACACGTGTAGGTGCGAATGATAATTTAAGTGCTGGCGAATCTACTTTTATGGTGGAGATGATTGAAACAGCAAGTATCTTAAATAATATTAGTCCGCGTAGTTTGATTTTGTTAGATGAGATTGGTCGTGGTACCAGTACCTATGATGGTATTTCAATTGCATGGAGTATTGTTGAATATTTATACCAATCCCCTGCTAAACCCAAAACTTTGTTTGCTACGCACTATCATGAATTAAACGATTTAGAAGCACAATTGCCGAATGTACATAACTATCATGTGAGTCATAAGGAGGTTGGAAATAAAATAATCTTCTTGCGCAAACTAACCAAAGGTGGAAACACCCATAGCTTTGGAATTCATGTGGCTAAAATGGCAGGTATGCCTAATATACTAGTGAACAGAGCGAATGATATTTTAAAAGAGATGGAGTTAAAGAATGCAGGCAACACCAATAACACGCCTAGTACTGCTGCCTCAACAGATCAATTTCAATTATCGATATTTGATGCACACACTGAAACTTTTGAGTCCATCCGAAAAGAATTATCAGAAATTGACATCAATAATTTAACACCCGTTGAAGCTTTAATGAAACTTCAAGCGATTAAACAAAAGTTGAATTAAGCAAAATACTTTTGCAAATAATCGTGAATTTTCTTCTGCAATCCTGCACTCACTGGCACCAATGGTAATCTAAATTCATTTTCAATGACGCCCTGCTCAGCTAAAAATGCTTTAATACCTGAAGGATTATTTTCCTCATACATATAAGTATACCCTTCTACCATTAAATCATTCAAACGCTTTGCCATGCTAAAATCACCCGCCATGCAATAACGAATCATATCACTAAATGGCTTTGGAAATGCGTTGGCTGCAACACTAATTACGCCATCCATACCACATGCTATTTGTGCCATTACAATTTCATCATCACCACTCACCACTAAAAAGTCGCTTGGACGATCTTTTAAAATATCAATAGTTTGTGCCATTTCAGGACCCGCTTCTTTAATGCCTCCAATATTTGGATGCGATGCTAAACGTAAAGTAGTTGCCGCTGTCATATTACGTCCTGTTCTTCCTGGCACATTGTATAATAATATTGGCTTCGGAGCTGCATCCGCTAAGGCAACATAATGTTGATACAATCCTTCCTGTGAAGGTTTGTTATAATAAGGAGTAACACTTAAGATAGCTTCTACTTTAGTTAAATCAAACTTGCTAAATGATTTAATTACTTCGGCTGTATTGTTACCACCAATTCCAACTACCACTGGTACACGGCCATTTACTTTTGCAACTGTACAATTAAATACTTCTACTTTTTCTTCAGTAGATAATACTACTGATTCACCTGTGGTACCAAGGGTTACGATATAATCAAGGCCACCAGCAATTTGAATATCAATTAAATTTTCAAGCGCTGCAAAGTCAATGCTTTTGTCTTTTTTAAACGGAGTAACTAAAGCTACGCCTGTTCCTTTTAGGGTTTGTCTTAACATGTAGGGTTAGAATATATTTTTGGATTAAGCTTCTTCCCAGAAGCCCATTTTACTATATTTTTCAATGCGATTTTCTACTCTTTTTGCAGGTGCAATATCTTTAACTTCATTTAAAGCTGCAACAATTTTTTCTTTTAAAATAGCTGCCGCCTCAGGATAACTCCAATGTGCACCACCAAATGGTTCTGGAACAATTTCATCAATCAAACCAAATCCTTTCATATCATTCGCAGTTAACTTCAATTGCTCCGCGGCAACTTCTTTTTTATCCCAACTTCTCCATAAAATAGAACTACAACTTTCCGGAGAAATAACGGTATACCAAGTATTTTCCATCATCAGGGTTTTGTCACCAATACCAATACCTAAAGCACCCCCACTTGCACCCTCACCAATGATACAAATGATAATAGGTACTTGCAAACGCACCATTTCATAAATATTACGTGCAATAGCCTCTCCTTGGCCTCTTTCCTCCGCTTCTAGCCCCGGAAATGCGCCTGGAGTATCAATCAAACAAACTACAGGTTTATTGAATTTTTCAGCCAATTTCATCAATCTAAGGGCTTTTCGGTAACCTTCTGGGTTCGCCATTCCAAAATTTCTCATTTGACGTGCCTTTGTATTACTCCCCTTTTGCTGTCCAATCATCATCACCGTTTGACCATTTAACTCGGTAAATCCACCCACCATGGCCTTATCATCCTTCACATTTCTGTCGCCATGAAGCTCTATAAACTTATCACACATTAACTCAATATACTTTAAGGTATAAGGACGATCAGGATGTCTACTTAATTGCACCCTTTGCCACGGAGATAGTGTCTCAGTAAGGGCTTTACGCTTATCAACAATTGAATTTTCTAACTGCTTTATAGTTGCAGAAAGATCTATTTTAGGGTTCTTTTCAGCTAATTTCTTGGTAGCATCAATTTGCTCGTACAACTCTTTAATAGGTTGTTCAAATTCCAAAAACTGTCTATTAGGGTATTCTGGCATATGCTTAGTTTGGGCTGTAAAAATAATACAACAATTTTTAATAAAAGATTTGTTTAAAAAACTTCTTTCCCCTTATCTTTGCAACCCGGAAACGGAAACGTCTCTGGAAGTTCTTGGATCGGTAGTTCAGTTGGTTAGAATGCCGCCCTGTCACGGCGGAGGTCGCGGGTTCGAGTCCCGTCCGGTCCGCAAAAGCCCTTAACTTTCATTAAGTTAGGGGCTTTTTCGTTTTTAATAAGTATTGATATGCCAAATAAAAAAGAGGTCACTTTAAACTATATAAGTTTTAAGTGACCTCTTTAAGTTTATAAGAACTAACTACTTTATCGTCTCATAATCCTTGAACTTCGCAACCGGGGTAGTTTCTACTAATTTTCTGAAGCCTGCCCATTCTTTTAGGAAGAATTCATTTCCTTTTACAAGGGCTGCTTGTACCGCTGTAATAGCAGCTTGTACTTTTGCTTCCTCTTGTTCACCAGGTAATGTATTCTTACCTGTAATTAACATATTGGCATCACGAATAATAGAAAGTGGCGTAATTTCTGGCACCGTTCCATATCCTTGTTTCTCTTGCTTCTTACCAATTAAATATTCACGTAAAACTTTTGATTTAGCTACAATTGCTTTATGTGTTTTATTTAATGTATCGATGCCTTTATCTTTTTTAGATCTCCAATCTGCCTTTAATTCTGCTAACACAGAATCAACCTCATCTAATTGATCTAAAACATTATTAAACTTATCTACACTTGGTTGAAGCTTAGCTAATAATTCGTCTTGTTTTTTAACAATACTTGTTTTATCGCCATTTCTTTCGTCATTTTTAACTTCAATCCAAACAGAGTCTTTTAATTTATTTGCAGTAACTACTACCTTATACTTTCCAGGTAATACGCTGCGTCCTCTGTACTCCATTTCATCATCTGATGCTTCATTGCTTGCACCTTCGGCCATTCTTCTACGACCTCCGCCAGCAGATGTTTTTGGCATACCCGCACCACGACTTCCTTTTTGTTCATAGCCCCAATATTGTCTATTAAAACCAGAATCCACTTTGAAAGTTAAATTTCTAATAATAGAATCTTGTGCATCTTTAATTTGCACTTTTACTTTTTTAAGACTGTCCACTAAATAAACAGTCAAAGGATAACCTGCAGGACGATTGGTTCCATCATACATACCCCAAGTACTCCACTCATAAGTTGCATTTTTATACGATGCATTGGTTACTGAATTTGGAGCAGAAACGAAAAATGAAGCAGCAGCTCCTTTATTATGCGCCAACTTACGCAATGGCTTAATATCATCTAACACCCATAATGCACGACCAAAAGTAGCAATCGCTAAATCGGCTTCTCTTTCTTGAATTGCAAAATCATAAGTTGAAACAGAAGGATATCCGTTTTTCCATTGTTGGAAACTATCTGCATTGTCTAAACTCACATACATGCCTTGCTCCGTTCCTACAAAAAATAAATTAGGTTCAGTAGGATCTTGAATAATGGATAATGCATAACCAGTCACTTTTGCTGCACTTAAAATATTCGTCCAAGTTTTTCCACCATCAGTTGTTCTAAAAATATAAGGAGCAAAGTCACCTTGTCTGTAATTATTAGCAACTACAAAAACTTCATTTGCATTGTACGTAGAAGTTCTGATTTGTGGGATCCATGCACCCTTAGGCAAGCCTGTGATATTTGCTGTAATATTACTCCAAGTAACACCACCATTGGTTGTTACTTGCACATTACCATCATCCGTTCCTATATAAATTAAATCTTTTTGAACACTTGATGGAGCAATGGTGATAATTGTACAGTGATTTTCGGCACCTGTAATATCTAAACTTAATCCACCATTATTTTTTTGATCAATTTGAGCACTATCATTAGTAGTTAAATCAGGAGAAATCACTTTCCAAGCTGCGCCTTTGTTTACACTTTTATGTAAAAACTGAGAACCGAAATAAACCGTTTTTTTATCGAAAGGATCTTGCGCAATAGCAGCGTTCCAGTTAAAACGTAACAATGTTTTTGAATCCGGCGCTGGTGGTTGAATAAATGAACTTTCGCCCGTTGCAGTATTATAACGTCCTACTGAACCTCCTTGACTCATTGCATATACCCAATTAGCATCCTCAGCATCAGGCACTACATCAAAACCATCACCACCCCATAAATTGTCCCAATAAAAGTTCTTAATACCTCCTTGAATAAAGGTATACGCTGGTCCTCTCCATGATCCATTATCTTGCATTCCGCCCATTATATGATATGGAATTTCATTGTCCACATTTACATGATAGAATTGACCTACTGGAATTTTTTCATCAAACATCCAAGTTTTTCCACCATCTCTTGTCAATCCAATACCACCATCATTACCATCTAACATAAATTTATTATCGGTTGGATGAATCCAAAATGCATGGTGATCTGGGTGAATACCGCTGTATGGAATTACTGTTTCAAAACTTTTACCAGCATCAATACTCTTAACCACTGTTTGACTGATATACCATAATGTGTTTTCGTTTAAAGGATCACAAATGATATCTTGAAAATAAAATGGACGATTGTCAACAATTGATTTTTGCGCATTCACTAAAGTAAAATTGTATCCACCATCATCACTCTTGTACAATCCACTTTTTGTAGACTCCACTAAAGCGTATACTCTGTTTGGATTTGACTTACTAATCGTTATACCTACACGACCTAAGTTACCATCAGGCAATCCATTTTCTTTACCCAATTTGGTAAATGTTTTTCCTCCATCAATTGTCATGTAAATACCACTACCCTTTCCACCACTTTCTAAATGGTATGGATTACGATAATGATGCCACATTGCAACAAATAATTTATTAGGATTTTTTGGATCCATAATCATATCACCCACACCAGAAGTGTCATTGGTGTATAAAATTTGATTCCAAGTTTCACCACCATCTGTTGTTTTGTACACCCCTCTGTTTTTGCTTTGACCATAAGGGTTGCCAATAGCACCAGCATATACTGTATTTGGATTGGTTGGATCAATGATGACTCTATGAATATTTCTGGTTTGCTCTAATCCCATGCGCTTCCATGTTTTACCAGCATCCAATGTTTTATAAATACCTTCTCCAATACTAACTGAGTTTCTTGGATTACCTTCTCCTGTTCCTACCCAAACCACGCTTGGATTGGATTGTTGTATTGCCAGTGCACCAATATTTAAAATAGGTTGCTCGTCAAACACCGGCGTCCAGCTCACTCCACTGTTATTAGTTTTCCAAACACCACCCGATGCAGCACCAATCCAGATATTATTTGGATTGGCTACTTCCGCATCAATCGTAGTAATACGACCACTCATTGAAGCTGGACCAACGTTACGTGGTTTCCAATTTTTAAAAACTTTATTAATGTCTACTTTATTTTCTGTGGTAGTCACTACTGCAGCTGCTTTTTTAGCTTTTTGTGCAGAAAGTGGAGACACAGCTACTGTTAAACTCAATAACAGCATGCTTACGGTGATTTTACGCATTGTAGGAAATTTGCTTATTTTAATATTTTTATAGCGCTCTAAACTATTCATTTTTTTTCATTTTTTATACGAAAAATGGATCGATGGTTTATTGATCTGCTTTTTCATTCGCTAACCCAATGATTGGCAATTGCTTTTCATGAATTAACTTATTGAATGCCACTAAATCATCGCTCAAAATTTTCTTAAGTTTTGCTATTTGTGCATCGGCCTGTGCTGATAAATCGGCATAGGTTTCAATCACTTGCTTTGAAGGAGGATTGTATCCACTTGCAGCTACATCGTATAAACCTGCAATTTTATCATTCAAACGGATTGGGAAATTCAAGACATCCTGGCCGCTCTTTGATTTAGTTTGGTATAATGCTTCCTCAATTGTGGTGATTTGTTTATTGATGGTATCCGCTGCTTGTTTTACTTCCTTGTTATTTTTCAAATTCACTCTTGAAGTAAAATCATTGATTTGAGTTCGGATGGCTCTGATTTGCTTGATTGCTTTTTGAACATCACTAAATTTATCTCTAATTTTTAACAACATGCCCACTTGATCATCGTAATCCTTTTCAGTCATTTTGTAATTTGGATCTCCTTTAATTACAAATGAGAAATTCACTGAATCCTTATCAAATTTAATTTTAGCGGTGTACTTACCCGGTGCTACTTTTGGACCTTCCACATTGCCATTCCATAAAATTAAACCATCAATTTTTTCTGCAGGAGGATACATCATATCCCAAACAAATTGATTCATACCAGCAGCATACTCTAATTTATTTCCTTCCTCTTTTGCAACTTTAGTAAATGTTTTGATCAATGCATTGTTTTTGTCATAAATGCTAATTGCCACTTTCGAAGAATCATTTGCATCCTTTAACCAGTAATTAATTACCACACCATTAGGAGGATTTGCACCCGCATTTGCAGGCTTTGCGCTACGTCTTCTTCTTCCGCCGCCACCTTCCATGCGATAGCTATCATTCACATTGTAAACGAATAATTTTTTGTCCACTACATTTTTATCATAGGCTTGCACTGGTGTTAAATCATCAATCACCCAAAATGCTCTACCATGTGTGGCAACAATTAAATCGTTTTCTTTAATAGTTAAATCTGCAATTTGAACAATAGGTAAATTCAATTGGAATTTTCTCCAATTAGCGCCATCATCATAACTAATATACATGCCATATTCGGTACCGGCATATAATAAACCTGCTCTTTTTTTATCCGCTCTTACCACTCTCGCAAAATGTCCATTAGGGATTCCATTGGTAATTAATTTCCAACTTTGACCATAATTTTCAGTTACATAGATATAAGGAGTATAATCATCCAATTTATATCTTGTACCCACAATTATCGCTTTGCCTTTTACAAATGGATCAGTTTCAATCGCATTCCACATCATCCATTGGGGTGCATCTTTTGGTGTTACATTATCCCAATGTTTACCTGCATCCTTACTTACATGCACTAAACCATCATCACTACCTGTCCACAATAAATCTTTTTCCAAATCTGATTCTGTGGCAGTAAATATGGTACAATAATATTCAACCGAAGTATTGTCCTTTGTAATGGGACCTCCACTTGATGCTTGCTTTGATTTATCATTGGTTGTTAAATCAGGGCTAATGGTTTCCCATGATTGTCCATCATTTTCAGTTACGAATAAATGATTTCCGCCAGCGTATAAACGATTGGGATTGTGTGGCGAAACGAAGATGGGGAAGTTCCACTGAAAACGAAACTTTTGTACGTCAGCACCTGCTCCCATTGGATTATCAGGCCATACATTGATAGCTCTGTTCTCTCCTGTCTTATGATCTAATCTTGATAAAAAGCCGCCGTAATTTCCACCATAAACAATATCAGGATTTGCAGGGCTAGCTACCACATAACCACTCTCTGCACCTGCTGTTTGTTGCCAATCATCCTGTGTAATTGCAGCTCCATAAGATCTACTTTTAATTCTTACTGTAGAATTGTCTTGTTGTGCTCCTAAAATTCTATAAGGGAAAGAATTGTCAGTGGATACACGATAGAATTGTGCTGTAGGTTGATTAAAATAACTACTAAAATTAGCAGCTCCATCAAAACTTACTTGCGCTCCACCATCATCTGCAACAATCATTCTATTAGGGTCAACTGGGTCAATCCATACATCATGATGGTCACCATGCGGAGTGGTATTTACTGCTTGGAATGTTTTACCACCATCCTTACTACGCATAAAGTTTACGTTAGGGCAGTAAACAATATTTTCATTTTTAGGATCTACAAATACGCGTGAATAATACCATGCTCTTTGACGAATATTATTATCATTGGATTGCAATTCCCAAGTTTCTCCGGCATCATTACTTACAAATAAACCACCTTTTGCATTTTCCACCATTGCATACAATTTATCGGTGTTGCTTGGTGCCACCGTAATCGTTGCTATTCCCCAAATGCCTGTTGGCAATCCTTTTTTAGTTGAAATATTAGTCCAAGTCTCCCCACCATCTGTACTTTTCCATAAGCCACTTCCTACACCACCGCTTTCCATGCTGTAAGGCGTTCTGATCACATGCCATGTACCTGCATATAATGTAGAGGGATTATTCGGTTCCATCACAATATCAGAACAACCAGTTTGCTCATTTACATACAATACTTTATTCCAGGTTTTACCTCCGTCGATTGTTTTATAAATACCTCTATCCTCATTGGGTCCAAATAAATGACCCATTGCAGCTACCCATGCAATATTTGGATTGCTTGGATGCACAATTATTTTAACGACATGTCTTGTATTTTTTAAGCCTATATTTTTCCAGGTTCTTCCTGCATCATCACTTCGCCAGATACCTCCTAAACCTTCGGTAACATTACCTCTCATGGTTTGCTCTCCCTCTCCCACATACAATACACTTTCTTCACTTGGCGCTACCGTTACTGCACCAATACTTCCTCCAAAAAATTTGTCAGAAATATTTTTCCAGTTACTTCCTCCGTCAATTGTTTTCCAAACACCACCATTGGCTGCACCAAAATAAAATACATTTTTATTTTTATAACTACCTGCAACCGCCGAGCTTCGGCCTCCACGGAAAGGTCCTACTTCACGATAACTTACTTTTGAAAAAAGAATAGAATCGTAATTGATATTAGCAGGCGTTGGATTCACCTTGCCACTCTTTTTTTGTGCAAATGAAACCATTGTTATCAACAACAAAGGCGCCAGCATGATTTTATGTTTCATCATTTTGTATTTGTATTAATATTTAAATTTTACTTTTTAGTTTTTTCAAGATTTGCAAAATTGACATTGGTAGTATTAATTGCATTAATTGCTTGCTCGGTGGGTGTCATATCATTAGACTGCAATATTTGCATCAAACGATTATAATCTGCAACTACTGCTGCAAATTTTGGATCCTTATAACTTGCAGCTTTAATACTATTCTTATAACATGTCATTGAATAATCGTGTTGTAATTGCAGATCAACTACGGGCGTTTTTACACGCGGATCCATTATTACTTTTAATGATTGCGTATAGGTTTTTCCATTCACCGTTAATACAGCAGTAAAATTACCTGGCATAACCCAAGGAGAAGTTGGCTCTGGTGCCGTATTACCATATACAGCCGCTATTGGATAATTAGGTGCAGATTTTATTGGCGTATAATGTAAGTCCCATAAAAAGCGATGCGAACCTGCACTTGCAGATAAAATTTGTTGTGGACGAATCCAATACAATGGAATATTTACAGGAGGAATTTCATAAGGTTGGTCATCACTACGGAATGTTCTTATGATATTATTTTTTTCATCTTTAATTTGTAAAGTAACTACCTCATTTGCGTTTGCATTTAAGTAATAATCTATTATAGCACCATCAGGCGGATTTTGCCCTGCAGGTTCTTCCTGTGGCACAGGGGAATCCGAATAAGTATTCCATCTTATGCGCATTGCGGTTTGTGGCTTATACAATATTACTTCCGCTTTTTGAGTTGACATTGCCAATTGACGCAATGGCGTGATATTATCTAAAATCCAAAATGAACGTCCATGGGTTCCTATTACTAAATCGTCGTCTTTAATAACTATATCACGAATAGAAGTTGCTGGCATATTCAACTGTAATGTTTGCCAATGATCACCATCATCAAATGAAACATACACTGCTCTTTCCGATCCAGCAAACAATAATCCTTTTGTCAATGGATCTTCTTTCACTGAATTGATTGGATCTTCTGGCAATCCATTTACAATTTCTTTCCAACTCAAACCTGCATCATTTGTTTTGTAAATATGCGGCTTCATATCATCACAACGAATTCTATTTACAGCAGCATACGCCGTTTTTGTATCAAAATGACTTGCTTCCATAATGGATACTTTGCTCCATGCTGTAATTGCAGCAGGAGTAACATTTTTCCAATGCTTTCCACCATCACTTGTTAATTGAATGTATCCATCATCCGTTCCACACCAAATAGTATTGATATCTTTTGGAGAAGGAGCTACTGTATATATAACGCCTCTTTGACGTTTTGTTTTGGAAGCTTCTTCGGTGTAAATACCTACACTTGCAGGAATATCCCAATTGAGTCTAGTTAAGTCTGGGCTTATTTCCTGCCATGAATGTCCACCATTGGTTGTTTTAAATAAAACATTTCCTGCAAAGTATAAGGTCTTTGGATCGATGGGTGAAAATAAAACGGGCGCTGTTCTTACAAATCTATACTCTCCTTTTCTTAAAGATGCTGGTGCAATATTTTGTACCTGTCCAGTTCTTTTATCGTACTTCGTTATTTTACCACCATAAATAATATTAGGATCTAAAGGATCGGCAGCAACATAACCATACTCTTCCACACCAACGGGATGCCATTCTCTATACGTAATTTGTCCATCATTCCCTCTTGATGCAATGCCAACAGAACCACTTTCTTGTTGACCTCCATAAACATTATAAGGGAATGCATTATCAGTACTTACATGATAAAACTGTGCAGTGGGTTGATTGTACCAAGATGAAAAAGTAGCACCATTATTTACGGTGATAATGGCTCCTTGGTCAGCTGCAATTAAAATGATATTTGGATTGTTTGGATTGATCCAAATACGATGATAATCATCTCCTCCTGGAGCACCTCTAAAATCTTTCCAAGTATTTCCACCATCCTCCGATTTCCAAACCACTACATTGGCAGTGTAAACAATGTCTTTATTTTTGGGATCCACTTTTACTTCGGCAAAATCACTTCCTCTTCCCCAATATCTTCCATCATTGCTTATACTTTTCCAAGTTTCACCACCATCATCACTTCGATACATTCCTCCTTCATCCCCTGCATCCACGGTTGCATATAATCGGTTAGGATCAGAAGGTGCAATACAAAATCCAATTCTTCCTAAACCTTGTTTTACAGTTGGCAATCCTGTAGTTAATTTTTTCCATGTTGTTCCACCATCCGTTGATTTATACAATCCACTTTCAGGTCCATTCCATGCTCCATTTTCCCATGGACCTTGACGACCTGCCCACATATCAGCATAAATGATATTTGGATTTTTTGGATCGATCGCAACTTGAACAGCTCCTGTATTTTCGTCTTTATACAATACTCTTTCCCATGTTTTACCACCATTTAAGGAGCGATATACCCCTCTTGTAGTATTTGGACCATATGGATGACCTAAGACGGCCACAAAAACCCTGTTTTCATCATTTGGATCTATCGCTAGCCCCCCAATTTGTTGAGCATCTTCTAAGCCTAAATGCGCCCAAGTTTTTCCAGCATCGGTTGATTTATACATTCCATTTCCTACCGACAAATCGGGTCTTTGAATACCTTCTCCACTCCCTACATATACTACATTTGGATTGGAAGGCGCCACTGCAACATCCCCAACAGATCCTGTGGGTTGATCATCAAAAATGGGGAACCAGGTTCTACCATAATCTGTCGTTTTCCAAACACCGCCATTATTTACACCAATATAAAAAACATTAGGCTCCTGAGGAACACCAACAGCACCAACGGTTCTACCGCCTCTATGCGGACCAATCATTCTCCATTGAATAGCATTAAAATGATCCTTACTTATTTGGGCTATACCTGTAATTTGAATAAAGCTAGATGCAATGACCAATAGAATCGTTAAGTGTTTTTTCATTATTAGGCTTTTATATTCCAATTAATAACTAGAAAATAATAAATGACAAATCACCAATTATCAAGGCCGGATTTAATTATTTCTAGTAGTATAAATATAATACTTATACCTAAGAATAAAAGCGAGCAATAGCACAAATCCGCAGATTTCAGACAACAATTTTTCGGCATCCATCCAATCTGTTGGTCTGTCTTTTAATTCAGGGTCCATCAAGAGCCCATGTGCCACAAATAATATACAAGTTAGATAAGAAATGAGATGAATTTTTTTCCATAACCCATACCCCAGCTTTCTTTTTATCCCTTTTTGGGTAGTAATGATAACAACGATTAATGCCAACAATGAAAAAGTGCCTAAAAACACAATATTTGATTGATGAGGCGCATTGGCTGGCCATAAAATATCTGAAAAAGTGAATTTATTTGCTGCATCAAATGGAATCAAAAATACATGTGCAAAAACAAAAAATAAAGCAATATAGGCAGTGTAATTATGCAAATTATTAATGTCCACTGCTTTAATTTTTGCAGGCAATTTCAATCCCCAGTTTGTTTTATTGAAAGAGGTACTTAACATCATCCCAAGCACCATATTGATCGTTAAAATTACTGTTGCAATTAATCCCAAACTTCCCGAAAGTTCAGTAGCATTAAAAAGTGCATCCGCATCCCCTAGTAAGTTTGTTAATTGCATAAATTTTAATTTAATAAAGACTGTTTAAAAATATACATAAGTGAAATTAACTTTCTTGTTGTTGCGAATGTAAACTTTAATAAAATTATTGCCCTATATTTATGCAACTATAAATTCTAAAACCGACTATATGTTTTGTTCAAATTGTGGCAATCCAATTGATGATAGTGCAGTTTACTGTGTAAAATGTGGCGTTCCAACAAATCAAGGATCCAATTTTTCAGGTACAACTAACCAACCAATCCCTCCTGGAAGATTTGATTGGTTAACCACCTTATTACTTTGCTTTTTCCTTGGACATTTTGGTGTGCACAGTTTTTACACTAAAAAAACAGGTACGGGAGTAGCTCAATTATTGACTTTAGGTGGCTGCGGTATTTGGACTTTGATTGACTTTATCATGATTGTTTTAGGTAGCTTCAGAGACGGAAATAGCAATGAACTTTATAGAAAAAACTAGATTATATAAAATCTTATTCTTGGCAATTCCCATTGCTATTTGGCTGGTCAACTACCAGTCAATTGATAATGATTTTTCCTTTTGTTTATTCAAGAACATTTTTGGAATAAAGTGTTATGGCTGTGGATTAACAAGAGGCTTATCCGCTATGCTGCACCTTGATTTTACAAGAATGTACGAGCTTAATAAAATCAATCTCATAACTATTCCCTTATTCTCTTTTTTATATGTAAAAGAAGTGCATAGACTTTTTAGCAAGCAAAAGAATTCAGCAATTATTCCTTAGGAAAATCAGCACCCTCAGTTACAGCAGCCCAAGTATCAAAATCGTTTTTAAGTTCTTCTAATTTTATTCTTGCACCTTTTAATGCAGCTGCACCTAATAATAAGCGTAAAGGTGGATTTTCAGTTTCTACCACTTGAATCATCGCCTTTGCTGCACGCACAGGATCACCTGGTTGATTGCCACTATACCCTCTTATATCACCTTTATTTTTTCCAGCAGTAGCAGCATAATCATCAATGACAATTTTGCTATCATTTGCAGATCTTCCTGCCCAATCGGTTCTAAATCCACTCGGAGCAACAATGGTCACTTTAATGCCAAGTGGTGCAACCTCTTTATTTAATGATTCACTTAAACCATCTACTGCATATTTTGTGGCATTGTAAAATCCTACCCCTGGGAAAGAACGCAATCCTCCAATGGATGCTATATTTAAAATATGACCGCTTCTTTGTTTACGCATAATAGGTAAAACAGCTTGTGTCATATGTGCTAATCCAAAAACATTTATTTCAAACATACGGCGCACTTCGGCCTCCTCACTTTCTTCAATGGCTCCAAAATATCCAATACCCGCATTG
>CAJADG010000022.1 GCA_903938445.1 uncultured Bacteroidota bacterium | reverse complement strand
TCTCCCAAGACATTCAAAACAGGGGTTAAGTTTTTAGGACTATCAACTCTAGATTTATAACTCTTAAGTGGAACAGTCACTCTAGTTTTTAGAAAGCTTAACAAGTCTGACTGTACGTCAACGACATAGGGATAAATATGCTTTGATTGTGCGCTAGGATTCAAATAAACGTCGTATTGCATTGATTTACCAAATTCTTAGATCTTCGCACCAGTGACCTACGGATTCAAAATCTTGGTTCATCTCTTTAATCCAATTAGCGTATTTCTTTTCAAATTCAGATTTTTGCTTTCTAAATTTCGAAGAATTTCCTAATGCTTTAAGAGCTTCAAATTGATCTGCAGAAATAATTACAGTATCAATGCGACCATCCTTTTGAACGAAAACCGGTTCCTTTTTGGCGACACTACAAACACTGCCAAATCTATTTTTAGCTTCTGTTGCAGTAACAATCATTTTGGTAATCCTTAAGTATATTAGCTACCATAGTTAATATATGTGTCCTGTCAAGTTTGAATTTGCAAGTCCGTTGTCATAGTATAGATGTATTTTTTTAAAGAATCTCAACTCCACCTAAAGCGCAAGCTACGAAGAAGGCATAGTCCAGGGAGTAGTGAAAGCTACTCAAACCCGAATCCTTTCGTCTCTGGTTCGAGTCCAGGTGAGCCCACTAGGAAAAGCAAACCCTAATAAGAAATGGTGTGGGTTTTGTCTTTCAGATATTAAGATTAAAAACGCTTGAGTATCTAGTGGTAAAAAAAAATTCAATAAGTTCAGCAAAAGAATCTTCTCCGATATTAGCAGGTAGAGACGGCCGTGGCTCTGAGAAGTAAACTGGGGTTACATCAAAGCTATTACCCATTGAATCAATGAAGATAGTAGGGGCTGCAAACATGATTAACGGGGACCCATCGCCAATCATACAAAGCCATCTATCCTGATATTCATGGAAGGAATAATCGTCCACAAAAAATCTAGCATTGTCATGACAGTTACTTGGTATTGCTCGGTGGCCTTTTATTGACACCTTGCGGTATGGTATGTGCTTCGTATTTTTAATGGTTGCGTACAAGAATTGACCACATTTCAGAAGCTGGTTTTCATCAATTGGCAAATAAAAAGAAGGCATTACCTCGAAGCTCTTTTTTTTGGAACCTGTAAATCATTTTCTATCTAGGTCACTGTTGATATGTATGAAAATATCGTGTTTCCATACATATGAACGATAAACGCAGGATATTTGTGCAAATAACCTTTTAGAGCTCACAGAATTTACAATTAAAAAACCTAGTTAAGCTTGTTTTAGGCGCCAATTAGTATTATCATTAACAAACTACTACCCTGATGGTTTCGACTGTCAGGTGCAGGGCCTCTTCGGAGGCCCTTGCTTTTTATTCAAAGGTTTCCCGTGTCTAAATCCAAGTTAAGAACGATTGTTTATATCGATGGATTTAATTTCTATTATGGGCAACTCAAAGATAGTCCTTATAAGTGGTTAGATTCAGATTTGCCTACCCAGTTATTCAAGCTTACAAGCGTTGTATGGTCCCAGTTGGTATCAATTCGCGATTTTTAAAGCTAAGTAAAAAACCGTCTGCACACTTTTAAGGATTCCTATTCATTTTTGAAAGCGGTGCAATTGTTTAAAAATCCTATGCGAAGCAATTTTGAGTAAAAAAGGAAATTGCACTCCTTAGTAATAAGAGCTAAAGAACACTAACGGTTTCAGTAAGATTATTTGAATGTATTACTTTGAGCTCTAAAGATTGGATACAAATTAAGTGATGAATCTTGTTGCGGTAGGGCAGAGATCCAAAAATTCAAGCGCGCACTCGGATCAACTCTAAAAGACTCATCCGAAAGCATTTTTTGCTCATACTCACT
>CAJADG010000021.1 GCA_903938445.1 uncultured Bacteroidota bacterium | reverse complement strand
GCTAGACAAGCACAGGAAATACGTAAGCGAAAAGAATTAAGCTTAATGATTTATGAGGCAAAAATTACTTTTAAACCTCAGATTGGACAAGTGTATCATGTGTATGAGAAAACAGACGGATCACATGTTTTGTCATTAGTAGCTCCTTCGGAATGGGGCGGTGGTTCAGGACCTTTTGCACAATTTATTGCAACCGTAAAATTACTAGCCGACCATACTTGGGTGGAGTGCTAGTTAATGAATGTCCATAGTGCTGTATTAATATCCGTACTTCGCTAATATTGTATCTACCCTTTTTTCAACTTCAGCATCCTTAACGACTGGTGGTGCATGATGTTTTTTAATAGTAGCATCAATAATCATTGGACCTTTACAACCCCAATGCTTTTTATCTAAAAATGCATCTACCCCGTCTATATCATGTGAAGGATTGGCTCTTGTAAAAGCAGCCCATAAAAAATTATTCATATCAGCCGCCATCCATGCAGCATCTTCGGTCAATACTAAAATAGTAACTCCTAATTTTTCTAATAACTCAGTACCTAATCCATTCAACAAGGTTTGCAATAATACAGTACTCATCTTGTTTGCATTTAATGCAACTACCCCTGACATAATTAAATGCGCATCGGCATTTAATTGTTGAATGGCATCTGGAATAGTGGTAGCAAGGGTTCTGATAGGATCACCATAAGCTGCTAATACTAATTTGGAGCCGCTATTTAAATTTTCACCAGAATAATCTAAGGTATCAATGGTGGTATTGGTATAAAAATGTAAGTCTCTACTAAAATCCATTCGCTCCAACATATAAGCAAAGAACTCCTTTTCGTTATGAGTGTCTAAAACCGTATTGGATTTTGCATCAGGTGCAGTAATCCATAAAAATTTTGCCAAACTCAACTGCCCTGTTCCTAAAATATGATTGGCGATGGTTAAAATTTCGGCAGGTTTTTTATGATTTAAATACGGAGTATATCTTTCACTCCCAATGGCTAATAATAATGGATGTACGCCGGCTGCATCTACCGCATGCACTTCTTTCAATCCAGGTATTTCGTTCGAAATGGCAGAGCCTGTCATGGAATGAATGAGTTGTCCAAAACTAGTATCCTCTTGTGGAGGTCTTCCAACAACTGTAAATGCCCATATTGCATTTTTTCTTGCAAAAACCTTATGCACTTTCATTACTGGAAAATCATGTTGTAAACTATAATATCCTAAGTGATCACCAAATGGACCCTCGGGTTTATTTTCACCAGGAAACACCTCACCTGTAATCACAAAATCAGCATCAGTGCTTACACAATACCCATCCACATAAGTATAGTTAAATCTTTTACCTGCAAGCACTCCAGCAAAATTCATTTCACTCATCCCCTCTGGCAATGGCATCACAGCAGCTACACTATGTGCTGGTGGACCTCCCACAAACACACTCACTTTTAATGGCATGCCTTTTTTATTTGCCTTGGTTTGATGCACACCAATTCCACGATGCAATTGATAATGCAGCCCAATCTCTTTATTTAATTCATAATTATTTCCCTCTAACTGAATGCGGTACATTCCTAAATTAGCATTCCCTATTCCTGGCTTATCCGCATCTTCGGTATACACTTGAGGCAAAGTAACAAAGGCACCCCCGTCCATGGGCCAATGTTTTATTAAAGGCAGGTCACTTATATTTATTTCTTCAAACAATACCGGTTTTGCTATTGGCATACCATTGGGCAATGCATTTACTGCAGCAGGCAAAGCAGATAAAGTTTTGAATGGACTTTTTAGCGCAGCAGTTGGATCAATTTTGATGTCAATTAATTGCTTTACCTGAGGTAATGTGTTTCTAAAAATAAATTGACTACGCTCCAAAGTTCCAAAAATATTGGAAGCAGCGCGAAACTTGGATCCTTTTACTTTTTCAAATAAAATAGCAGGGCCTTTTTGTTCAAAAATGCGCAAATGAATTGCTGCCATTTCTAAATTGGGGTCCACTTCCTCCTTAATGCGCAATAGTTGCCCATTACGTTCTAAATCCAACAAACAAGCCTCCAAATTAGAATATGCCATGCTAGTATATTTGAGTTGCAAAAATAACTTAAATTCGCTCATGACTCGTTTAAGTGTAAACATAAATAAAATTGCCACCCTCAGAAATAGCCGTGGCGCAGACAACCCAAATTTAATTCAAGTAGCAAAGGACTGTGAACGTTTTGGAGCTGAAGGTATTACCGTACATCCAAGACCCGATGAAAGACATATTCGCTATCAAGATGTTTATGATTTAACAAAAATAGTGACCACAGAGTTCAACATTGAGGGGAATCCAAAAGAGGATAAGTTTGTAAAGCTCGTTTTAGAGAACAAACCACATCAAGTGACCCTTGTTCCAGATGCGTTGAATCAATTAACAAGTGATCATGGATGGGACACCATTAAAGAGCAGGAATATTTAAAAGAAATGATTACCACTTTCAAAAATGCAGGTATTCGTGTTTCTATTTTTGTGGATCCTGTTGAAGAGATGGTGCGCGCTGCTGCAACTACTGGCACCGATCGTATTGAATTATACACCGAAGCTTATGCACGCGAATTTGCGGCCGGCAATCAAGAAAAAGCGGTGGCTCCTTATGTGCATGCAGCCAATATTGCCAAAGAACTTGGCCTAGGCATTAACGCTGGGCATGATTTAGACAGATTTAATTTAGCTTATTTAGCAAAGTCCATTCCAGCAATGGATGAAGTGAGTATTGGTCACGCTTTAATTGCAGATGCTTTATATTTAGGATTAGAGAATACCATTCAATTGTATAAAAGAGCTTTAGCAATATAAAAATCGCAATCAATTTTTTAAAAGAATATTTATTTCAACACTTAAACGAATTCCGATGCAAATAAATAAAATGGTTGTATTTGCTTTTCTTGCATGTTTATTTGCCTTACCTGCAAGTGCACAAACTAAATTTGGACCAACGCCTACGAAAGAACAATTAGCTTGGCATGATAAAGAATTTTATTTGTTTATGCATTTTGGCCCCAACACATTTACCGATTTGGAATGGGGACATGGAAGTGAGGATCCCAATGTATTTAACCCCACTGCGATGGATTGCAACCAATGGGCAAGAATTGCAAAAGCAGCAGGCGCAAAAGGAATTATCATCACCGCTAAACACCATGACGGATTTTGTTTATGGCCTAGCCAATACAGCAAGCACACGGTAAGAGAAAGTAGTTGGATGAATGGAAAAGGTGATGTTTTAAAAATGTTATCAGAAGCTTGTAAAAAAGAAGGCATTGAAATGGGGGTATATATTTCACCATGGGACAGAAATCATCCAGATTATGGCACTCCAAAATACAATGAAGTCTATATCAATACCATGAAGGAATTATTAACCGGGTATGGTCATTTTTTTGAACTATGGTGGGATGGTGCCAATGGCGAAGGTCCTAATGGTAAAAAACAAGTGTATGATTTTACTAAATTTAAAAATGCAGCTTTAAAAGAACAACCTCAACTCATTATTTTTAGTGATATTGGTCCGCATGCAAGATGGATCGGAAATGAAAATGGAATCATCAATGAAACGAACTGGAATTTATTAGACACTGTCGGTTTTAAAAGAGGCGAAGGTGCTCCCGCAAATGATACATTAAACAGAGGAAATTATAATGGTAAAAATTGGATCGGCGCCGAAGCGGATGTATCCATTCGCAAGGGATGGTTTTATCATAAGGAAGAAGATAGCACTGTAAAATCAGGCAATACCCTTTTTGATTTGTATTTAAAATCAGTAGGTCGTGGAGGCAATATGTTATTAAATGTGCCCCCCAACAGAAAAGGTTTAATTGATCCATTGGACTCTGCCGCTTTAATGCAATTTAAAAATATTAGAGATCGTGCATTTAAAGAAAACGTTTTCAAGGATGCTAAAATATTACGCACTAAAAATAGTGTTGAAATTCATTTGAACAAAGAAGTCGCATTCAATACACTTGTAGTAAAAGAACAAATAAGTCTTGGACAACGTGTCGTTAAATTTGAAGTAAGTGGTGGCAATAACTTGGAACAATTTCAAAAGATCACAGAAGGAACGACGATTGGACATAAAAGAATATTGAAATTCCCTACTCAAAAACTGAAATATATCCGCATTAAAGTGACCGAGTACAAAGCAACCCCATTAATTAGTGGTGTTGAAGCCTATAATATAGCTGGAATATAGCTTTTAGAGCTTTCTGAACCATTTGATGAAGATTATTTATCTTTGTAGTATAATACACTTAAAAATTCTTTTATGGCCAATCCAGCAATTGTAGGAATTATCATGGGAAGCGACAGTGATTTAAATGTAATGCAGTCAGCTGCTGAAGTTTTAAACACTTTTAATATTCCTTTTGAATTAACAGTTGTGTCGGCACACCGTACCCCCGAAAGAATGATGGACTATGCAAAAACTGCACGTAAAAGAGGCTTAAAAGTGATTATAGCTGGCGCTGGCGGTGCTGCACATTTACCTGGTATGGTAGCTGCAATTACCAGTCTACCTGTGATTGGTGTTCCCATTAAATCAAGCAACTCAATTGATGGATGGGATTCTGTATTATCTATTTTACAAATGCCAAGTGGTGTACCGGTTGCAACTGTAGCATTAAACGGTGCTAAGAACGCTGGCTTATTAGCTGCCCAAATTATTGGAAGTTCAGACGCTGCAATTGGCAATGCAATGGAAGATTATAAATTGAATATGCAGTCCGAAGTATTAGGGAAAGTAGAAAACCTGAAAGGAAAATTCAACAACGAATTTGATCAATAACAATTTTATTTTTCCGAAACAAGAATGGTAAAACTGTGCTCCATTGAATTTGAATATTGCATTACAGCTTCTACCCAAGACCATCCATAGTCACCTACCCACTCCGCAATGTTATCTACTCTTTCCTGTAAACTGTTTTGTGGGAACAATTCGTTTTTAATATGCTGAATGCGCTCAATTGCAATAACTTGTTTCTTTTTTTCTGCCTTTATTATTTTCTTTTCCAACTCCACTAATTTCTTAATGGATTGAACCGATAAATTCATCGTGTGATCGCCTAATGTCCCATCCACTTGAATGGCTTGATTTTGAATTTGTTGATACAACGCTTTCATGGCATCAATGGATTCAGCAAGTGATAAATTATGTTGTGAATTTGCCTTTACATAAGCTACTTCCAAATCCAGTGAAGTCGTAAATATGTCAGTGGTAGTAAACCCTAAATCGGCCCACTGCTTGGCAGTTTTTTCCTTGATAAAAAGAAAAGAGTTTCTCAATTGCAAGACAGGATAATGTACCCCTACTGCACCAAATACTTCTTTTAATTCCATCCAATAGGCTAACTCACCACCTCCACCAATAAATACGATGCCCGGCAAAATGGTTTCTTGATACACCCCTCTTAATATTACATTAGGGCTAAAGCGTTCTGGGTATGCATGCAATTCGGCAATAATTTCTTCCTGTGTAAAATTGATATCCGTATCAACAATACTATATGTTCCATCAATTAATTCAATACGTGCACGGGTATTGTCTTTTAAATAAAATAAATTGATAGCACGTCCTTCCGTTTGAACATGGTATTGCTTTTTTAGCTTTTCAATAGTTGGCTGCAACACTTTATTTGAAAACTGAGTAGTCAATTCTTTTTCCATTACAGATACAAAACATGATTTCAATTTTGCATCATCCGGCTGAATGACTACTAACCCATATTGACCAAAATAACTATGCACAAAACTCAAAGTAGCTTCATTAATAGTTACTCCTTTTTTATAGGCAGCACTTAATGCAGCTAAAGCCTCCTTACCTTCGGGCTTCACAGACCAATACCCTTCGATATTTTTTAATAAATTCACCAACGCATCATCCACTTTCATTCTTCCAATGGCACCTGTTTGCTTTGTTTCCCATTGTAATTTATCTCCACCTAAATAAAAACTACCCACTTCATCAATATCGGCATCTTCCGAACCCATATAATAAACAGGTATATAATTGTTTTCGGGAAAACGCTTTTTTAAATCAGTCGCCAATTGAATAACATGAATGATTTTATAGAAAAAGTAGAGAGGCCCTGTAAAAATATTGGGTTGGTGCGCCGTTGTTAACACAAAAGTATTGTCTTGCAAAAGCAATGCTACATTTTGCTCCACTAATGGACTTGGTGTTAAATGAGCATATTGTGCTTTTAACACCTCTACTAATAAAGCCCTATTGATTGGAAAATTTTTTCTCGCTGCGATAGCTTTTTGTACTCCCTCCAAATTAGGAGCATACGTCACATATTCGGAAGCTGTTCCTTTGGCATCTACATAATCCCTTACCAATTGTGAAAACAATCCAGTAGTTTGATAAGGTATTTTGGTAGCGTTAAATTTCATATAAAAGGTCTAAAGCAGATTAGGGTGCAAATTAAGATAAAATTGATACATTTGGTAGCTGATTACTTAATGCTTGACCTTAAATTTGAACTATGGAAACTTATGGTAAAATACTCATCATTGCGATGCCCCTTTTTCTATTATTAGTGGTCTTTGAAAAGTGGTATGGTTGGAGAAAAGGCTTTGATACGGTTCGCACTTTAGACATGGTTTCGAGCCTTAGTTCGGGAGTGACCAATTCCACCAAAGATGTGCTAGGTTTAAGTATTGCTATTATCACTTATGGCTGGCTGGTAAATCATTTAGCGATTACCCATATACAAGCAACCTGGCTAGTTTATGTTATTGCATTTTTGGCATTAGACTTTGCAGGTTATTGGACCCATCGATTAGCACACACCGTAAATTTTTTCTGGAACAATCATGTGGTGCATCATAGTAGTGAAGAATTTAATTTGGCTTGTGCTTTAAGACAAAGTATTTCTGTTTTTGTAAGGATTTATGCTGTCTTATTAATTCCTGCTGCCCTATTAGGCGTACCGGAAAAAGTAATTGCTGTGGTTGGTCCATTACATTTGTTTGCTCAATTCTGGTACCATACAAGACATATCAACAAAATGGGTTTTCTAGAATACATTATAGTAACTCCTGCACACCATAGAGTGCATCATGCGATCAATCCTGAATATTTAGATAAAAATTATGGTCAGATATTTATTTTTTGGGATCGATGGTTTGGGACTTTCCAGGAAGAACAAGCAAGGATCCCCGCTGTATATGGCGTTACACGTCCTGTGAGAACTTGGAACCCCATTAAAATAAATTTCATGCACATGTGGTTATTAATGAAAGACGCATGGCGTACAACAAATTGGAAGGATAAATTTCGTATTTGGTTTATGCCATTGGGCTGGAGACCAGCAGATGTAATTGAAAAATATCCTGTCTATAAAATTGAAGACGTGTATCATTTTGAAAAGTATGATACCCCCGCTAGTAAAGGCTTGCAAGCTTATTTATGGGTACAGTTGATTTGTGTTTTGCTTTTAGTAAGTTATATGTTTGCCAATGTGGCTATGTTAAAGCAACTAGGAATTGAGCAACTATTTATCTACGGTGCTTTTATATTTTTACAAGTATACGCCCTAACAGAATTTATGGACCAAAGCAAATATGCATGGCTTTTGGAAGCGGTTAAAAATATTACCTGCATTGCTTTGATCGTGAAAAATGGAGAATGGTTTGGCTCTAATACAATTTCAACAGCAATTACACCTGCTTTGATT
>CAJADG010000020.1 GCA_903938445.1 uncultured Bacteroidota bacterium | reverse complement strand
ACAATTAAATGGATTGAAGTATGAATAAGATTATTTATATAAATGCAGAAGATTTATATAATAAGGTTACAGATGGGACTCATGATTCACCTAACTCGTGTAAAACTGGGTTTCCTCTAGTAACTTCAAAAAATATAAAAGATGGGAAGTTAGATCTTAGTTCAGCAAATTTGATTTCTGAAAATGATTATAATGAAATTAATAAACGAAGTAAAGTTGATCAATGGGATGTAATTATCAGTATGATTGGGGAATATTGTGGTTATACATACATTGAGTCAAACAAAAATATTAAATATGCAGTAAAAAATGTTGGGCTGTTTAAAACTGGTTCAAAGTTGGAAGCTCATTGGTTATGTTATTATTTGAAATCTGATTTCGGCAAGCATTTTTTGAAGCAATCTCGTTCTGGTTCATCACAGCCATATATATCATTAGGAGCTTTGAGGAGTCTAAAAATTTTGAACCCTGAAATCGATATAAAGAAGAGGATTGTTAATTTTTTATTGCCAATTGATGATAAAATCAAAATTAATTATAAAATTAATGCCGAATTAGAGTCAATGGCTAAAACATTATATGATTATTGGTTTGTTCAGTTTGATTTCCCTAATGAAGATGGTAAGCCATATAAGTCTAGTGGGGGTAAAATGATTTGGAATGAAGAGTTGAAGAGAGAGATTCCAACTGGATGGATTGTAAAAACACTTGAAGAATTTGAGGGAAATATTGTTACTGGCAAAACACCTCCTACAACTAATAAAAAATATTTCAATGGAGATATTCCTTTTATTTGTATTGGAGATATTCGAGGTAATATGCATATTGTCTCTACAGAACTAACTTTAACGCAGTCTGGTGCACAAACTCAATTAAATAAGTTTATACCTAAAGGAGCAATCTGTGTAACTTGTATAGCTAGTCCGGGATTGATTGGGTTTGCAACCAAAAATTCGCAAACAAATCAACAGATAAATTCAATTATTTGTGATAATGAAGAAAATAGATACTATTTGTATTTCTATTTAAAAGATTATTTTAAGTATGCTAAAGCAAAAACCGGCAATACTTTTGCAAATATGAATAAAGGAGATTTTTCATCTATAAAAATCTTATCTCCTAAAATCGAAATTTTAAAGAGATTCCATAATCAATTAGATTCGTCGATTGATAAAATCTCAATTAATTCAATTGAGAATCAAAAATTAGTAGAAATAAGAGACTGGCTCCTTCCAATGCTTATGAATGGTCAAGTTAAAGTGAATTAATATTAAAAAGGTTGGTCGACCTATAATTTATTAATTAAGTAATTGATAAATGCAGAGCATGTAATTAGCATAAACCTAGCTTCCTCAATATTAATTTCAATATCATTTTCCAGAAAACTATGTCTTATACCTCCACTGCTTGAGGTATAACCATAAAGTGAACTGAAAGCAGATCTTAAACTCTTTGGAATGTGATGCCTAGTTTCAATTATTTTCAATGCTTCTCCTAAAGTATCACCAGGACTGTTAGTTATAATTTTTACAAGCGCTTCAACAGCTGAAATTGATTCTTTTATTGAATTTCTATAATCAGGGTTATTTTTATTGGATAATAACAGTAATGAAGTTTTTAAATGATCTTTTACACTTTGATATTTATCACTATTTGCTATTGCATGTTCTATCTCATTTATTTCTTCTTCCGAAACAATTTCGACTATCAAACCGTCTACAAATCTATAACCAGACAGTTCTTTTTTTAAAAACCCGTTACAGATTTCCGTAAAATCTTTGTGATAAGCAGAAGAAAATTCAATAAAGTCTAGAATTTGATACCATTCACTATTAAAAAACCATTTCTTTAGATAATCAACTGCGCTATATTTTCCCAAATTCCCATATTGCCAGGGTAATTCATCAATTGGCAATTTGAAAAATCTAATCCAGACATCTCTAAAATAATTTTCTAGCTCAGAATATTTTGTTCCAAATTTTGATTGATAATTCTCATTATCAATAATAAATTCAATTAAAATTGTCCATAATGTATTTCTTAAATCATTGCTAATATCATTTCTCTCAATAACGTTTTTTGGCTTTATTATTCCAAGCCTTTCTGAAAATCGCATTTAACTAATTTTAAGATTTTATCAAAGTTACATTTATACTAAACTAATATTCCTCAAAATAACTATCATCTCTTAAAACACCATCCCCAATGTTTTCAATGGTTTTAAGAAATGAGTTGTGGTGCAAATTGTGGTGCAAATGAAAAAAGCAGCTACAAAAAAGTGTTTGAAAACTTGCTTGTAACTGCTTGATTATCAAGGAGTGGGCCCACCAGGGCATGATCCTGGGACCCCCTGATTATGAGTCAGGTGCTCTAACCAACTGAGCTATAGGCCCGCATCTTTCGATGACAGGCTGCAAAAATAGTAAAATTGACCATGTGATTGACCATAATACCCGAATATTTTAACCTTTTTTAAGGGTATCTACCCTTTTTTTGGAGTATTTTTGCGGCATGAAGAAAGTAATATTATCGTCTATAACTATTTTGTTCCTAGGATACTTTGCGCAGGCGCAAACAATCAAATCTGCAGGAGATACTAAAATTGATCTTTCAGGACGTGCAGCTGATCATTTGGTTTTTCAATTTGGTAGTGACGCCTTAATGAGTCGCCCGGATAGCGTTAAAACAAGTGGATTTAGTAGACATTTTAATGTTTACTTTATGTACGATAAGCCTTTTAAGAAAAATCAACATTATAGTGTTGCATTTGGTGCTGGTTTGGGTACAAGCAATATCTTCTTAGACGATCATACTTATGCAAATTTAAAGACAAGTGCAAGCACGCTTCCTTTTCAACATTTAGATTCTGCTGCTAATCATTTTGCTAAACAAAAATTAACTACTATTTATTTACAAGCTCCAGTAGAAATAAGATATTATAGCAATCCAGCGCATCCTGGCAAATCTTGGAAAGCTGCAGCTGGATTAAAAATAGGTGCTTTATTAAAGGCATATTCTAAAGCAAAAAACTACGAAACAGCAGGCGGAGCTTCTATTTACGGTAAAACATTTATTGAAAAACAAGAGGATACTCGTTTCTTTAATTCTACCGACGTCACTTTAACAGGTCGTGCTGGTTATGGTATTTTTTCTTTTGACATGGGTTACACTCCAACTGGGTATTTACGTGATGGATATGGCGCTGTGATGAATAAATTTTCTTTTGGCATAACAATTAGTGGTTTATAGTTAATTAATTTCAATATTTTGAAAACCCTCTATTTGGAGGGTTTTTTATTTACCTCAAACATTAGATTATCTTTGTAAAAAAGTTGCATTTTGATAGAGAAGAAAAGTATTATTAAAAAGGAAGAGAAAGCGGTATTGGTGGGAGTGATACAAAAAGACCAAACCGAGGAGCAAGTAAATGAATACTTAGCAGAGCTTGCATTTTTAGCAGAGACGGCGGGTGCAATGACTATTAAATTATTTAAACAAAGATTACAACATCCAGATTCAAGAACTTTTGTAGGAAAGGGAAAATTGGATGAGATAAAACAATACGTTGCAGCGAAGGATATTGATATGGTGATATTCGATGATGAATTAACAGGATCACAAATCTCCAATATTGAAAAAGAAGTTAAGTGCAGAGTGATTGATCGAAGCGATTTAATCTTAGATATTTTCGCATCGCGAGCAAGAACCGCTTCTGCAAAAGTGCAAGTAGAGCTAGCGCAATATCAATATATTTTACCTCGTTTAAAAGGAATGTGGACACACTTGGAAAGACAAGGTGCGGGTATTGGTTCACGTGGTCCTGGTGAAACTGAAATTGAAACCGATCGTCGTATTGTTAAAGATAAAATTTCATTACTAAGAAAAAGATTAGAGGAAATTGATAAACAATCTTTCACACAACGTAAAGAGCGTGGTGAATTTATTCGTGTAGCATTGGTAGGTTATACCAATGTAGGCAAAAGCACTATTATGAATTTAATGAGTAAGAGTGATGTGTTTGCAGAAAATAAATTGTTCGCAACCCTTGATACCACTACGCGTAAAGTAGTTTTTGAAAATACTCCTTTTTTATTAAGTGATACAGTTGGGTTTATTCGTAAGCTTCCGCATCATTTAGTGGAGAGTTTTAAAAGTACATTAGATGAAGTACGCGAGGCCGATGTATTATTGCATGTAGTGGATATTTCACATGCACAGTATGAAGATCAAATTGCTGTTGTGAACAAAACTTTACAAGAGTTGAAAGCTTTTGATAAGCCAGTCGTTACTATTTTTAATAAGATGGATTTGTACAAGCAAAAATATTTTGACGAGTGGTTAGAGGATGAAGTGAAGGAAGATATTTTAAGAGAATTAAAAGAACGTTGGAATGGTATCACTAATAATCAATGTGTTTTTGTTTCTGCTATTGAAAAATTAAATATCGAAGAATTAAGGACAGTGATTTTGCATAAAGTACGAGATATGTATCAAGTGAAATATCCATACAAAACAGTTTTCTTTACTTAATACGCAAACAAGTTTTACATGAACTGGGTATTGATCACTGAATTTCCACAAGAGTTATGTTTTAGTGAAAATGGCATGCTTGAAATGGAGCTAGAAGGTCGAAAATTTACCTTAGCTAAATGGGCGGAGGGATATTATGCTTTTGCGCAAAAATGCCCCCATGCCAGCGGAAGAATGGCTTCTGGATATATTAACGCCCAGGGTCAGGTGGTTTGCCCACTTCATAGATATGCTTTTGACATGAAAAACGGCCGTAATACTACTGGAGAAGGCTATTTTTTAAAGACTTACCCTGTCGAAACCCGTCCTGATGGAATTTTTATTGGTTTTAAACCTAATTCTTTCTTTTAAAGTTTTTGTACTTTGCTAAAATGTATTATTTTTGCCACCCCATAAAGGGAATACTCCTCCTTAGCTCAGTTGGTTAGAGCATCTGACTGTTAATCAGAGGGTCTCTGGTTCAAGTCCAGAAGGGGGAGCAAGAGTGCACAAGGCGACAGAAATGTCGCCTTTTTCTTTGTCCGTCAATGAGTTAGGAAATTTTCTAGTACGTTTGCGCCTCTTAAATATCCATACTTGCCATGTATTTATACGTAGGTGTATATATGCAACTTTTTTAATTGTACATTTGATTATGAAAGTTCAAGAAGTTAAATATTTATCCGATTATACTATTAACATCAAATTTGATGATGGTATAGCTGGGAATGTTCAATTAAATGATTTAGTAGAAAAAGGAATTTTCAAAGTACTTCAAGATAAAAATCAGTTCGCAAAAGTTTATACGAATGGAAATTCAATAGCTTGGTCAAATGAACTAGAAATTGATGCTACTACTATTTATGCTGAATTAACTGGCAAACATTTTGGAGAAATTTTAAGTCCAAAATTGTTTCATGCCTCAAATTAGTTTTTTTCTAGGGGTTATTATTCGCATGTTTTATAGAGATCATAATCCTCCACATTTTCATGCTGTTTATGGAGATTTTGAAGGCATTATTGATATTGAGAATAATGAACTAATTGGAGGCTATCTCCCACTTAGGATTTTAGGAATAGTTAGAGAGTGGACAGGTCTTCATCAAAATGAATTAATGGATAATTGGGAGAAAGCAAAAATGCAAGAAAGTTTAAATGATATTGCCCCTTTAGTTTAAATTCACTAAATGAAAAATACTAAATAAAAACTTTATCAATTTCGTTCTTCTAATAATCAATACTTAAATACCAAAAATGACGAGAATATTAATCAGGTTTCTTCAATCAGTATTGGTACTAATCGGAATA
This sequence comes from uncultured Bacteroidota bacterium, assembly GCA_903938445.1. Taxonomy (GTDB): domain Bacteria; phylum Bacteroidota; class Bacteroidia; order Chitinophagales; family Chitinophagaceae; genus Sediminibacterium. Next base: position 3,531 of record CAJADG010000020.1, on the reverse strand, counting down.
ATATCAATTGCCATTTTAATAACAGCACCATTGCGCGAGGGAAGAGCAACTAATTTAAGTTTATTAAAAATCTACGCTGACCCATTTATAGCGTACATATATATTGCTTCTATAACTTTTTTTACGGCTTTGTATCAGGCATTTAAATTACTTACTTATATTAGTCAAAGTAAGGTTTTCACACCCGAGGCTATACAAACGCTTAAGAATATTAAATACTGCGGGATCGTACTTTGTTGCTTTATATTTTTTGCTGGTTTATATATTAAAATTTTTCATAGTAAAGAAGATGACCCAGCTGGTTTTTTAGCCCTATGTTTTTTATCCGCTTTTGCTTCAATTATTGTAGCAACGGCTGCTGGAATATTTCAAAATAAATTTAAAAGGGGAGTGGATATGATTGCTAAAATATAATAGACATATTTATTTTTCATACATTTATAGACTAAACTTTTATTGAATATTATGATAAGAAATATTTTTTCAATATTTATTCTAACTGGAATATTATCGCTATTTAGTTTTACTACAAAAGCCCAAAATTCAAATACTATGTATAGAATTGCAAAAATTAAAGTAGACATTAATCAATTGGATAAATACAAAGTTGCACTAAAAGAGCAAATGGATGCTGCCATTAAATTAGAGCCTGGTGTTTTGTCTTATACTGTTGTCGCAGATAAAAAAGATACTACTTCTATTACCATATTTGAAGTATACGAAAATCAAGAAGCATATCAGTCACATATAATAGCACCACATTTTAAAAAATACAAAGAAACGGTTAAGGAAATGGTATTGGCTTTAGAGTTAATTGACACAGATTTAATTGTAAGAGCAAAAAAAGCAGATTATTGATTTTATAAGTAGGTTTATTATAACACAATTTATTGCCTATAATGATTCGCCTTGATTCCCTTAGCGGCAAGATCAACTGTTTCGTCATATGACAAGCTTGGAGTAGTTGCATTTTTGTTCTAAATTTATAAAATACATAAATCAATTAAAATGAAATACGTTTTAAAATTAGAAAATTTAGGTTTGCTCTTATTATTTAGTGGTATTTACTTTCATTTATATCCTGGAGCTTGGGGATTTTATTTGGCCTTATTTTTTGTGCCAGATGTCTCATTTATTCTTTTTGTAATTACAAAAAAATTAGGAGCCATTGCATATAATATATTTCACCATCAAGGAGTTTTAGCGGTATTATTTATTGTAGGATATTTATTACAAAATGATTTAATTATAAAAATTGCTTTGGTATTTTTAGCGCATTCTACATTTGATAGAGTTGCAGGCTATGGATTAAAGTACTTAGACAGTTTTGATCACACGCATTTAGGCTGGGTAGGTAAAAGCAAACATTTGAATAAAGATTAAAACACATTAAGTGAAACAAATTTTTATAAATATCCCTGTCAACGATTTAGATAAATCAATGCGATTTTATCAAGCACTTGGTTTTACGATCAATCCATTATTTACTGATGAGCAACAAAAGTGCATGGTGTGGTCCGATGCTATCTATATCATGTTGCAAACCAGACATTTTGCAAATACGTACTTGAATAAGACTATGATTGATGCCAGTAAGCATCAAATACCTTCCTTTACTTTGCCGGTTAATAGTTTAGAGGAAGTGAATGAAATCATGGAAAGTGGATTAATGGCAGGTGGAAAAGAACCAGTAGCTGCCATAGATGAGGGCTTTATGTATTTAAGAAGTATTGAAGATGTAGATGGATATATGTGGGGGGTTATGTGTTTAGATATCGAAAAATTCAAGGCATTAAAAAATAAATAAGAATTATATTTACAAACACTTAAACTAATTAAAACTAAAAACTCAAAATCAAACACAATGGCTAACAAAATTATTTATTGGGTGCTTACTGCTTTAGTAGCATTCATATTTGTAGGTAGTGCAATTGGAAAATTCACTGCTAACCCAGAAGCTTTAAAAATGGGCGCCTCTTTTGGATTGAATGCTCAGGCTTTTACAACCTTAGGTATTATTGAAATTGTAGCTGCTATTTTATTTGTAATCCCAAGAACAGGTGTTTTGGGTACCTTACTTTTGGCTGCTTATATGGGTGGTGCCATTGCAACGCATTTGGAGCATGGTTTGCCTTTTGTTGCTCAATGCATTATTCAAGCGTTTATTTGGATCGTTGCTGTATATCGCTTCCCTGAATTAAGATCAAGAATTTCAGGCAAATAGTTTCTTGCTATTATACACGATAATATATTTGAAAGCCTCGCAATTGCGGGGCTTTTCTTTGTAATTTTACATCTTAATCAATATAATGAATATTGTGCTTTTTGATGGGGTATGCAATTTATGCAATTCAACTGTCTTGTTTTTAATTAAGCATGATGCCAATAATCAATTAAATTTTAGTGCACAACAAACCGAAGCGGGTAAAAATATCATGCTTCAAAATAATATAGCCATAGATAATACCTCTGTAATTTTTATTAAGGAAACGAAAGTGTATGATAAGTCAGATGCTATTATAGAAATTGCAAAATTATTAACTGGATGGCCTAGCATTTTACAGTACGGCAGGATTGTTCCAAAATGGTTTCGCAATTTTTTATATGATTTGATTGCAAAAAATAGATACCGAATTTTTGGTAAAAGAAATGAATGCGCTATTCCATCAGAGGCTAATAAGGTTAAGTTTCTATAATTTATTCACTATACGCTCACACTTTTTCCAATAACTAAAAAAGGATGGATGATATCCTGTAACGCTTGGGAACATCCACTCTCTTTCTTCTTTAACTCCAGGATAATAATCAAATGCAGGATGCTCTTTTGAAATAATTTTTGCTGATGGCTCAATATTACTTGCTTTATAAACATTTACTATTTCTTGGACTTCGCCTACATATATTTGAATGCCTGTAATATGCTTAGCTAAATTCATCACAAATTCAATTACTTTTTCGCTTACTGGATAGGCTTTAAAATGAGAAGGCTCCAATAATAATATACGATTGAAATTTTCTTCCTTTTTCCAATTGGGATCTAGATTGTAGGAATTATAAATCAAGGTGGATAAATTAATATCAATTAATGGGAATTTGGTTTCAGGTAGTTTGGCATGTAAATCAATATCCTCTGTTGCTCGTAAAGTCAATGGAATAGGCATATCCACTAATGCTTCATAGGATGTATCTAAAAATGTATCCGTTTGATTTGAGAATGTATATTTATTGATGTTTTCCTGATTGCAATAATATTTTTTACTAGAGAAAGCCCCTGCTACCCACTGCCAACTACAGTTATTACTTGCAATGTCACCATCCAATAAATGATAATACATCCACTTTGAGGGGTTAAGCCAATGTGCTTTACCAATGTTGCAAATAATGGAAGACAGATACATTCTAATATGATTGTGCAAATATCCGCTCTCAGATAAATGTTTTATTTCCCTATCAATTACTTGGATGCCCGTATTTGGGTTAGTAATTGCAGATATCATTGAATGGTGTGCAACCTCTTGTTGGGGTTGTTTT
>CAJADG010000019.1 GCA_903938445.1 uncultured Bacteroidota bacterium | reverse complement strand
GAGGCCGAAGTAATCAATTGGTCTGCTCATTCTAAATTATTAAACTGGACATTAGGCACTCAAAAAACATATAAAACTGCTATTCCAGGCGTTACAGATGATTATCATATTTACACATTAGATTGGAGCAAGGATTTAATAAAATTTTATGTAGACGGCACGCTTTACTATACCGTTGCGAATGATGGAAGAGGCACTGACTCTTACCCATTTGTAGCACCACAATTTTTATTATTAAACCTTGCTATTGGTGGAAATATGGCTGGAAATACAATTGATGATAGTATATTTCCAGTGAGAATGTTAGTGGATTATGTACGCGTTTATCAATAGTTTAAAATCGAAATAATGTTGAAATATTTTTACTGCTTTATCCTTTTATTGTTAGTTAACAATACATTACAAGCCCAAAATGCAAATTTATTAATTGGGACTTATACCAAACAAGGTAGCCAAGGAATTTATGTTTTTAATTTTGATACAGCCACTGGAAAATCAATTGAATTGAGCCATACAGATAGTATTTCTAACCCTGAATTCCTTACTATTACTAAAGACAAACAATTTGTATATGCAACCAATGAAAATAAAGATGGAATGATATCAGTATTTTCTTTGAAAGGAAATAAGCTTAGTTTATTACAACAGAAATCAACTAAAAGTGCTGACCCTTGTTATATTAGTCTAAGTCCTGATGAACACAATATAATGGTTGCCAATTATTCAGGAGGAAGTATTACACAGTTTCATCGTTTTGCTGATGGACTCGTTTCAAATGCACAGCAATATATTCAGCATGAAGGAAAGAGTATTAATCCTGCAAGACAAGAAAAAGCGCATGTTCATGGAGCTTTTTTTTCTCCAAAGGGTGATTATTTATTAACTCCTGATTTAGGAATGGACAAAGTTTTTGTATACCCTTACAATAACAATAATAATTTGCCTTTGGATATCACTAAATCATCTACAATTAATGCAAATCTTGGTTCGGGGCCTCGTCATATTGTTTTCTCAAAAAATGGAAAATACTTATACGTTGCAGAAGAACTTTCAGGAAGTATCAGTGTTTATAATTTTAACAACGGAAAAGCTACTTTTTTACAAAGGGTTTTGACGCATCCAAGTCAATATAAAGGAGAACCAGGCACTGCGGACATTCATATATCTCCAAATGGTCAATATGTTTATGTTAGCAATAGAGGTGATGAAAACAATATTGCAAAATTCCCCATTTTGTCTAATGGAAAATTAGACGAAAATCAAATGAAGCTTTTTTCAACACTCGGAAAAAGACCTAGAAATTTTAATATCAGCCAGGATGGAAATTGGTTATTAGCCGCCAATCAAGACACCGATAATATTACCGTGTTTACAATTAATAAGCTAACTGGTGATTTAACTGATACCGGCAACACCATACATGTTTCAATGCCTGTATGTGTATTATTTTTTTAACACTTCTATTTTTGTTCAAACCAAACTGGATCATTGGAAGGGCCCTCAGGGCACATGTAATTAATAAATAGCTCTGAACCTATTTCAATTTTTTGTAAGGTTTTAATAGTAATGGTTTGATGTTCAAAATCCATATCATAGGAGCAATTAGGATTATTGGAGTGATTGTATATGGAAATATACCCTAATGCAACTGCTGCCATTTTGCTATCTGCTCCCCATTCAAATATATAATCGTACAACAAAGTTTGCTCTAGTTTTTCTCTTTCTGTTGCTGACACTACAATTACAGGGGCAATTTCAATAACAGTATGAGCAGGGATGGGCTCTGTAGTGAATACCCCGCGCCCCCGATTATTAGATGAAGCAATTGTTAAGAATGGAAGAATCATGGCCTAAATATAGGGCATCCTTAGGATTTTTATTAACTTGCACCCCATGTCAGATGAATTAAAAATAGAAGAAGTTAATTTATCGGAAACTTTCTTAGAAGTACTAGCCAAAAATGACGAAACACTTTTAAGAGAATTTTTGGATGAGCAAAATATTAGTGATGTAGTGGAACTGGTGAATGAATTCCCAGAACAAGAAGCTTCCATCATTGATCATATGACTGTGCACCGTGCTGTAAGTGTATTCAAGATTCTTGACATTAACCAACAAAAAGATATCATTAAAGAATTACCAGCGCGTAAAACGGCTAAGATTCTAAATGAGTTACCTCCCGATGACCGTACCGACTTTTTGGAGGAATTACCTAAAGCAGCAATTAGAGATTTAATTAAATTATTAGATCCCGAAGAACGAAAAATTACTTTATCATTACTAGGATATCCTGAGGATAGCGTGGGTCGTTTGATGACTCCCGATTATGTATATGTTTACGAATATTATACAGTTGCGCAGGTATTGGCAAATATCCGTAAGTACGGAAAAAAATATGAAACCATTGATGTAATCTACATCATTGATCAAAATGGATGTTTAATTGATGACATCAGAATTAGAGATGTGTTAATTGAACAACCTGAAGCCATCATTAAAGATATTTTAGACGGAAGATATGTTGCATTAAATGTTTACGATGATCAGGAACATGCAAGTCAGGTTTTCAAAATGAATAACCGAACTGCCATTCCAGTTGTCGATGATAATAATGTATTGTTAGGTATCGTAACCATCGATGATATCCTTTGGGTTGCGAACGAAGAGTTCTCTGAGGATATGCAAAAAATGGGAGGTACCGAAGCTTTGAATGAACCCTATTTGGATATTTCATTAAGTAAACTTTTTAAAAAACGTATTACCTGGCTAGTCATATTATTTTTTGGTGAAATGTTTACTGCAACAGCCATGGGTTATTTTGAAGGAGAAATTCAAAAAGCAGTAGTGCTAGCCTTATTTATTCCATTGATTTTGTCTAGCGGTGGAAACTCCGGATCTCAAGCATCTACACTTATTATTCAAGCCATGTCGGTTGGGGAAATTACGATTGAAGATTGGTGGAAAATATTAAGAAGAGAAATTTCAAGTGGACTTTTATTAGGATCAGTTTTAGGCTTAATTGGTTTTTTTAGAATTATGATTTGGCATTATATCAAACCTGGTTATTACGGTTTACATCCCATCTTAGTTGCTATCACAATTGGATTCACATTATTAGGTGTTGTAATTTGGGGTACCGTTGCAGGCTCCATGTTGCCAATTGTCTTAAAAAAATTAGGGGCAGATCCAGCTGCATCTTCGGCACCTTTTGTTGCAACCTTAGTGGATGTTACAGCATTGGTTATTTATTTCACTGTTGCAATGACAATTCTTAAAGGAACACTTTTATAGTTGAAATTTTGATTTCTACTTTCTTTAATTGCTTTTATTAAAGTTGCGCTTGTAACACTTTTTTAACCGAACTATCCCATTCCTCTTTAGTGATACTTAGGATAATTGAATCTCTTCGCGAACCATCTGGCTTTGGCAAATGACTTCTTAAAACCCCTTCCACAGTACAACCAATTTTTTGCATCGCAGCGATGCTTCTTTTGTTATTATTGTCTGCACGAAACTCCACTCTTTTAAAATTCATTTTTTCAAAAGCAAATTGTAATAATAAAGATTTACAATGTTGATTTAATCCCGTTCCCCATACTTTTTTACTATACCAAGTATACCCTAATTGAGTGGTTTCAAATCCCAATTGAATATCATAAAATCTTGTACTACCCACGTAGGTATTTGATATTTTATCAAATACAATAAAAGGGTAGGAATTTTTATCATTTCTTCCTTGAATCGCTGTTTCAATATATCCTTTTAAGTCCTCCGGCTTTTGAATGGCCACCAAGGAGAATTGCCATAATTCGGGTTCATTTTGCACGTATTGAACAAGCTGTTCGGTATCCGAAATCGTTATAGGTCTTAAAATAACGCGTTCATCTTCTAAAACATAGTCTGATGAGAAATCAAATTGACTGATTGTTGACATACATTAAAATATTAATGTTTATTTTTGCTCAAATTATTGAATTTAACTCAAATCAAATATTATGTGTGGAATTGTAGGATATATTGGCCATAGAGAAGCATACCCGATTGTATTAAAAGGTTTAAAGCGTTTGGAATATCGTGGCTATGACAGTACCGGAGTAGCCATTATCCAAGAAGGCCATTTGCAAGTACATAAAAAGAAAGGCAAAGTGGCAGAGTTAGAGGATGCTGTTGTTGGGAAAAACATGCATTCTCATATTTGTATTGGGCATACGCGTTGGGCTACCCATGGTGAACCATCTGACCGAAATGCACATCCGCATTTATCAAATAATGGTCGTTTAGCCATGTTGCATAATGGAATTATTGAAAACTATGCACAAATCAAACAAGAATTAACGAGCAAAGGATATACTTTTAAGAGTGATACGGATACCGAAGTTTTATTGAATTTTATTCAGGACATTCAAGATAATAATAAAAGTACTTTAGAGGAAGCATTGAGAATTGCTTTAAAAAGAATAGTGGGTGCTTATTGCATTTTATTAATTGATCAAGATGATCCAGAAACCATTATCGCTGCACGTAAAGGAAGTCCATTAGTCATTGGTATTGGAAAAGGGGAACACTTTTTAGCAAGTGATGCCTCTCCTATTATTGAATACACGAAGGAAGTGGTTTATGTAAATGATTATGAAATTGCCATTGTAAAAGCAGACGAATTAATCTTAAAGAATTTAGGAAACGAAAAGCAAACTCCATTCATTCAAAAACTAGACATGGAATTAGCGGCAATTGAAAAAGGCGGCTATGACCATTTTATGTTGAAAGAAATTTTTGAACAACCCGATACTATTTTTGACTGTTTAAGAGGACGTTTATTACATGAGCAACAACAAATTGTAATGGCAGGTGTAGACAATCACATTGAAGCTTTAACTAAGGCTTCTAGAATTATGATTGTTGCCTGTGGAACTAGCTGGCACGCTGGTTTGGTTGCTGAATATATGATTGAAGAATTATGTCGTATTCCTGTTGAAGTAGAATATGCATCTGAATTTAGATACCGTAACCCTGTGATCCATCCAGGTGACGTAATTATTGCCATTTCCCAAAGTGGTGAAACAGCAGATACCTTGGTTGCATTAGAAAGTGCAAAAGAAAAAGGGGCATTTATATTTGGCGTAGTTAATGCAGTAGGAAGTAGCATCGCACGTTTATCTCATGCAGGCGCGTACACGCATGCGGGACCTGAAATTGGCGTAGCAAGTACCAAAGCATTTACTGGTCAATTGGCTGTGTTGAGTATGATGGCATTAAAGATGGCCAAAGCAAAAGGAAGTATCAGCGATGAGCGCTATGTACATTTAGTGAATGAGTTGGCATCGGTACCAGAAAAAGTAAAAGAAATTTTAGCAGATACTTCAAAAATTGAAAGTATTGCAAAACAATACAAAGGTGCCTCTGACTTTTTATATTTAGGGCGTGGATACAATTTCCCAATTGCATTAGAAGGTGCATTAAAATTAAAAGAGATTACTTATATCCACGCAGAGGGATATCCAGCTGCCGAAATGAAGCATGGTCCAATTGCATTAGTAGATGAAAATTTACCAGTAGTATTTGTCGCTACAAAAGACATGTATTACGAAAAGGTAGTTTCGAATATTCAAGAAATTAAAGCAAGAAAAGGACAGGTGATTGCTGTTGCAACCATTGGCGACTCCGTACTTCCAACCATGTCGGACAATATTATGTTTGTTCCTGATATTGACGAAGTAATTGCTCCATTATTAAGCGTAATCCCTTTACAATTATTAAGTTACTACGTTGGTATCTATAAAGGAATTGACGTGGATAAGCCAAGAAACTTAGCAAAGTCGGTAACGGTGGAATAAGTAAAACATCAATTTGAATAGAGATCTCATTTTCAAGCCAATTGTAAAATCAACTTTAAGAAAGATTTTTTTAATCTTCCTACTAGTACTGTCCACTTATAATATTATATCCTCTAGGCAATATTTCTCTTATAAAAATTATATAAAAGCAACATATCAAGGATTTTTCTTAATCTATTTATACTTGTTGCCCATTTCTTTATTCTTTTTCATCCTCAAATGGTGTTGGCATAGGCCTAGATTTATTTCTTGGGATGAATTTATAAGAATATTAGTATACAACTTCATTGCATTGATTTCTCTAATGAATATTCTATCATTTATTAATATTCAATTATAATTTTTTATTGCAAATTTCTTACATTTAACTATGATTGCATTTACAAAGTCGTTCAAATACACTACCCCATTTGTATTGTATTTATTAAGCTATTTGGCTTTTAATAACACAGGTGTTTTGTGTTGGGTGCCTCTTTTATATGTATTCTTCTTTATACCCATTTTAGAATTATTCATCGCTCCAGATCCAAAAAATTTAGATGAAGTGGAAGAGCAATTGGCAAAGTCAAATAAATTTTATGACTTTATCATTTGGCTCACAGTGCCGTTACAATATTTACTTTTATTTATTTTCTTAATTGGCTTTAAACAAGAATTATCAGGAGTGGATATTGCAGGACGCATAGTAGCAATGGGATTATTATGTGGCGCATTTGGCATTAATGCAGCACATGAATTAGGGCATAGAACCAATGTATTTGAACAATTTTTAGCAAAGCTATTATTGCTTACTAGCTTATACATGCACTTTTTTATTGAACATAATAAGGGGCATCATAAACATGTAGCAACACCACATGATCCAAGCACGGCTAAATACAAACAAACTGTATATGCTTTTTGGATTCAAACTTTTGTTGGAACCTATCTAAGTGCTTGGCATATCGCAGTGGAAGAAGCTAAAAAGAAAAACAGAACATTGCCTTATATTTTCAATGAAATGTTTTTATTTCAAATCATTCAAATAGCTTTTGTAATAGTTATTCTTTATTTCTTTGGAACTTCTACAATGTTGTATTTTATGGGTGCCGCATTAATGGGTGCTACTCTTCTTGAAACCGTAAATTATATTGAACATTACGGCTTATCAAGAGAGAAAGGAACAGGTGAATTGTATGAAAGAGTAAAACCGCATCATAGTTGGAATAGCAATCATGTCATTGGTCGATTAATGCTTTTTGAATTAAGCCGACACAGTGATCATCATTATTTAGCCTCTCGAAAATATCAGGTATTAAGAAATATGGAGGAAGCTCCTCAAATGCCTACAGGCTATCCCGGCATGATCGTGCTTTCCTTATTTCCGCCTATTTGGTTTTCCATTATGCATAAACAAATGAAAAAGTATTCTTTATAATTTTCAATGAAATTTAACTTCATTTATGGAAATTGATGAAATTATAAACTACGCATTATCCTTACCTGAGACCGAAGAATGTTTCCCATTTGGAGAAAGTACTTTAGTGCTCAAAACAAAAGGTAAAATGTTTTTGACTGTTGATTTAGTTTCCTTTCCCACTACCATGAATTACAAGGCAACACCTGATGATATAATTGACCAAAGAGATCAATACCCGGATGCAATTTTCCCTGGATTTCATATGAATAAGAAACATTGGAACACATTGCACCTTAATAGAATCGTACCGTCTAAGACCATACAAGCACTTGTATTAAATTCTTACCAATTAGTGCACAAGTAGGCTTAAAAAGCCCCTCAAATTTAAAAGGCGTACCTTGCAGTCCATTATGAGTACGAATTTTAAAGATCTAGGGTTAATTGAACCCATTTTATTGGCATTATTTGAGGAAGGTTACACCAACCCAACACCCATTCAAGAACAGTCTATCCCCATTTTATTAGAAGGAAAGGACTTATTAGGATGTGCCCAAACAGGAACAGGAAAAACAGCTGCTTTTACACTCCCTATTATACAATTACTTTCAGCGAAACCCGTTGAAAAAAGAAAAAGAATTAAAAGTTTAATTGTCACTCCAACACGTGAGTTAGCAATTCAAATTGCCGAAAGTTTTAATGCCTATGGCAGACACACACAATTAAATTGCACCGTTATTTTTGGTGGCGTGGGACAAGGCCCACAAGTAACTGCATTGAAAAATGGAGTGGATGTAGTGATTGCTACCCCTGGACGTTTATTAGATTTAATGAATCAAGGTTTTATTAGTTTAAGAGATGTAGAATTTTTTGTATTAGACGAAGCAGACAGAATGTTGGACATGGGATTTGTGCATGACGTGAAAAAATTATTGGCAGTGCTTCCTAAAAAAAGACAGTCTTTATTTTTCTCGGCAACTATGCCGCCCGAAATTGTAAGTCTTGCCAATAGCATTTTACATAATCCAGAAAAAGTAACGGTAACGCCGGTTTCATCAACCGTTGAAATTATTGATCAAGCAGTTTATTTTGTAGATAAAGTAAATAAGAATTCTTTATTAGTAGAGGTATTGAAAAACCCAGCCATTAAAACTGCCTTGGTTTTTACAAGAACCAAACATGGTGCTGATAAAGTGGTTCAATTGCTAACTAAGAATAATATTATCGCCGAAGCGATTCATGGTAATAAATCACAAAATGCGCGTCAACGTGCTTTGAGTAATTTTAAGGAACAAACTACAAGAGTGTTAGTAGCTACGGATATTGCAGCAAGAGGAATTGATGTAGATGAATTAGCACACGTTATTAATTTTGACATTCCTAATATTCCTGAAACCTATGTGCATCGTATTGGTCGTACGGGTCGAGCCGGCGCTGAGGGAACTGCATTAAGTTTTTGTGATTTTGAAGAAAAAGCATATTTAGCAGATATTGAAAAATTGATTGGTAAAAAAGTGCCTGTAATTTTTGAGCACCCTTACCCAATGCAACAATTTCATGCCAATAAAACCTCTCAGGATGCAGGTTGGGGCAAACCAAGAAATACAAGAGGCCGAGCACCACAGCAGGAAGGCGGCTTTGGATCCAAAGGTGGACAAAAAAGAAGGTTTTCAAGCAACAAAACAAAGCGAGGATAGTATCTTTGATATAATAAATTTAATTATATCATGAAGTATCTATTCATTGTCCTATTAATGGGAATTGTAGGATTTTCTAACGCTCAAGACACGACGGTTTCAAAATCTGATTTAATTGGCGCGGCTAAACTTTTTGATATTCAATTTACCCAAAAAGAAATAGACACTTTATATAGTGACGTAATTGATAATATTGCGAATTATAAAGCAATGCACCAATTGTCATTGCCAAATAGTGTACCCTTGAGTACCTGGCAAATTGCAGTGCCTCAAAATAAAAATAAAAAAGCGGGTGTAGTAAACTTACCATTCACTAAAGTTGAACTTCCAAAGCATAAAGAGGATTTAGCTTTTTACAGTATTAGCGAATTGGCCTACCTAATTAAGAATAAAAAAATTAGTTCCTTAGCACTTACTAAATTTTATATAGATCGTATTAAAAAATATGGTGACACTTTAGAATGTGTTATTAGTTTAACAGAGGATATCGCTTATGCGCAAGCAAAAAAGGCAGATGAAGAAATTGCACAAGGCAAATACAGAGGACTACTTCATGGTATCCCTTATGGATTAAAAGATTTGTTTGCTGTAAAAGGAACTAAAACAACCTGGGGTGCAGCTCCTTATAAAAATCAAACTATTGATGAAGACGCATTTGTATATACGCAATTAAAAAATGCAGGTGCAGTACTGGTAGCAAAGTTTACTTTAGGCGCATTAGCCATGGGTGATTATTGGTATGGTGGAAGAACAAGAAATCCATGGAACTTAAAATATGGATCATCTGGTTCCTCTGCAGGATCCACTGCAGCAACTGTTGCAGGGCTTGTACCTTTCGCGATTGGAACTGAAACCTACGGAAGCATTGTATCACCTTCTACTCAATGTGGAGCAACAGGATTAAGACCTACATTCGGAAGTATTAGTAGATCAGGTGCCATGGCCTTAAGTTATAGCTTAGATAAAGTAGGCCCTATTTGTCGTAGTGCAAATGATGCAGCTATTGTATTTAATTATATTCATGGAACAGATGGCAAGGACTTATCCGCTAACAATGCTCCATTTAATTACACACCCATCAAGGATGTAAAAAAATTACGTATTGCTTATGCTAAAAACTATTTTGATAAAATAAAAGACACTAATCGAAGTGAGTGGAAGGTATTAGCAACTTATAAAAAATTAGGTATTGAATTAATTCCAGTTGATTTCCCAGATAGTGGCGTGTACAATTTTAATATCATGGATGTGGTGATTGGTGTGGAATGTGCTGCTCAATTTGACGAAATGACAAGATTAAATATTGATGACGAATTAACAAGGCAAACAAAATACGATTGGCCTAATCAATTTAGAACGGCAAGATTTGTACCTGCAGTAGAATATATCAATGCGCAAAGACATCGTAGTTTATTAATGCAAAAAGTAAACGAAGTAATTAGTAAATATGATGTTATTATTTGCCCTTCCAGAGGCGTCGAGGGAAATCAAGCAGCCATTACTAATTTAACAGGACACCCAGTAGTTTGTGTGCCGACAGGATTTGATAGTAAATACAACTTGCCAACCGGCATTAGTTTTGTAGGTAATTTATATGACGAAGGAACCATTTTGAATATTGCCAAATTATATCAAGACAATACCAACTGGAATAAAAAACATCCAACTTTATTTAACTAGTTTTTATGAATAATATTAAAAAGATAGCGCTCAATCAATTAGGGTATGGCTTTATCAAAGACTTACCTAAAGGGAAAGATGAATACTATTTAAGAAACAAACAAAATAGAAGCGGCATTGAGTATCGTAAGCTATCTGCATTAGAAATTGAAATTTTAGTACGCAATAGAAATACGAGTGACGACTGGGGAAATATTTTAGTCTCCAATGAGTTTAACCCTGAATTGGTTAAGAACTGTTCCTTTTTTGGATTAATCAGAATTGGCAATTTAGAGAATAGCTGTTTAAGCTTTAGTGATTTGATTGTCCCTATTGGTCTTTATAATTCAACCATTATTAGTTGTGATTTTGGAAATAATGTTTCCGTGCACAATGTGAATTATATGTCACATTATATATTAGGCAATGAAGTAATCATTAATAATGTGAACGAATTAGTGACTACGAATCATGCCAAATTTGGAAACGGAATTATTAAAAAGGGAGAATCAGAATCGGTAAGAATATGGTTAGAACTTTGTAATGAAAATACCGGCCGAAAAGTATTGCCTTTTAATGGCATGACTGCAGGTGATGCCTATTTATGGACTAGACATCGTAACGATGCCTTACTACAACAAAAATTTATTGAATTAACAGATAATCAATTTGACAATAAATTGGGGTATTACGGAAAAGTTGGAGATCGTACTGTGATTAAGAATTGTAAGATTATTAAAGACGTTTGGATTGGTGAAGATGCGTATTTAAAAGGCGCTAATAAAATTAAAAATGTAACCATTAATTCACATCCACTTGCAAAATCACAGGTGGGTGAAGGTTGTGAATTGGTAAATGGCATCATTGGATATGGCTGTAGAATATTTTATGGTATTAAAGCAGTACGTTTTGTTTTATCCGACTACTCTCAATTAAAATATGGCGCAAGATTAATTAACTCATTCCTTGGACCCAATGCAACTATCTCTTGCTGCGAGGTTTTAAATTCATTGATATTCCCAGCACATGAACAGCACCATAATAATAGTTTTTTATGTGCTGCCTTGGTAATGGGTCAAAGTAATATTGCTGCTGGTGCAACACTTGGATCTAATCACAATAGCCGTGGCGCCGATGGAGAAGTGATTATGGGAAGAGGCTTTTGGCCTGGACTTTGCGTGAGCATTAAACACAATTCAGTATTTGCAAGCTTCTCTTTGTTGAATAAAGGCGATTACAATTATGAATTAAATATTCCGATTCCTTTTTCATTAATTAGTAATGATCCTTTAAAGGATGAATTGGTGATTATGCCAGGTTACTGGTTCTTGTATAATTTTTATGCTTTAGCTAGAAATGCTTGGAAATATGTAGATCGTGATAAGCGTAAATACAAAACTCCTATTTATGAATACGGCTATTTAGCCCCTGATTCTGTAAATGAATTATTGAATGCGAGAAACATTATTGCAAAAGCAGTGGCTACCGCACAATTGGTAAAAGAAAAAAAGAATGTTGATATTGACGATGCTAAATTATTGGCATTAGGTACTACCCTTTTGAAAACAAAAACTAAAAAAGAGATTGATGCTTTAGAAGTTGTGGTAACAGGATTCGAGAACAGTAAGCGTAAAGCAAAACTAATCAAGTCTTATGACGCTTACCATATGTTTGAAAAAATCATTTTCATATATGGTATTGAGGCTGCGCTGAAAATAACTGAAAACAAAAAAGGCAAGGCGATTATAAGCACGCTACAACAAGTAAAATTATCGGCAACCAATTTAACTTGGACCAATATTGGAGGTCAATTAATCCCTCAGAAAAATGTAGATGGGCTTTTAAGCAAGATTAAAAACAACAGCATTACTAGCTGGGACGAAGTGCACGCATTTTACGAAGCTGAGTCTGAAAAATATATTTCAAGAAAAGACAATCATGCCCTTCAATGTCTTGAAGCCTTAACAGGAAAGCCATTGAGCAAATTAACTGCAGCTCAATTAATCAATTGGCTTGATACTTATTTAGAAATTAAAACGGATATCACAGCACGTATTCAAAATACAAGGGCTAAGGATTACTCAAATCCATTTAGAAAAATGGTGTATGAAAGCGAAGCTGAAATGAATGCTGTAGTGGGTGCCTTAAACGACAATGGCTTTATCAATGATCAAAACAATGCCTTAGAAAAATTAACTACTGATTTAACAGCGCTTAAAAAAGAATTAAAAATTAAATAATTTCATTCCTACGCCTAATTGCCATTGCGTAGTTCTCCATTTAGTTTGGTCCTGCAATTCATTTATGTTTTGCAGGCCAACAACATATCTGCCGTATAAAAAGAATCCACCTAAATCAAATTTAGCGCCGCCAACAAATGCAAACTCGCCATTTTTAAATGCCATACTTGCATTGCCCACCCCATCCTTTTTTTGATCTAATAAAATGCTATACTGAGGTCCTGCTTGAATTGAAAATTTTTGTACCGGCTTAAATTCACAAAGTAAAGGAATTGACAAATAATTTAAATGATAGGTCTCCGGTTGCAAACTTCCATTACCCATTAAGCTTGTAACCGCAGGTGTTGTCTCTAACTTTGTTTGAGATAAAATAAACTCTGGCGCAATTCCGAATTTATCAGTCACTGTAAAAAAAGTAGTCACCCCTGCATGATAGGATGCAGTATTATGATCCACTGCAACATCATTCACGCTGGAAAAATTTTGTCCAATTTTAATACCCAATGCAAATTTATCTTGCGCATTTAAATTGGATAAACAAAAGATCGCGATGAAAATTCCAAAATATTTTTTCATAATAAATCTGATTAAAAAATTATGCTAATTCAATAAGTGTAATCTCTGGCAAAATACCTACCCTGCCTGGATACCCAATAAATCCAAAGCCTCTGTTTACATATAATTGTTGATTGCCGTTTTTATAAATGCCAGCCCATTGCTTATACACCCATTGTACTGGACTCCATTTAAAATATGGATTCTCTAATCCAAATTGCATGCCATGTGTATGTCCAGCCAACATTAATTGTATCTGTGGATATTCAGTAATCACTTGAGCTTCCCAATGGCTAGGGTCATGACTCATTAAAATAATGGGATGATCAGGATGAATTCCTTCCATAGCTTTATCCAATTTTCCATATTTAGGGAACCTTGCTTTTGCACCCCAATTTTCAATACCCACCAATTGCAATGCAGCCCCCTCTTTTTCTATTTTAACATGCTCGTTCATCAATAATCTCCATCCTAATTGAGCATGTACTTTTTTGAGGTCTTCTAAATTTTGTTGCTTCGCTTGAGGGCTTGCCCATTGCACATAATCTCCATAATCATGATTTCCCAAAGTACTAAAAACGCCATGTGGTGCAGACAATTGATTAAATACATCCATCCAATTATGCATTTCAGTGGCTTTATCATTTACTAAATCACCCGTAAACAATATTAAATCTGCCTGCTGACTTTTAATTAAATCAATCCCTTTTTGAACCGCAGCTGTATCATTTAAACTCCCACTATGAATATCACTGATATGAATAATTTTAAACCCTTTAAACGCATCTGCTAACCCATTTAAAGAAATCTTCTTTTTAATAACTCTGTAATTGTACTTATTACCGAAACCATAAATCAATGAAAAGAAAAGGGTGGATGCCAAACCAATGCCCAACCAACTTAAAAATGTAGATCTTGGAATCCCATTTTCGGTATTGATAAATTGCGCCCCTGTGGATGAAGTGATCTTGCTAAGGGTCCAAAAAGTTCCTCTTCGAATGTCATCAATTAAAAAAACCAATGCCATAATTAATTGGGTAAACATCCAACCCATGCTTATTGAAAAAATATACTGTCTAAAGTAAGGATTGGTACTGTATGGGAAAAGCAAAAGCGCCCCCAAACAAACGATACATAATCCCCAATAAAAAATACTAATACCCGTTCTTACACTGCTGTTACTGCCCTGTAAAAGGTGCTTAATTACCTGAAATATGTAAAAATCGATCGCTATTAACACTAATAGCAGGATAGAAATGAAAATGGGGTTGCGCATATAGGGATTTAAAGGACAAAAATAGTACCAAAAGCCTTATTTTTGGAATAAATTAAGGATAACCATTTTATGGCAAGAATAATCGGAATTGCGAATCAAAAAGGCGGCGTTGGAAAAACAACCTCGGCAATTAATATTGCTGCAAGTTTGGCTGTTTTAGAATATAGGACCTTATTGATTGATGCGGACCCTCAGGCCAATAGTACTACCGGAGTAGGTTTTGATTTACAGAATGTTACTACCAGTTTATATGATGGTATGATAAACCATACACCACTTACTGATATTGTTTTAAAAACTGAAATTCCACATTTAGATTTAATCCCTTCCCATATCGATTTAGTCGGTGCCGAAATAGAATTGGTTAATTTCCCGAATAGAGAAAATGTACTTAAAGATTTAATAGCTCCTATTCAAGATCAATACGACTTTATCATCATTGACTGTTTACCTTCTTTAGGATTGATAACCGTCAACTCATTAGTTGCAGCAGACAGTGTGATTGTTCCAGTACAATGTGAATTTTTTGCATTAGAAGGATTAGGTAAATTATTGAACACGGTAAAAATTGTTCAAAGCAGATTGAATCCAAATTTACAAATTGAAGGTATTTTAATGACTATGTATGATGGTCGTTTACGATTAAGCAATCAAGTGGTTAGCGAAGTACGCAAACATTTTGATGATATGGTTTTCTCTACAATTATTCACAGAAACACTCGTTTGAGTGAAGCACCAAGTGTGGGCAAGCCTGTTATTTTATATGATGCAGATAGTAAGGGGACTGTGAACTATCTAAACTTGGCAAAAGAAATTTTACAAAAAAATGGCATGACCAAAATGACGAATGCCGAGCGAATAATTGATTAACTATGAGCAAGAGTACACCCAATAAAGATATGATTGGAAAGGGACTTGGGTCTCTATTGAAAAATATCCATGCGGAATATAAAAATCCAGCGGGTAAGGTAGAAACGGAAACGATTCAAAAGGCTGTGGCTACTAACCGCATTCCATTAAATGATATTCAAGTTAACCCAAAGAATCCTAGAAAAGATTTTGATGAAATAGCTTTACAAGAACTAAGACATTCCATTAAGTTACACGATATCATTCAACCTATCACAGTTGCATTATTGCCCAACGGTAAATATCAATTGATTGCTGGAGAAAGAAGATTTCGTGCAGCTAAATTAGCTGGATTAGCAGACATTCCAGCTTATGTAAGACAAGGGAATGATCAGGAATTATTAGAGTTAGCGTTATTAGAGAACTTACAAAGAGTTGATTTAAACGAAATAGAAGTTGCATTAAGCTATCAAAGAATGATGCAGGAATTAAACTATACGCAGGAAAAAGTTTCAGAGCGTATGGGTAAAGATCGTTCGACTGTGGCCAATTATATTCGCTTATTAGATTTACCTCCTGTAATTCAAGCAGCTGTTCGTAAAGGCACTTTAAGTGTGAGCTTGGCTAAAATTTTAATTGGAAAAGAAATTGATCAGCAACTTTTCTTATTCAAAGAAATAATTGAAAAAGGTTTGACTGTTCGACAAACTGAAGAGTTAGTTAAAAAAACAAACACGGCTGCCGGTAAAACACCAAAGCCAACTAAAAAAAACGAACTATCTGCTGTATATAAAAGATTAGAAGATAAATTAGCAAGCCATTTGTCAGCAAAAGTTGTTTTACAACAACAAAAAAACGGAAGTGGTAGCATTACCATCTCCTATCAGGACATCAATGGATTAAATACGATATTAGATGCAATGCAAGTTAGCATTAGCTAGTACCAAGCTAGTCATCCTTTTTACATGCATACTACTGTTTCAACAAAATAGTTGGGGGCAAGATTCAGCTTACATCAAAAAAGCAGATACCATTGTGCACCACAACCCTAGATTGTCTGCAAAATATTCAGCCATTATGCCTGGGCTTGGTCAAATTTATAATAAACAATATTGGAAATTACCTATTGTGTATGGCGCTTTAGCTATTCCAGTAGCAACTTATATTTACAATGACGATATTTACAACAAAACAAAATTTGCATACGCTGCAAAATTTAAGGCACAAAATGGAGACAATTCTGACCTTGATAAAATTGACCCCACTTTAAAAAATCTAAGCTTAGGTTCCTTACAGAGTTATAGGAATATGTTTAGGAAGGATAGAGACTACTCTGTTTTATGGTTTATACTTGGTTGGGGATTAAATGTAGTAGATGCAAGTGTATCAGGTCATTTAAAAGAATTTGATATTAGTCCTAGTTTGGCAATAAGTATTAAGCCTACTGTACAACCTCAATATCAACAAACAGGATTATCTTTACAATTGCATTTTAAAAATGCACAAAGCAAATAAATAATTCAGAAAAATATTAGCGAATATTAATAGTACACGAATATGAAAATAGCATTAATAGGATATGGCAAAATGGGCAAGGCAATCGAAGAAGTAGCGGTGGCGAAAGGACATGAAATAATTTTAAAAATTGATGTTCAAAATGCGCATGAATTTACAAAAGAAAATATCTCTAATGCCGATGTTGCTATTGAATTCACTGGACCGCATAGTGCTTTTGAGAATGTAAAAAAATGTATTGAGTTGGGTGTTCCTGTTGTAAGCGGATCCACTGGATGGTTAGATAAATGGAATGAAATTGAAACTGCTTGTACAGCTCATAATGGATGCTTGGTATATAGCAGTAATTATAGTATTGGTGTGAACTTATTTTTTGAAGTCAATAAGCAATTGGCAAAATTAATGGAGCCTTATAGTGAATATGATGTGTCCATGATTGAACTACATCACACAGAAAAGAAAGACGCCCCTAGTGGTACAGCCATTTCACTAGCAGAACAAATTTTAGCGAATATTGGCCGTAAAAATCAATGGGTGAACGCTCCATCTATAACACCTTCGGACCTTATTATTACTTCGGAGAGAATTGACCCAGCTCCTGGTACACATACCGTAACTTATAGTTCTTCTATCGATACTATTGAAATTATACATACCGCACATACCCGTAAAGGTTTTGCAAGTGGTGCCGTTTTGGCTGCGGAATTTGCCAATAAAAAAAATGGTATATTTACAATGAAAGAAGTTTTAGGGTTATAATATGTTATCGAAAAAAACACAATACGCTTTACAGGCTTTATCCTATATGGTAGGCAAGCAAACCGAATCTCCTATTCTTATTGCAGAAATTGCAGAAGAAAAAAAGATTCCATTAAAATTTTTAGAAAACATATTACTTGAATTGAGAAAAGCTGGATTTCTAGAAAGTAAAAAAGGAAAACATGGTGGTTATTTATTTGCAATACCTCCAGAAAAAATAAAGCTTTCAGCTATTTTTAGAACCATTGAAGGACCTATTGCATTATTACCTTGCGTGAGTTTAAATTTTTACAAAAAATGTGATAGCTGCAATGAAAAAAAATGTGGCATCAATAAAGTAATGATCGAAGTAAGAGATAATACGTTAGCTATTTTAGACAAAAGAACTGTAGCTGATTTATACGCTCTATAAGCAATTTCCCCCTTTTGCTATATTGGATTTTTAACTCGAATTTTAAAAAGTAACTAAATATGAAAAAACTATTAATAGTTGTTACCTGCATATGTTTAAGTTCAATTTCAAATGCCCAAAGTTTAATTGGAGGGGATCATATTTTAAAAACGAATTTATCTGCTGACGCGCTACAGAACTATAATGTAACATTTGAAAAAAGCTTGAATCATTTCATGTCTTTATCTATTAGTTATGCAACGATGCCTAAGCGAGATTTGCCATTTAAGGAATTAACTAAACAATTTATTTCAAATACTAATATTGATTTTGATAATTTCAAAGTAGCCAACAATGCGATAACTGTTGAAAGTAGATTTTATTTAGGCTTACAAAAAATGTCAGGATTTTACATTGCGCCCTATGCAAGATTTGGAAATATGGAAATAGAGGTTCCTGTAAATTATCAATATGTATTAACACCAGCACCAATCAATGGAGTAACCCCTCCTTCTACTAAAATTTCAACAAGTGCTCAATTTAATGGAACAATTAGATCTCAAAGTTTTGGAGCTTATTTTGGAATGCAATACCAATTACTTACCAAACTAGTACTTGACTTTTGGGTTATAGGAGGACATTACGGAAGTTCCAATGGGAAGTTACAATTTGATGCCCCTGAAGGTGTACCTGCTGTTGCATTGAATTCAGTAAAAACAATTATTGATAACACAAAGGCTAACCCTTTTCATTTAAATACTGTTATTTCAGGGAATAGCGTAATTATCAATACTGATGGCCCTTGGGCAGGTATTAGAGGTGCAGGAATAACCCTTGGATTAAGATTTTAATCCTTACCCAACCTGTTTAGTATTTTGCGTACCTTTGTAAACGCAAATACTACTATTATGATCCCTAATTATTTACAAGAACACTTTAAGCATCAACAATTCGACGCGAATAACTTTTTTTTAATCGCTGGACCATGTGTAGTGGAAAGTGAAGAATTAGTAATGGAAATTGGTGAAAAAGTGTCTACCATTTGTAAGAATTTAGGCATCCCCTATGTATTTAAAGCAAGTTATCGTAAAGCCAATAGAACAAGTGCCAATTCATTTACTGGTATTGGGGATGACACAGGAATGGAATTAATAAAAAAAGTAGGAGCGCAATTTAAAGTACCTACTACTTCTGATATTCACGCCCATGATGAGGCTGCTATTGCTGCACAGTTTATTGATATTTTACAAATCCCAGCTTTCCTATGTCGTCAAACCGATTTATTAATAGCAGCTGCGGAAACAGGTAAAATTGTAAATGTAAAAAAAGGACAATTTTTAAGTGGTGCTTCAATGAAGTTTGCAGTAGATAAAATTAAATTAGCTGGAAACGAAAAAGTTATGTTGACTGAAAGAGGAAATACTTTTGGCTATCAGGACTTAGTGGTGGACTATAGAAATATTCCAGCGATGGCTGAAAATAATGTTCCAGTGATTATGGATTGTACTCATTCTTTACAACAACCCAATCAAACTAGTGGTGTTACAGGTGGCAATCCAGCCTTAATTGAAACCGTTGCAAAAGCAGCAATTGCAACGGGTGCTGATGGATTATTTATAGAAACACATCCTAATCCTTCTGTTGCAAAAAGTGATGGTGCTAATATGTTGAGATTGGAATTACTTGAACCTTTACTAGAAAAGCTTGTGAAATTACGTAAAGCAGTAATTTAATATTTGAGGGGGTTTCGTTTTCCCTGCAATATATAATGCTTGATACTTCTTATAAATGCTAGCGCCATGTATATGATTACAGGAGACCCTAGTGTCAAAAAAGAGATGTAAATAAACCACATTCTTATTCTTGAACTGGCAATTCCAAGGCGCTCTCCCATTGCCGAACAAACGCCAAAAGCATGTAATTCTAGGAAATCTCGCAATTTTTGCATGTTGATGGGTGATTTTGTACCCAAATCTATCAAAAAAAATCGGCATTTTGGCTTACCTTTGCGTCAGTTTTTAACACCAAAATCTATACCTATGGCTTTTGATATCGAAATGATCAAAAAAGTGTACGCTGAAATGCCAGCGAAAGTGGAAGCAGCTCGTAAAATGTTGGGCCGTCCATTAACCTTATCAGAGAAAATTTTATTCTCCCATTTACATAGTGATCAAAAATTAGAAAGCTTCGAGCGAGGTGGTTCTTACGTAGATTTTGGTCCAGACCGTGTAGCGATGCAAGACGCCACTGCGCAAATGGCTTTGTTACAATTTATGCAAGCAGGTCGTCCAAAAGTAGCTGTACCAAGTACAGTGCATTGCGATCACTTGATCTCTGCAAAAGTTGAAGCAAAACAAGACTTACAAGTTGCAACAACAGAGAGTAAAGAAGTATATGATTTCTTAGCTTCTGTTTCTAATAAATATGGTTTAGGATTCTGGAAACCAGGTGCTGGTATTATTCACCAAGTAGTATTGGAAAACTATGCATTCCCAGGTGGTATGATGATTGGTACCGATTCGCACACAGTGAATGCTGGTGGTTTAGGTATGTTAGCAATTGGTGTAGGTGGTGCAGATGCATGTGATGTAATGGCAGGATTGGCTTGGGAATTAAAATGGCCTAAATTAATTGGTATCAAATTAAAAGGAAAGTTAAACGGATGGACTGCCCCTAAAGACGTTATCTTAAAAGTTGCTGGTATCTTGACGGTGAAAGGTGGTACTGGTGCGATTGTAGAATATTTTGGTGAAGGTGCAACGAGCATGAGTTGTACAGGTAAAGGAACTATTTGTAATATGGGTGCTGAAATTGGTGCAACCACTTCTACCTTTGGTTACGATGCAAGCATGAGCCGTTATTTATCTTCAACAGGTCGTGCAGATGTAGCTGCTTTGGCAGATGCAGTAGCAGAACACTTAACTGCAGATGCAGAAGTGTATGCAAATCCAGAAAAATATTTCGATCAAGTAATCGAAATTGATTTAGATACTTTAGAGCCACATTTAAACGGACCATTCACTCCAGATTTAGCTACACCAATTTCTAAAATGAAAGAAGTAGCTGCAGCCAACGGATGGCCTACAAAAGTAGAAGTAGGTTTGATTGGTAGCTGTACGAACTCTTCTTACGAAGATATTAGCCGTGCAGTAAGCTTAGCAAAACAAGTAGCTCAAAAAGGTTTGACTACCAAAGCAGAATACATGATTACGCCAGGTTCTGAGCAAGTAAGATATACTATTGAAAGAGATGGTTTCTTAGACGTGTTCAGTCAAATTGGTGCAAAAGTATTTGCGAATGCTTGTGGACCTTGTATTGGTATGTGGGAGCGTGTGGGTGCTGAGAAGAAAGAAAAAAATACCATCGTTCACTCTTTCAACAGAAACTTTGCAAAGCGTGCGGATGGTAATCCAAACACATTTGCATTTGTAGCTTCTCCTGAAATTGTAACTGCATTAGCCATTGCGGGTGATTTAACTTTCAATCCATTAACAGATACATTAACTAATGATAAAGGGGAGCAAGTTAAATTGGATGCCCCATCTGGTGATGAATTACCAGTTAAAGGTTTTGCTGTAGAAGATGCTGGATTCCAAGCGCCAGCTGAAGATGGTTCAAATGTAGTTGTAACAGTAGATCCTGCATCTAAGCGTTTACAATTATTAGATCCATTTGCTGCATGGGAAGGAACGGATTTAAAATCTTTACGTTTATTAATTAAAGCAAAAGGAAAATGTACAACGGATCATATTTCTATGGCAGGTCCATGGTTAAAATTCCGCGGTCACTTAGACAATATCTCTAACAACTTATTAATTGGTGCTGTAAACTTCTTCAATGAAAAAACAGACAACGTTAAGAGTCAATTAAATGGCAACTATGACACCGTACCAAATACACAAAGAGCTTACAAAGCGGCTGGTGTTGGAACGATTGTAGTAGGTGATGAAAACTATGGTGAAGGAAGTTCTCGTGAGCACGCTGCGATGGAACCTCGTCACTTAGGGGTGAGAGTAGTATTAACAAAATCATTTGCTCGTATCCACGAAACCAACTTGAAAAAGCAAGGTATGTTGGCTTTGACATTTGCTGATAAAGCTGACTACGATAAAATCCAAGAAGATGATAGTATTGATGTAACAGGCTTAACTAGCTTTGCACCAGGAACTCCATTAACTTTGGTATTAACGCATAAAGACGGAAGTACTGATACCATTAAAGCAAACCATACTTATAACCAACAACAAATTGAGTGGTTTAAAGCTGGTGGTGCATTAAACATCATAAGAAAGCAAGTTGCTGGATAGATAATTTATTAGGCTTATAAAGAATATAAAGCCCTATAAATTTTCTCTCTTAAGATTTTTAAAATCCTCCCGAATATTTGGGAGGATTTTTGTTTTTATTTAACCCGCGATATTTTTTATCTTTAATCTATGATAAACACAGCACTTGTATCCTTTGGCATGAGCGGAAAAGTTTTCCATGCTCCCTTTATTGCAACCAATCCTAATTTTAATTTAGTGGGAAGCTGGGAACGTTCTACAAAAAATATTGAGGCTGCCTATCCTGGCACAAAATCATATAATAGTTACGAAGAATTATTAGCCGATCCTACTATTGATTTAGTAGTAGTGAATAGTCCTAACGATTCTCATTTTGCTTATACAAAAAGTGCTTTGCTTGCTGGCAAACATGTTGTATGTGAAAAAGCATTTACCAATACTTCGGCAGAGGCACAGGAGTTAGATGACCTAGCCAATAAAAAAGGACTAAAGTTAGCAGTGTATCAAAACAGAAGATACGACGCCGATTTTTTAACACTTCAACATTTAATTAAAGAAGGAGAAATTGGTGATTTTTTAGATGTGCAAATTTCATTTGAAAGATACCGTACTACCTTAAGTCCTAAAGCGCATAAGGAAGCTGTAACTCCTGGTGCAGGATTATTGTACGACTTAGGGCCACATTTAGTAGATCAAGCTTTAGTATTGTCAGGCATGCCTTTGGCCGTATTTGCAGATATTAGAATCACCAGAAAAGTTTCATTGGTAGACGATTACTTTAGTATGATTTTATATTATCCTAGTCACCGAATTACATTAACCAGTGGCATGGTTTTTATGACACAGCTACCAGGATATAAAGTATATGGAACAAAAGGAACATTTATAAAGAACAGATCAGATATTCAAGAAACAGAATTAATTGCAGGTAAAAAACCAAATATTCCAAATTGGGGAGCAGAGGCCGAAGCTGATTACGGAACATTATATACCGACCACAATGGTCTTATCACCAATAGAATAGTACCAAGCATCCCAGGAGATTATAAAATATTTTATGAAAAGATGGCGGAAGCCATTTTAAATAATACCCCTGTTCCCACATCTGCACAGGAAGGTAAAAATATAATTCGCGTATTAGAAGCTGCAAGAAATAGTGCATTTAATAAAAGAGTGGTGGGTATTTAATAAACCCAATACTTTCAAAACATATTACTTATACCGAATACTTTTAGAATAGAAAAGATCAAATGCCACACCCCTACTTAAAAGAAATTCAAAAGATTTTTGCAGCCAATGCTAATGCTACCATTGCAAAAGGGGCTAAAGCGTATATGTTGAATCAGTTTGAATTTTATGGAATCAAAACGCCATTAAGGAGGTCTTTGTCCAAAGCATTTTACAAGACGCATACCATAAAGGACCATAATGAATTAAGTGCACTCGTAAAAGAATGTTTTAACGAACCACAAAGAGAGCTACATTATTTTGCCATTGAATTATTGGGACATCATAAAAAATTATGGAGCAAAAAAACATTGCCCCTAATTGAATGGATGATTACCCATAATAGTTGGTGGGATTCTGTAGACAGTACCAACACGCATGCCATAGGAAAATTTTTTCTTCAATACCCAGAATACATTCAAGAATATACTTTTAAATGGAATCGTTCCAATAATAAATGGTTGAAGCGTATGAGTATTCTGTTTCAACTCTTGTATCGTGAAAAAACGAATACGGATATACTCACCGATTACATTGAACATTGTCAATTAGAAGAAGACTTTTTTATTCGTAAAGCCATTGGATGGGCATTACGTTCCTATGCCAATACCGACGCTAAATGGGTAGTGAAATTTGTGAAAGCACATCCTCAGCTTTCCAATTTATCCAAGCGCGAAGCCCTGAAGCATCAATAAAAAAGCCCCGACAATGTCGAGGCCTTTCCATATACATTAATAATTGTTAATTCAAATTGTATTTATACTACATTTTCTTAGCGTCTTCTAAGAATTTAGCTAACCCAATATCAGTTAATGGATGCTTTAACAAGCCTAAGATAGAATCTAAAGGACAAGTACAAACATCAGCGCCAGCTTCAGCAGCTTTTACAATATGCAAGGCATTTCTGATAGAGGCAGCAAGTATTTGTGTTTGAAATCCTTGTACATCATAGATGTGACGGATTTGGCTAATTAATTCCATTCCATCCCAAGAGCTATCATCAATACGACCTATAAATGGTGAAACATAAGTAGCGCCTGCTTTGGCAGCTAAAATAGCTTGGCCTGCAGAAAACACTAAAGTACAGTTGGTACGAATACCATTATCAGTAAACCATTTGATGGCTTTAATACCATCCTTAATCATTGGAACTTTTACAACAATATTTGGATGAATGGCAGCTAATTTTTTACCTTCTTCCACCATTGTTGCAAAATCAGTTGACAACACTTCGGCACTAATATCTCCTTCAACAATATCACAAATTGCTTTATAGTGTGCAGCAATTGCCGCCTCTCCTTTAACGCCTACTTGAGCCATTAAGGAAGGATTGGTTGTAACGCCGTCTAAAATACCAAGTTCATTGGCTTCTTTAATTTGAGCTAAATTGCCTGTGTCGATAAAAAATTTCATATGGGTAGGTTTAAGGTTATGCCACTTAAAATATAAAAAAGTGGCAGGCTACTCACATCGCACCGCTCAACCGCTTATCCTTGCTACATTCCTGTCCTGGGGAGGTTCTGCAGGAGCTGGTCGTGTAAGACCTGCCGCTGCAAATGTAGCATAATTGAGGGGATTAAAAAAGGAGATTTACTCCCCATTTTGGCTAATTCTGTTTGCTATTAATATTTAAAAAGCCAATAATTTGATCATTTCTAGTTCCAGGAGCGTGATAATAAACTAGTACCAAGTAATTATTCTCTGTTTCGGCATAACAACCTTCTGTTTCCACAAAATCTTCCATATAATTGGGAAGCTCTCGATCTCTTAATATATAACTATAGCTATAATAGCCTTGCTTTAGTAAAAATGTTTTTTGATATACCCCCTGCTTCACATCAAATTGCATTTCAGCATTTTTATCTAACACATTATTAGTTATTGCTCCTGCTAAATAAACTTTTTTATCCAATAAAGGTTTTCGATCCTTGGTAACATACGTAAAAGTTACCGAGGCGTAGTCATTTTGAATTTCACTTTGCAAAGACTCGGTATTCATAATGAGGTACCCACCATTTAAATCACGAAAAGAGTTATACAAAATGTCGGTTCTAGAAAAATCTGGTTTTACAATGATGGTAGATAATGATGAATGATTTTCAATGGTTGCTATTCTATCTGATCTTAAACGTAAACTTTGTAAATCCAACCATCTATATTCATTCCCACCAGGAAATAAGAGATCTTCTTCATTGTTAAATTCTAATATATTTCCTCTTATAAAACTGGGTGAGCTTACTTCTTTACTATCATTATACCTATTATTTTGAATCACTTTTACCTTAAGCTGGTCATTTTGAAAGTTGAGTACATTTTTTATATCTATCGCTAATTTTATTTTTTGATGAGATCTAGTAATGGCCCCATCAAAAGGAGCTTGCACTAATGCGTTTAATTCTGTCAAATTTTCAACAACAAAAAATCTTTTTGAAAAAACTATTTTGTCTTTGTTATTATCGGAATACACTTTTAAAATGTAATTGCCAGATAATTTTGGACTGCAATAATTATTGGGGAAATTAAATTGATAATGAAAGTATTTTTGCGCAGCTATGGACGAAATGCTGTAGGAAGTGATTTTATTTTGATTAAAACCATTCACATATTCAAAGTCATTCATTTGAATGGACTTCCATGCACTATCCACTAATTCAATGGTATAATAGTAGTCTTGGTATTGAGCTTTAAAATCATCAAAGCTAATTTGCAATTGCTCCCTCGAATTTAAAAATAAAACAGGGGCATCCAAGGGCCTACCCAATGGTGCAATCAAAGCAGTATGAATTGTAAAATCATAAACCTTATCGGGATTTACTTGCGCAAAGGACTTTCCAAGGCCAAAAATCAGCCAAAATAATAATATACTAGTTCGAATCATTGCTTTTTTCATTGCTCCTACGAAACTAACTGATAAATCTAAATATATAAAGAGAAAAAATTAGATTTGTATATAATAAAAACAAGCTTTGTCTACTCCTTTCGAAATTGCCAAAAAAATTAGTTTTCAAAAACAAAAAAGCTACACCCGCTTTATTGTAAGGCTATCTATTGCCGCTACATCCATTAGTGTTGCTGCCATAATTATTACATTATCTATTGTAAACGGTTTTCAAGAAAGTATATCCGAAAAGGTATTTAAATTTTGGGGGCATATAAGAATAGGATCTGTAAGTGGACTACCTATAGAAAATCAGGCAGGATTAAAATTGAAAAATTCAAAAATTGAGCGTATCACTCCTTTTGCTATTCAATCATCCGTCTTATCTTATAAACAAGATATTGAAGGGGTTATCGTAAAAGGAATTCCAACAAATTATAATATACCTTTTTTAATTAAAGGGAAGTCATTTGAGCCTACACAATCCAATGATTCAAGCAATAATAATAACATTATTATATCAGATGCACTTGCTATTAAATTAAACATTCCATTAGATAGTAGTATTCGTTTGTATTTTATGAACAATGGGTCTGTACAGCAAAGAAAAATGAAAGTAATTGGTTGGTATCACTCAGGAATAGAAGATTATGATCGCCAATTTGTTTTAACCGATATCAAGATGCTTCAACAATTGAATCAAGCCAAGCATCCAATTGATGGTTATAGCATTAGTTTAAAAGAAAACAACACAATCACCACAGTAGCAGATGAAATTCAAGCAGAATTACCTAAAAATTTAGTGGCCACTAGTATAACAGATTATTACCCACAAATTTTTGATTGGATAAATGTACAAACTGTTAATCGAAATGTAATCATCACCATTTTACTCATCATTGCCATCGTCAATTTATTGACTTGCCTATTTATTTTAATGCTTGAAAGAGTTAATATGATTGGTACATTAACTGCTTTAGGAGCAAGCGATGGTTTTATACGCTCCATATTTTTATACCAAGCAAGTTTTATTTGTTGGTTAGGTATTGGTATAGGAACTTTTATTGGTGTTGGCTTTTCAATAATGCAAAAACAATTTGGCTGGATTCAATTGGACGAGACCGCTTATTTTATAAAAACCATGCCAATTAAAATGTACGCATCGCAAATAATATTGGTGATCATTGGCACAGCGGTAGTGAGTTATTTATCTTTCCTTATTCCAACATTATGGATTAAGAAGATAAATCCTGCAAAAGCTATCAAGTTTGATTAAAAATTACTGTTACTCAATTTCCAATGTGACATAACTATACCTGCAGCTACTGCTGCATTTAGTGACTCAGCGGCCCCAAAACTAGGAATAGAAATTGGCTGCGTAATGAGTTCTTTTAAATTGGGCCTTATCCCTTTTGACTCATTTCCAATAATTAAAAATCCATTTGGTGAAATTTTTTCTTTGTATACCGAACTTCCGTTTAACAAAGTACCCACTACTGGAAGCTTTGATTTTGTTAAAATAGACGCTACATCGGCAACTTGTACGCTAACTCTAAAACAGCTGCCCATGGTACTTTGAATAACTTTAGGATTGTATAGGCCAGCAGTATCTTCGGTTACTAATATTTGTTGAATCCCAAACCAATCTGCAGTTCTAATAATTGTCCCTAAATTACCGGGATCCTGAATACCATCTAAGACAATGGTAAAATTATCCTCATAATGAACAGGTGTTGTGTATTGCTTTTTTTGTACTAAAGCCACTACTTGATTGGGAGTTTGTAAATGGCTGATCCTAGACAACATGATATCATCAATCTCCTCTATATCTCCCCCGCTATTACCCAAATTGGCATCCCATTCTTTTGTTGCATATATCTTTTCAATCACCCAATTTGCCTGAATAGCCTCTTGTAGCATTTTGGGGCCCTCAATGATAAATACAGATTCTTGCGCCCAATGTTTTTTATGGGCAAAAGATTGAATATATTTGAGCTCATTCTTATTTATCATCTTCATGTTATTACGGAAGCTCAAAAATATTAGTTTCTTCTCAAGTAGCTCATTACTGGGCCTTTTATTTTTGATAAATGCATGTACAGACATCAAAAAAGCAACTATACACGAGTATCCTAAAGAAAAAGCATTTGTTTTTGATAATAAAATAGTCATCAAAGATCCCGATACTAAAAAATCATTGCACGAGCTCAGTTACAATTTAGACTCGTATTGGGATGATAGTTTGAAAGCGAAAAGAGTTAGACAATTTGGAATTTTCAATACTTTAATTCAACCCATTGCTTATCAACCTGAAAGAATTGAAAGAACTATTCATTTTATGCAAAACTATCTTGCATCTGTTGGTTATAATCATCCAAAACTAAGCTTATTGGAGAAAGTAGACACCATTCACAATGAATATAGAGTATCTCTAACAATGGATATTCTCTTAAATAAAAAAACAATTATTGACACGATTACCTATCAATTGAATAACAAGCCCTTACAAGCTATTGTAAACGAAAATATTGATAATGCATACGTTAAAAAAGGGATGGCTTTTTCAAATGAATCTATCGACAATGAATTAGATAGACTAGTTGCATTATTTAGAAATAAAGGGTATTACAATTTTACAAAAGAAAAAATATTTGCTGAAGTAGATACGCTAAATACCTCTTTGATGACGTTGAACTTAGATCCTTTAGCACAGGTTTCACAAGTGCAAGATGCCAATAAGAAAAGTAAAGAAAATCCAAGCTGGAAGATTAGCTTTCAATTAAGAAATATTGACACCACTGTTACAAAAATATACCCAATAAACAAGCAAACCTTTTTTGCAGACCTTACGCTATCAGATAATCCAGATTCGATTTTATTAAATGGTAGAAAATTTAAAGAAGAATACAAGGATATTACGCATGCTTTTATTAAACCAGTTTTTAAGTCCTCCCTTTTTGCAGAACAATCTATGATTCAAAAAGGCGACCTATACAATGAAAAATTATTTTATAAAACACTTAATAATTATAGTAGTCTTGGCGCTTGGCAACAAATTGATGCTAGATCCAATATTATAAATGACAGTGTTCATTTGAATTATTTTTTAGTTCCAAACCTTCGCCATAATTTAAATTTAGATTTAGAAGGCAGTAGAAATACTGCTCAAATTGGAGCAGGCAACTTACTAGGTCTATCAACTAGTCTTACTTATAGGGATCGAAATGTGGGTAAAAAATCAATCCAATCCATTAGTAATTTAAGGACAGGAATTGAATTAGATTTAAATAATAGTAATCTAACACAAACATTGTTATTCAATATTGGACAAACATATAGTTTCCCTGAATTATTAATTCCATTTACTCCTATTCATAAATCTTTGACGAGTAATAATAAATCTAACTTTTCATTAAACGGATCCTATATTGATCGATTAAATTATTATCAACTAAAATCATTTACAACTAATTGGGGGTATGAGTGGAAAAATAATAAAAATGGAGGGGAAAATATTTTGTCTTATAAGCCATTGAATATTGAGTTTTATAATTTGCAAAAATTTGCAAAATTAGATAGCTTATTAATTTTAAACCCATTCCTACGGTCCTCTTTTAATAATGGAAATGTAGTAAGTCAAACCATTAGCTTTATTCATTCTGGACCTGCTCAAAATAATCCAAGACAAAATAATTATTTCAGGTTTGGTATGGAAGAAGCAGGTGGTATAGTTGGTTTATCATCCAACACACAAAAAAATATTTACAGATATATAAAAGCTGAAGTAGAATTAAGAAAGTTAATAAAATACGACTACTCCGAATTGGCTTGGAGATTTATGGGAGGCTGGGGTAATAATTATAGCAATGATGGTGCTCTTGGAGGTCAATTGCCTTTCTTTAAACAATTCACAGCGGGTGGTCCTTATAGTATGCGTGCATGGGGATTAAGACAATTGGGACTGGGTAGTTCTCAATTTTATGATACGAGTAGCAAGAGTCAAAATTTTGATCGATTTGGGGATATGCAATTAGAAACCAATTTTGAATACCGATTCAATATTGTACAACTAGGTAGCTATAAAATTGGCTCTGCATTATTTACCGACATGGGTAATATTTGGAACACTAGAGACACGAAGCTTGACCCAAATGCAGGCTTTGAATTCAATAAATTATATAAAGATGTAGCGATTGGTGTAGGTACAGGATTAAGAATTGACTTTAATTATTTCTTAATCAGGATTGACTATGCAATGAAATTAAAAGACCCTTCGAGAAGCTACAACAATGGATGGTTGGATGTTAACAATATGAAGTGGACTGAGGTAAAACCCAATGGCACGAGGGTTAACAACTATGCATGGCAATTTGGTATTGGACTACCCTTTTAATAAAACTTCTACCTCGTCACGAAGGTCTTCCCAAGTGATTGCATCTTTAATATCAAAATCACCAATCTTGGTACGTCTTAATGCACTCATATAGGCACCTACTCCAAGTGCTTGACCAAAATCATTTACCAAACTTCTAATATAAGTACCTGTTGAACAAACTACCCTGAAATCAATATTAGGTAAATCTATTTTTGTGATTTCAAAAGTATAAATATTAATTTTTCTTGGATCTACTTTTACTTCAATGCCCTGTCTTGCTGTTTCATACAACCTCACACCATCTTTTTTTATGGCAGAATGCTGTGGAGGCAATTGCATAATTTCCCCAATAAATTGTTTTGTGGTATTTTGAATTTGATCAATGGTGATGTGATCAATTGACTTAACATTTTCAGGCTCAGATTCTAAATCAAAGGTTGTTGTGGTTGCGCCTAAAACTAGCGTCCCCGTATACTCTTTAATCATGCCCATGTAATCATTTATTTGCTTGGTACATTTTCCAGTGCAAATAATTAATAAACCTGTAGCTAAAGGATCAAGGGTTCCTGCATGACCTACTTTTTGTACAAATGTAAGTCCACGAACACGTCGTATCATTTTAAAGGAAGTCCAACGAAGTGGCTTATCTAAAAGCAATACTTTTCCCTCTAAATAAGGAACGAGTACATCAGGAATAGGTCCTTGTTTCTTCATCCTTATTTACTTAGTAGGCTCTTGCAAATAAAACGCGTTGAGTAGATGGGTTGCCAGTTAAAATACATTTACCTGCTTCCAAAGTATTGTCTAAAGGAATACAACGGATGGTTGCTTTAGATAATTCTTTAATTTTTTCTTCCGTTTCAGGTGTGCCATCCCAATGAGCGGATACAAAACCTGCTTTCGTATCTAATATATTTACAAACTCCTCCCAAGTATCTGCTTTTGTAATATGTTCATCACGATATTGCTTAGCACGATTAAATAAATTGGACTGAATTTCTAATAATAAATTATTTACTGTTTCAGTTAAACCATCCATTGAAATAGTGGTTTTTTCTTTGGTATCTCTACGTGCAATTTCAACCTGATTGTTTTCCAAATCTCTTGGGCCCACTGCAATACGCACTGGTACTCCTTTCAATTCATATTCTGCAAATTTCCAACCTGGTCTTTGATTATCAGAATCATCATATTTTACACGAATACCTGCTGCTTTGAAAGAGGCAACCATGGCATTCACTTTTTCATCTAATAAAGCTTTTTGTTCTTCCCCTTTAAAAATTGGAACAATCACAACTTGTATTGGCGCTATTCTTGGAGGCAAGACTAAACCCTGGTCATCACTATGTGTCATTACCAATCCTCCAATTAATCTTGTACTCACACCCCAACTTGTAGCCCACACATAATCTAAAGTATTATTCTTATCACTAAATTTTACATCAAATGCTTTTGCAAAATTTTGACCTAAAAAGTGTGATGTACCTGCTTGTAAAGCTTTGCCATCCTGCATTAAAGCCTCAATACAATAAGTGTCTTCAGCACCTGCAAATCTTTCATTAGCCGACTTAACTCCTTTAATTACAGGAACAGCCATCCAGTTTTCTGCAAAGTCAGCATACACATTTAACATTTGTACCGTCTCAGCAATGGCCTCTTCCTTACTTGCATGTGCAGTGTGACCTTCCTGCCATAAAAATTCGGCAGTACGTAAAAATAGTCTCGTTCTCATTTCCCATCTTACCACATTCGCCCATTGATTTACTAAAATGGGTAAATCACGATAGGATTGAATCCAAGTTTTATAGGTGTTCCAAATGATTGCTTCACTTGTTGGACGAACAATTAATTCTTCCTCCAATTTCGCCTCTGGATCCACCATCAATTTTCCTTTATTATTAGGATCAGTTTTTAATCTATAATGTGTAACAATAGCACATTCTTTTGCAAAACCTTCCGCATTTTTTTCTTCGGCCTCAAATAAAGATTTAGGAACAAATAATGGAAAATAGGCATTTTGATGACCCGTATCCTTAAACATTTTATCTAAAGCAGCTTGCATATTTTCCCAAAGTGCATATCCATATGGCTTAATCACCATACAGCCTCTAACGGCACTATAATCGGCCAATTCGCCTTTTAAGATTAAATCATTATACCACTGTGAATAGTCGGCTGCACGTGTTGTTAGTTCTTTTGCCATTTTTTCTTAAATCTTAACATTTTTGATACAAAAATCAATCTACGAAAAAAGCCCTATATGCTAATTTTTCGTAGCTTTGAATGAGCAAATGTATGCTAAAATTAGGGCATATAAAAACCTAAACTATTTCAACATGAAAACGCTTAAACTAACTAAGGAATTTAAACTTATTGCAATGAGTTTAATTACAATAAGTTGTCTTAGCACGGGTTGTACTAGTTTACAACAAACCACAGTTGCAGCTACCGATGACTTATACTACACTCCTAACTCGAAAGTGATAGAGCAGCAAAGTGCTGCCAATAATGATTTCAAAAATCAGTCCGAAATGCAAAAACAGGACGAGGCTGGATATCAAGATGAGCAATCCTATCCTGATGATCGTTATTTAAGATTAAAAGTGGCTAATAGATATCGTTGGGATGCAATAGACGATTTTGGATATTGGAATGACCCTCGTTATAATTATGCTTACTACCCTTCCTACTATGGATGGAATAGTTGGTATAGTGGTATCTATGGAAGTTCATGGTATAATCCATTTGGTATTTCAATGGGCTTTGGCTGGGGTGGCTATTCTCCTTATATCGGATCTTACTATAATATGGGTTGGGGATTTGATGACTTCGCTTTTGGCGGAATGGGATATGGAATGGGCTACGGCATGGGATATGGATGGGGAGGATTTGGTTATGGAGGATGGAACCCTTACTTCGCGAGCTATTGGAATCCATATGCTAGTTACTACTCCTATTATGGTGGTGGACTTTACGCTGGGATCCCAGGACGCAGAGTACATTATCAAGACCCAAGAGCTACACAAACAAGTGCTACAGGTTTAGCTGCATATCGCAATGCTTCGAGTTCAAGAAACTTTAATAATGTTACCAACACTACCAATGGCACTACACGCTATTCGGGTAATGCAAACTTGAATAACAACTTTGGCTCTTTAATTAAAAGAGTGGTTACAGCAAATACAAATACTAACTACGCAAATAGTTGGGACAGACCATCAAGATCATTTAATAGCAACAACAACAGTAATCAATATAAAGTAGCTAGTACAAGTAATAATACATCTACCTCTACTCAATCAACTGGCAATTCAAACGCTGGTGGACGCAGTGGTGGATATAATAGTTCAGGCTCTTCATCAAGTAGCAGTGGCCGTGCTCCAAGAAATAAATAAATTATTACTTTGGCTTTTTGATTTAGAATATTTATAAATGTTTCAATTATGAAAAGAATTTTTTTATTGATCTTATTGGGATCAAGCTTAAACATGTATGCACAGGATCCTGAAGATGGATTGAGACTTTCGTGGTTTGCCCCAATGGGAACAGCAAGAAGTAATGCATTGGGCGGTGCGATGGGATCCTTAGGAGGCGACCTCTCTTCCAATCATATTAACCCAGCTGGTCTTGGATTTTATAAGTCTGGTGAATTATTATTTGCACCCAATTTTACTTCTCAAACAAATAATTTCAACTACTTAAGCTATAAAAGTGGATCAAGCAATAGCAAGGCTAACATGGGAACATTTGGAATTGTTTTTGCAGATGGAAGAAAGAAAAACAATTGGACAAGTTCTGCTTTCTCTATTACTTTTAATCAAATCGCAGACTACAATAATCATGTAAGCTTTTCTGGAAAGAATAACTTTAGCAGTTATTCTGAAAAATATTTAGAAGAATTAATTCATGACAATGCGGACACTTTAGCTGCATTAAACAATTATATTTTCGGAAGCTCATTGGCTTTTAGAACTTATTTGATTGATACCACTGCAGGTCCTAATGGCGCTGTAACTGGCTATCAAAGCTTAGTCCCTCTTTCAACAGGAGTGAACCAAATTTATGACGCCACTACAACTGGTAGCTACAATGAACTAGCATTTGGCTGGGGTGGAAATGTAGAAGATAAATTGTATTTAGGGGCAAGTATTATCATGCCAATGATTAATTACAATCGTAATCTTTATTATTCTGAAACAGATTTAACTAATAATCCAAATAACGAATTTGGTGGATTCAGCATTAATGAAAACTTTAGTTCAAGAGGCTGGGGTTTGGGTGCTAAATTTGGTATCATATACAAGCCAGTATCTTATTTAAGACTTGGATTTGCATTACATACGCCTCAATTAATTACTTTCCGCGATGCGATTAGCGCGAGTATGACAACGAACACAGAGTCTTATGCAGGTCTACAATCTGCTAGCTCTGGCGATTTAAATGATGGTTATGCAGGAATTAGAGAGTACACTATTGCAACGCCTACAAAAGCAACAATTAGTACTAGCTACTTTTTTGCCGCACCTAATAAACCAACTCAACCACTTGGATTTATAAGTGCAGATATTGAGTTTGTTAATTATGCAGGTACTCATTTTTATGCAAACACCTATGATCAAGCAAGCACGGACTATTACCATGCAGTGAATGCAACCGTAAAAGCGATCTACAAAAACAATGTGAATGTAAAAATTGGCTCTGAACTAAAATTAGATGGCAATTGGATGTTAAGAGCTGGTACTGCTTATTATGGTTCACCTTATCAAGACGAAACCATCAAAGCTTCTCATTGGAATGTAAGCGGTGGTATTGGATATAGAACCAACAGACATTTTATTGACTTTACCATTGTTAACACAGCAGTTAAAGATGCAATATTCCCTTATCGCTTAAACGACAAGCCTAATACCTATGCAAGTTTAACAGGCAATAGAGTAATGTTTAATATTGGCTACGGAATTAGATTTTAATAGACTCTTTAATTAAAAGTGTTCCATAAAAAAGGCGCTTCCGATTGGATGCGCCTTTTTTATTTTGAGTATTGTGATCGATGAAATCGAATTACATCCTATTTCAAATCAGTAATTTTCAAACCCTGATTCGCTTTGATATCGGTATACTTAATATTGATTTTCATTTGACCCATATCAACAATCTCTTCTGTTGGTAATTGAATGCCATTCACGGTTTTATATGCATTGAAAAATTGTTGTTGAGTTACCGTACCTCTTCCTGGCACTTCCTGTGACTTAGCTGTCTTTACTAACAAATAAGATTTGGCATCATAAAAGCGATGTGACTTTTTACCAGAAGGGGTAGTTACTTCCACATCTATTGCATCCTTACCTTCCACTTTTTCAGCACCTACAATTTTTAATTGATAGCCTTTAGTTATGTACAATGCCTCAGGAGCAATTGCCGCTGCCTCATCTAAGCCTTCTTTTATTTCATCCGTGATAGGTGCTTCCATTCCTTGTTGGCTTACCGAATACTTGCCATCAACAACAGCTTGTCTCATAATAGCCATACCGCCCATTGACATTGTTGAAACCGTATTACCTGGCAAAAGGTAAGTTTGAGACATATCCAAGGACTGTCCCATCACGGAAGCTGTCCCTTTTAATTGTAAATCTTTAATGCCTGAAATGGCATCTTTACCGCCTATTGCATCCACTACTTTTTGTAATAAAATTTCTGGCGTCAATGAAGCATCTGTTTTTGCTTCCACTGGAGCAGCCACTTCATTTCCTTCAAAATCAAAATATTTTACTGGACCATATTTTTCAAGCCCTTTTGCAATTTGTTTTGCGTTTCCTACAATTACAATATGCATGCTGTTGGGATCTAATAATTTTTTTGCAGCATCCTGAACATTTTGCGCGTCAACTGCAGCCAAATTGGTTAAATATTTTTGGTAATAATCTGCGGGCATTTTATAACGAGCAACATTAAATGCAAAGCCAGCAATAGTTGCAGGATTTTCTAATGAACGTGCAAAACCACCAGATAGATAATTTTTCATTCTGCCTAGCTCAGCCTCTCCTACTTTTTCATCTCTAATTTTATTTATTTCTGCTAAAATTTCTTGAATGGCACTATCTGTTTTCTCATTTCTTACGGATGACTCAGCTTCAAACATACCAACTTGTCTGTTGGGAGCAAGAGAAGAATAAGCTCCATAAGTAAACCCATGCTTTTCTCTTAAATTAGCGAATAAGCGGCCTGAGAATCCCCCACCTAATATATTATTCATTACACTACTAGGTATAACACTTGTAGTTCCTTGCACTAAATCAACCGTAGTTGATACAGATACTACACTTTGAACAGAAGCTGGACGATCCACAATGGCAACGTATGATTTTGCAGGTTTTGTTACTTTCGGGTAAACAATATTAGGCACATTGCCTTTTACCCATGCTCCAAAATTCTTCTCTGCAATTTGCTTAGCTGCTAAAGGGTCGATATCGCCTACAAAAACTAAATAAGCAATATTTGGTTTCCAATAAGTTGCAAAGAACTTTTTAACGTCTTCGATTTTCACATTATTAACGGTCTGAGAAG
Source organism: uncultured Bacteroidota bacterium (assembly GCA_903938445.1). Classification (GTDB taxonomy): domain Bacteria; phylum Bacteroidota; class Bacteroidia; order Chitinophagales; family Chitinophagaceae; genus Sediminibacterium. The sequence goes on along the minus strand of CAJADG010000019.1, from coordinate 20,749 downwards.
TTGTGATTTCACCAAACGGATGATTGGAACCATATACTAATTTCTTCATTACATTTTTAGAAATAGCGTTAGGCTCATCTTTATTGGACTCAATTCCGGAAATAGTTTGCTTTCTTACTTTTTCCAATTCATCGCTATTTAATGCAGGATGCAATACTACTTCGGCCAACAAACTCATTAATTGAGGAAAGTTATTTTTTAAAGAACTCACCGACGCAGATTGACTTGAAGTATTTAAGGTTCCTCCTAAATATTCAACAGATTCATCCAATACTGCTTTTGTTTTAGTGGCAGTTCCTCTTTTTAATAATTGACCAGCCATATCAGCCAAGCCCGCCTTATCACCTTCGGCAAAACCGTCTATATCCAAAGCTAAGGTAGCTGTGACAGAAGGCAACTTAGTATTTTTTACAACAAACACTTGCAACCCATTGGCTAATGTGTATTTTACGGGATTGCCAACTTGAATGATGGGTGCCTTTCCTGGCAATGGTGCCTTTGTTCTATCAATTGATTGCGCCAAAATAGTCATTGGCATCAAAAGAACGATTAACAATTTAATATTTTTCATACAATATTTTTTTTACAATAATTTATTTAGTGGGCGCTTGTGATTTTGGTACATAATACAATACCACACGATTATCATTATTCAAATACTTTTTAGCAACTTTCAATACATCTTCTCTAGTTACTTTATTGTATTTTTCTAATTCTGTATTTACCAAATTGGCGTCACCAAAATAAACTTCAAAATTGGCTAGGTCCTCCGCAATACCCGCCATGGTACTCTTGCCCTTTACTAATTCAGTGGTAATTTGATTTTTTACTTTTTGAAACTCACGCTCACCAACTAGATTTACTTTAAGTTCATTTACCACACTATCCATATTTTGCTCTAACACTTTTGCTTTTACGCCTGCATTGGCAATGGCCAATGTAATAAATAAACCTTCGTCTTCATTGAAAAAAGGAACCGCTTGTGCAGCAGCAGCAAGTTGCTTGCTATCCACCAATACTTTATTCATACGAGAAGATTCTCCTCCTGCCAAAATAGTTGCCAATACTTTAAAAGCATAAAACTCCTCAGCAGTTTGCTTTGGTGCACGGTAAGCTTGAAAAACGCCTTCCAACTGAACATTATCGTAAATAATATCTCTTACTTCGCCACCTAATGCTGGCTCTTTTATATTAGGCTTATTGATTGGATTGGTTCCTTTTGGAATGGTTGCAAAATAAGATTGGATTTTATTTTTTAAATCTGACTTATTAAAATCTCCTGCAATGGATAAAACACAATTGTTAGGCACATAATAAGTTTTATAGAATTGAATAAACTCCTCCAACTTGGCCGCATTTAAATGATCCATGCTTCCGATAGGCGCCCATCGATAAGGATGTATTTTAAACGCACGCTTTAACATTTCTGTTAAAAAGCTACCATAAGGTCGATTGTCCATGCGCATTCTTTTTTCTTCCTTTACCACTTCTCTTTGCGTATTCACCCCTACTTGCTCAATTTTAGCATGCATCATTCTTTCACTCTCTAACCATAGACCTAGATCCAATTGATTAGAGGGTAATAATTCATAATAAAATGTGCGGTCCTGTGTGGTGTTTGCATTTAATTCACCTCCTGCATTGGTTACATATTTATCAAACTCACCACGCTTGATATTTTCAGAACCTTCAAACAATAAATGTTCAAAAAAGTGAGCGAATCCAGTACGCGCTGTATCCTCGTTTTTTGAACCAACATGATACAATGCAGTAACGGCAACTACAGGGGCACTATGGTCCTCATGCAAAATCACTTTTAGCCCATTAGGAAGGGTGTATTTTTCAAACTGTATGGTTTGCCCTTGCACCAAAAATGGAGCAACCACAAAACTGCATACAAAAAACATCAATGTTTTTTTCAGCATAAAATAAATTTATAATTAAGATTGAATATAAAACTAAGGCTAATTACCTAAAATACAATTAAAAAAAATTAAGAAAATGAACGTAATTCTACTGAATTATTTGAGCGGCATTTAACATAGATGAATGATGCCATTGAATTTCAGTGTCCTTTTTAAACCATGTCATTTGTCGTTTAGCATAATGCCTGGTATTTTGCTGAATAAGTTCAACAACACGCTCTTTTGAAATTTCATTATTAAAATAGGGCAACCATTCACTATATCCAACTGTTTGCAATGCATTAAGGGATGCAAAAGGGATTAGTCTTTTCACTTCTTGTTCCAAGCCTTCCTCCACCATATTTAAAACTCTTTGATTGATGCGATCATACAATTGTTCTCTAGGCATTTCAATGCCAATTTTCATAATTTTGAAAGGACGTGTTATTTTATTTTTATGCTGATAACTAACAATAGAATTCCCTGTGCCCAAAATTACTTCTAATGCACGCATCAATCTTTGTGGATTTTGCTGCTCTCCTTTTTCCCAATAGATAGGATCTTTTACAGATACTTCTTTCTGCAACCATCTCAATCCTAACTTTTCAAACTGTTGAATAATTCCTTCTCTAATAGTAGGATCAATGGCAGGTATCATATCCAATCCTTCACAAAAAGCTTTTATATACAAACCAGTCCCCCCCACCATGACCACCGAATCTTTTGTAGTAAAAAGTTCCTCGATCTTATCTAATGCATACTGCTCAAAAACCGATGCATTAATGGTATCCTGTATGGAATGGGTAGCTATGAAATGATGTGGAACCATTTCTAATTCTTGATTTGTTGGACGCGCAACACCAATATTCATTTCTTGATAACATTGACGCGCATCCGCAGAAATAATTTCCGTATCTAAATGCTTTGCTAATTCAATGGCGAAGGATGTTTTCCCAACAGCAGTTGGACCGACAATGATATAAACCGTTTTGTTGCTAGACAAGTATTTTAAATTTAGTAGGCTTCAAATGAATCATCTAGAAAGCCACCCCCGCTATCATCAGAAGAATCATCCTCCTCATCCGAGTCACTGGAGTCATCATCCTCATCTTCTCTATCATGCGCATCCTCGCCTTCTTCACCAAAACCATCCTTGGCTTCAGATAAATCATATTTTTCCTCGATGTCTGCAAAATTCTTACCTAATAAACCTTTTGAACCATATTGCATGGGACCCACTCCCTCTACCCTTGACACCACTGGATATTCCAAAGTCATATCCGCATCTGCATTTTTAATTACCTGAATTAACTCAATTAAAAATGTCCAATTTTTGGCAAAATCATACACATAAATAAAGTGTTGATTGGTATCTATAATTTCTGATCCTATAGTAGTATCAATCATTAACAATGGAGGTACTATATATTCTTTTTCATAAACCTCTTTACTTATTTCTCTTCCTCTTTTCCAAACATCATTACTTCGATAAAAAGTGGCAGCATGTAGTTGATCAAATTCAAAGGCCTTTAAAATAATTTGATGCAAGTGCTGAAAGCTTTGGGTATGTTTAACCAAAACATCTCTATAAATAGCATCATCTTCCTCCCAATAAACCCTAAATTTTAAAATGGCCATATTTAAATTTTGAAACGCTAAATTACTATTTTATTACAGGAAATAGGCCTTGTTTGGCAGCTTCTTTCAACATATAATCATAAGCTGCATCATGTTCATTAGGAATCACCCCATCTAAAATTGCTTCTCTAATGGCATCCTTAATAATTCCCACTTGTTTTGATGGGTTAATATTAAAAATTTGCATAATCATTTCGCCAGTAATTGGAGGTTGCCAATTACGAATACTGTCTTTTTCCTCCACTTCCTGTAATCGAACTTTTACAAATTCAAATCCCTGCAAATATCTTTTAACTTTATTTTGATTTTTACTAGTTATATCTGCCGCACACAATAACATTAAAAAATCAATATCATCACCAGCATCAAATAAAAGTCTTCTAATCGCACTATCTGTCACATTTTCTTTAGTTAATGAAATAGGCCTAAGATGCAAAGCAACAAGCTTTTGCACCATCTTCATTTTTTCATTCAAAGGCAATTTTAATTGAGTGAAAATTTTTGGCACCATTCTCGCCCCTACTACTTCATGTCCATGAAAAGTCCAACCAAATCCTGTTTCAAATCTTTTAGTTTTTGGTTTAGCAATATCATGTAATAATGCAGCCCATCTTAACCAAACGTCATCTGAGGTTATTGCAACATTATCCAACACCTGAAGCGTATGTGAAAAATTATCTTTATGTCCAATTCCATCCATAGTTTCAGCACCTTCCAATTGTAATAACAATGGGAAAATATGTTGCAATAAACCTGCTTCTTTTAATAAATACCAACCTTTTGAAGGTTGCTTAGTCATCATTATTTTTTGAAGTTCATCAGTTATTCTTTCTTGAGAAACAATTTTAATTCTATCGGCGATTTGTTGTATCCCCTTAAATGTTTCAGGTGTAATAGTAAAATCCAATTGGGTAGCAAATCGAATGGCGCGCATCATACGCAAAGGATCATCGTCAAAAGTTTGTGCAGGGGCTAAAGGTGTTTTTAAAATTTTATTTTGCAAATCCTCAAGTCCTCCGAAAGGATCAATAATATTTCCAAAATGAGTAACACTTAGTTCAATTGCCAATGCATTCACCGTAAAATCTCTTCGATTTTGATCATCTTCAATAGTACCAGGGCTCACTTCGGGCTTACGGCTGTGACGCGCATAACTTTCTTTTCTAGCGCCTACAAATTCAATTTCGATATCATCAAATTTTACTTGTGCAGTTCCAAAAGTTTTAAATAAAGCAACGGGTGGAGTAGGATGAAATAATTTTGAAAATGATTGTGCCAAAGCCATACCATCACCAATACAAACAACATCAATATCCTTAGTAGGGCGATTTAATATTTTATCACGTACAAAACCACCTACAGCAAAAGCGGGTACTCCTATTTTAGCGGCGGCTTCTGCCACTGCTTTTAATAGCTCCGTTTCTCTAGATGTAAGGGTTAATTGCATGGCGCAAATGTACTAATGTTGATTCACTTGAACCAATGGAGCATTCAATTGTTGCATTTGTATGGTAAAACCGCATTTAAAATGCTGCAAAGGACAGTCTTTTTTACCATGAATACCACAGGGCTTACAAGGAAGTGCTTCCTGAGTTTGAACCACAAAAGATTGATCCGACAAAGGACCATATCCAAAATCTGGAATAGTTGAACAGTAAATCGCAACCACCGGCGCATTCACAGCCGTAGCAAAATGCATGGGAGCTGAATCGTTCACATAATTTATAATAGCTCCTTTTTGTAAAGCTGCCGAACTTAAAAAATGAAATTGTCCTGCGACATTCAATACATTATTATAAACTCTTGAATCTCTTTTAATTCCTGCAATAATTTGATCCCCTAATGCCTTGTCTCCTGGCCCACCAATAATATAAACCTTACCTTCAAATGGTAACTGATTCAAAAATGCTACCCACTGCGTAACTGGGAATTGTTTTGTAAACCAAACGGATGCCGGTGCAATACAAATATAAGGTTCGGATTGAAGATGTATTACTTTTTCAAAGTCAGTATGTGTAGGATGGAGCCTTGGTTTTTGCAATTCAATATTAGCATCCATTGCTAAGATCAAGGAATGATTTTTTTGTATCTCATGTAAGCCTGGTTGCATTGCCAAATGTTTCACCTTATGGGTAAATAAAAAAGAAAATGGATTTTTATCAAAGCCAATTTTAAATTTCGCATTGGATAAAGCCGTCCACAATCCAGTAGCAGCATATCTTTGCACATTAAACAATGCGTCATATTTTTGGCCTCTCAATTGCTTTAAGACTGTCACCCAATTTTTATATTTTTGCGATTGCTTATTCCAAATAATCACTTCATTGATGAAAGGATGATTTGTAAATAAAGCCTCATTCCCTTTTCTAACAACAATATCTATTTGTGCATTTGGATATTTTGCATGCAATGATTCCAATAATGAGGTACTTAATACCACATCGCCAATAAAAGCCGTTTGAATTACACAAATTTTATGCATGAGGAAATCATTTAGTGTCTGATAATAATTAATTCCCCATTTTCATTCCATTTTACAATAGCAGAAGGTTGTTGCATTTCTAATTCATCCTGACGATGTTTAACTACATAATTAACACCTTCAATTATTTCCAATGAAATGTCATTAAAACAAAGTGGCGTTGGATAGGTAGAAACATTTGCAGAAGTACTTACAATTGGTTTTCCAAATTGCTTAATTAATTCCTGACAAAATTTATCCTTACAAATTCTTATGGCCACTGATCCATCTTCGGCCAATAAATTCAATGCTAAATTCTTAGCTTGATTATAAATTACGGTAGTGGGTTTATGTATCCCTTTTATGTAGTCAAATATTTGTAGCTCTGTTACATTTACAAAGTTCAAAATAGCATTTTCATTTTCAACCAAAACAATCATCGCCTTGGTATCAGAACGTTTTTTGAGCTCAAAGATTTGCCTAACTGCTGTTTCATTAGTCGCATCACATCCAATCCCCCAAACGGTATCGGTGGGATACAAAATGAGTCCTCCTTGTTGGAGTACTTCAATGCAAGCCTGTATATCATCATTATAAGGAAACATGCTGCAAATTAAACAATACCTACAATAAAATGGGGAGTTTATTGTGCAAAAGAATTGAGAAAAAAATAGTTACTGAAGCGTATTTTTGCCAAAATTGAAAATAATGGACTTAAAATCAAAAATTGAAGCTGCATGGAATGACCGTGCTTTATTAAAAGAGGAAGCCTATAGTAATGCAATTCGTGAAGTCATTGAAGAAGTGGATAAAGGAAGATTAAGAGTTGCGGAACCAACAGAAAATGACTGGGTGGTGAATGAGTGGGTTAAACAAGCCATTTTAATGTATTTTGGTATTCAACAAATGCAAACATGGGAATTAGCACCATTTGAATTTCATGATAAAATGTTATTGAAATCTGGTTATGCTGAATTAGGTGTGCGCGCTGTACCACATGCGGTAGCAAGATATGGTGCTTACTTATCAAAAAATGTAGTATTAATGCCAAGCTATGTAAATATTGGAGCTTTTGTTGACGAAGGCACCATGGTAGACACCTGGGCAACTGTAGGTAGTTGCGCTCAAATTGGGAAGAATGTGCATTTAAGCGGTGGCGTAGGCATTGGCGGTGTATTAGAACCATTACAAGCCAGTCCTGTGATTGTAGAAGACGGATGTTTTATTGGCAGCAGATGTATTGTTGTAGAAGGAGTTCATTTAGAAAAAGAAGTAGTATTAGGTGCAAACGTGGTACTTACCAAAAGCACTAAAATTATTGATGTGAGTGGCGATACTCCCATTGAATACAAAGGCCGTGTACCAGCTAGAAGCGTTGTGATTCCTGGGTCTTACAAAAAGAGTTTCCCTGCCGGCGACTATCAAGTAAGTTGCGCTTTAATCATTGGTCAAAGAAAACCTAGTACCGATTTAAAGACCAGCTTAAATGATGCATTAAGAGATTTTAATGTTGCCGTATAAAACAGAATAAATTATATAACCAAGGTTTTTTAATAGCTATACTAGGAACCATTTTATTTTCTACTAAAGCTATTTGGATTAAACTTTGTTTTAGAGAGAGTGCTATTGACGCTACCACATTATTGATGTTGCGGATGTTAATAGCATTCCCTTTTTATATTATTGTACTATTATTACAACGATCCAAATTAAAAGGACCTATAACAAAATCACATTATTGGTGGGCAATTGCCATGGGGCTATTAGGTTATTATTTGAGTAGCTTATTTGATTTTATTGGATTGCAATATGTATCCGCAGGTATTGAACGGATTATATTATTTATATACCCAACTTTAGCAGTTATTATTAATAGAATCATTTTTAAAGTAGAGATAACAAAAAGGCAATGGTTATCTATATTAATTACTTATTTGGGTATTGGTATTGCCTATTGGGGTGAATTAAACTTAATGTCTAATACCAGCAAATTTATATTTGGAACTATGATGGTCTTTTTATGTGGTATTACTTATGCATTTTATTTGGTGGGCACAGGAAAATTAGTGCCCAAAATGGGAGCTAGTATTTATACCAGTATTGCCATGCTTGCAGCAAGTATGGGCATTTTTACCCATTACATAATTCAAATAGTTTGGAATCAGCAGCATGAGACTTCAAACCATGAAATTTGGTACCATATACCATCGAATATATTTTGGTATGTAATTGCCTTGGCCATGATTGCAACCGTCATTCCCTCCTTTTTATTAAGTAGTGGAATGAAAAGAGTTGGAAGTAACAATTTGGCCATTATAACGAGTATTGGACCTGTCGCTACCTTATTTCAAGCCAACATGATTTTGGGAGAATCTTTTAGATGGCAACAACTAGTTGGAACTGCATTTGTAATTGCAGGGGTTCTCCTAATTAAAAAAGTTGGGGTGACCAAGACGAATCCTAATCACCCCGATTATCCTTCCCCCAAAGGATAATATTTTTTATATATATTATATTTCTTTAATTTTTATTGGAGCTATTTAACTATGATCTTACAAATTTGCAAAAATCAATAAACTATTTTCTAAATTACATAAAGAAAGAAGTGAAAAAAGATTTTATATAGTTAAATACTGATTTTCATAATAAATACATATTAATATATTATGTAATTTTTAGATTAACAAATAAGTAAATTTCTTATTGTATTTTTTCTTTACATTTGTCATATGATTGTATGTAAAAAAAGGTTTATAGGATTATCCTTCCTTTTGATATTGACCATAACTGTTCAAGCTCAAAAGGAAATTAACCTATTAAAAAAACATGAAATACGATTGTTAACACTCTTATTAAGTGATTCTATCAATAATACCACCATCACAGTTAATAATGCATTCAATTTTGGATTAGATAATGAATTATTTACTAATTCAACAATCATAAAAAAAGGGAAAGAAGTATATATACAGCCCCTAGGAACTGGAAGATTGTATATTTCAAAATACATTAATGGAAAGTTATCATTTGATCGAATTGATCGAACCATCCATTCGGGCGTAAACTTTTTTGCTCAGAATTTTTTTATCAAGGATACTTTATACCAACTAGGGGGTTTAGGATTTTGGCAAATAAGAGGTATCCTTAATTATTATAGTAAGAATACAAATCAATGGGAGCTTGTTCAAGCCAATAGATCAGTACAAACTTATTTTGATAATCAAAAAGATGCAGTACTTCATTTTGATGATCAACGCACGGACCCGAAGGTTTTTGTAAGCAATTCTTACTATTATCCAAACTACCCTAGTTCTTTTGAAAGTGCTGCAACAGATAGTTGCTATGTTTTAGATATAAATACCAGAACCTGGTCTGCTTTAGGAAAGGTCACTGAAGATTATAAAAAAATATTCGACATCAAGCACTCTCATGAGATGGATTTACATGTTAAAAATTTATATATAACTCAAAGTCAACTAGACTTTTATTGGGTTGATTTTGAAAAGAATAAAATTGGAACTTTTAACAGTAAAGAAAATAATCGTCTCAGGGAAAATTGGCTAAGTCTTTATAATTCGGATAAACGAGGACTACAATCAGGCTTTCAATTTAATCTAGGAAATGATTTATATTTTGTTAAGCTAGATAAAGAATATGAATTAAGTTGGGTAAAAACAAAGCTTAATTTAGAAGAAATTAATATAAATAATACTACCAAAATTTATACTACAAGAGCTTCTTTCATTGAAATATTTATTGGAATTTACAATCAACATAAATCCATCATAATTGTAATTCTATTATTATTATTTATTGGAATTATAATTAGATCTAATATTTTTAAAAGCAAAAGAATTCCTAAAGAAGTAGTCACTATTTTATATGACAACTTCTTTAATGCATTAACTATTATTGAAAAAGAATTGATTGAAGCTTTATATCAAAGCCATCTTAGAGGAGAAGAACTTTCCACTAAGACCATTAATAAAATTATTGGCGTACAACAAAAAGACACATTAACTCAAAATAAAAGTAGAAGCGATCACTTTATTAAAATCAATCAAAAGTTTAAAATGTCTACGCAAAATGCAGAGTCCTTATTTATTAAAACAAGAGATAGCGGTGATAAAAGACAATATAATTATTCTTTAAATCCTATCTATATACAAGCGATTGAAAAACTCTTAAAGGACTAACAAGCTACAACCTCTGCGATCACTATGATCTGCACGACCTAATACTTTAAAAGTACCATCTTCAAATACTTCGCCCATATCTTCGGTTGCAATAAAAGAACAACTATACATATTAGCAAGGTCAATAATGTGCAAAATCCCTCTCCCCTTTAATTTTAATGCTGTTGGATCCTCTTGTTCTCCAACTAAGACTTTCATCCATGATGGACATTTAAATATCCCATCTCCCAATGAATAAGCTTGACTCAGCAATTCAGTCATACCATATTCTGAATGGATTTGTTTAACTCCAAAATTATTAGATAACAGTCCATGTAAATCCTCCTTCGTTAATTCTTCTTTTCTTCCTTTCATACCTCCCGTTTCAATAACAGTTGTATGATTTAGTTGTTGCTTAAATTCAGTGGAAAAATCAATCAAAGCAAAGCTGACTCCTATAAACCATGTCTTTACTTTTTCTGTTTCAAGTTTCTTTAATAAACTATTTAATTTTTCAAAATCATGTAAATAAAATCCACTATCAGTATGGCCAGAAACTTCAATTAATTTATTCACCATATACACTAATGAAGAGTGTTGGCGTTCTAAATAATTGGGCAATAAACCAATAATACAATAGTCCTTGGGGCTGCCATAAAACAGTTCAAAACAATTTAAAAAACTAGCTTCATATATATTAGTATCCTTTACCCAATGTTTACTTACTACGTCCTGAGTAGTGCCACTACTTTCAAATAAAGTGGTTGGCTTATCCCCAATATAAACGTCCTGATTTTTAAAGAATGAAATAGGTAAAAAAGGAATCGAATTAACATTGTCCCCATTATCCAATGACTGATTGGACAAGCGAATCCATTGATTATAAACTGAATTGTTTTGTGCTTGGAAATAGGCCAGTTTTTGAGCATAGGAAAGGAATTCAGATGGCTTTAAGTTCCAAAGCTGTGCAATATCAAAAGGGGGCTGTACATCCTGAGTTCTCATATCTGCAAAAGTATCAATATTCTCATAAAAACGGTGCTGAAATATAATTCCAATATGTAGTATCTTGCACTCGTAAATTTCAAACCCATTTTATGGCAAAAGCGAATAATAAAACAACAAAAACAAGTTCAAAAAAGGAATTAATTCAAGCAAATGCTTATAGTTTCCTAAAAGAATATATCAATAACCCTTCACCTGTTGGTTTCGAATCAAGTGGTCAAAAAATTTGGTTAAATTATATTTCAAAATATGTTGACACTACATTCACTGATCCTTATGGAACTGCAGTAGGTGTGATTAATCCCGATGCGCCATTTAAAGTGGTGATTGAAGCACATGCCGATGAAATAAGCTGGTTTGTTAATTATATCAATGACCAAGGATTAATTTACTTGAAAAGAAATGGTGGTGTAGATCATCAAATTGCACCAAGTATGCGTGTTTGGATTCATGGTAAAAAAGGACCTGTAAAAGCAGTATTTGGATGGCCTGCCATTCATACGCGTTATAGCAATCCTGAACAAAAAGAACCACAGCCAAAAGTAGATAACCTAACATTAGATTGTGGTGCAAGGAGTAAAAAAGAAGTAGAAGCATTAGGTATTCATGTAGGCGCTGTTGTAACTTATGAAGAAGGATTTGATGAATTAGCAAATGATTTTATCATTGGTCGCGCATTTGATAATCGTGTTGGTGGATTTATGATTGCCGAAGTGGCGAGAATGATTAAAGAAAATAAAAAGAAATTACCTTTTGGATTATACATTGTGAACGCAGTGCAAGAAGAAATTGGTTTAAGAGGTGCTGAAATGATTGCACGCAGAATCAAACCAAATGTTGCCATTGTAACCGACGTTACGCATGACACACATACTCCAATGATCAATAAAGCAATTGAGGGTGATATTCAATGTGGCAAAGGGCCTTCATTGGCTTATGCACCAGCAATTCATAATAAATTGTTAGCTGTTGTTGAAGAAACGGCGAAAAATAAAAAAATACCGGTTCAATTCAGGGCATTAAGCAGAAGTACGGGTACAGATACCGACAGCTTTGCTTATGCAAATGATGGTTGCCCTTCGGTTTTAATTTCTATCCCATTAAGATATATGCATACTACTGTTGAAATGATTCATAAGAAAGACATTGTTGATACTATTCAATTAATGTATGAAACATTATTAGTATTAAGCCCTAAAACAAATTTAAGCTACCTATAATGGGTGCAAGCCCCATACGTATTGCGATACTAGATATGTACGAAGGCGTTCCCAATTTAGGGATGCGTTGTATTCATAATATTATCCAGGATTGGAGTTTTACAAGGGGCCGCGAAACATTGATAACGGTTTATGATACTAGGGGGAATGCTGAAATTCCGGATGAAAATTTTGACATCTATATTTCTAGTGGCGGTCCTGGCTCGCCAATTGATACAGTGAATGAGGCTTGGGATATAGCATATACAAAATGGTTGGAAAAAATGCTGGTACTTCAAAAACCTGTTTTCCTTATTTGTCATAGTTTTCAGTTGGCTTGTAGACATTTTGAATTAGGAACAGTTTGTTTGAGAAAATCAAAGCAAATTGGAATACTACCCGTTCATACATTATTAGAAGATGACTTATTCAAAGATTTGCAAGAAACATTTTATGCATTAGAGAGTAGATCCTATCAAATTATTGCACCTAATGATGAAAAAATTAAAAAGATGGGGGCTCAAATTTTAGCATTAGAAAAAATGAGGCCAGCCATTGCATTGGAAAGGGCAATTATGGCAATTAAATTCTCAGAAAATATGTATGGGGTTCAGTTTCATCCTGAAGCAGATTTAGCAGAACTCAGCATCTACTTTAATGAACCATCCACCAAAGAAACTGTTATTAATGAGTTTAGTATTGAAAAATGGAATAGAATCATGGACCATCTTGACCAAGACTCTCCTATTATCAAAACCCATAAGCACTTAATCCCTAATTTTTTAGACAAAGCCATTATAGGATGATAAGTTCTTTAAGAAATACATTTAACCAAGCGTTTACTGATCAAAAATATCAGGAGATGCTTGCTGCTATATCAAAAATGAATGATGACCAAATGGATTTTCGCCTAGCCGAGACGCCTGTATTTATAAATGATATTACGAAAAATAAACTATTAAAAGCAGGTGATGAGATTTGTGCATTTATAACGAGTGACGGATTTAAAACAAAGACCGAAAATTCGTTTTCTAAGGTAGCAACGCCTCCCAATGAAGCAGCTTTGCCTAGTTGTATTGTGATGGACTTTGCAATTTGCAAAAATGTACATAACGAGATTGAACCTAAACTCATTGAATTACAAGGGTTCCCTTCTTTATTTGGATTGGAAGTTTTTCACGACCGAGCAATTAGAAATTCATTTGAAATACCCGAAGGATTTTCACCATATTTGAATGGAACTGACGAACAAAGCTATTTAATTTTTTTAAAAAACAGCATTCAGGGTGATGGCAATAAACATACTGTTTTACTTGAATTATACCCGCATGAACAAAAGACCAGGGTTGATTTTTATTGTACTCAACAATTAATTGGAATTCCTATTGTTTGTTTATCGCAAATTTTTATAGAAGGAAATGAATTATTTTATCAGCAGGGAGAAAATAAAAAAAGAATTGATAGAATTTATAATAGGATTGTTTGGGATGAAATTGAAAAACAATCTGAAGTAATGAAGGAAAAAGCAAAATTACTTTTACAAGATGTAAAGGTAGAATGGGTAACACACCCCAATCATTTCTACAGAATCAGCAAGTACATGATGCCATTGCTTAATTCAACTGCGGTCCCAAAAACAAAATTTTTAAGCGAGATCGCTGATATTCCTTCCGATTTAGAAAATTATGTTTTAAAACCTCTTTTTTCTTTTGCAGGACAAGGGGTTATCATTGATGTAACTAAAATGGATATTGTAGCCATAAAAGATCCTGAAAATTGGATATTACAAGAAAAAGTGGAGTACGCTCCTATCATTGATACACCAACGGGCGCTGCTAAAACAGAAATAAGATTATTTTATTTTTTGGACAATACAACCAATCAATACAAAGCTGTATTTAATTTAGCGAGGTTAAGTAAAGGAAAAATGATTGGCGTGAGCTACAATGCCGATAAAGATTGGGTAGGTGGGACTTTGGCTTATTTTGAAGTATAGAATAGAAACAAATTTTAAAATTGTAAATAATAATTAATAAATTATAACAAATGCGAATGAACCTTTTTATCAAATCATGTATGTTGTTTTTTGCTGCGGGAATTTTTAAAACAACCTTTGCTCAAGATGCAAATGAAATTCAGGTATATGGATCCGCTACAACGCCTAAATATACGACCATGATTGAGCTTCATAATAATTATACTTTCAAAGGCCCAAAGTTCAATCAGGATTATCATCCATTTTTACAAACCTTAGAAGTAACAACAGGTATTAGCGAAAATTTTGAATTTGGTTTTTATGTTTTTACCTATAATAACAATGGAAAAACACAATACACGGGATCAAATATTCGTCCAAGAGTAAAAGCACCCGATGAGTGGAATCTTCCTATTGGCTTAAGTTTATCATCCGAAATTGGATGTTCTATTGATCCAGAAAACAAAGAAAAAGAATGGGGTACTGAAATAAGACCCATTATGGATAAAACCATCGGTGACCATTACTTGTCATTCAATCCAAGTTTTGGTATTTCTTTTACAAAAGGCACTTATTTATTTGAACCCAACTTTAAATACGCCTATAGTGCTTCCAAAAAGGCAAATATAGGCTTTGAGTATTACGGAAATACGGGAACAGTTTTTAGTCCTTACAAGCTCCCAGAACAAGAACACCAATTGTACGCGGTGATTGATTTATTCTTGCACCCTTTATATGAGTTCAATTTAGGTATTGGGAAGGGATTAACTGATGCTTCTAATGGAACTACTATTAAGTGTTATGTAGGAAGAAGAATTAATTGGAAACATCCGAAGGCTAAATAAAAAAAGCCCCTAATTTATAAGGAGCTTTTTAAAATCTTTTTATAAATCTTTTACTTATTGCTTTTTTATCTTACGATCATATTGGCAACACTCGTCTAATTTTTTGTAAGCTTCTTCACTTGCTTGTTTATGCTCCGTATCATACCCGGCAGCCGCAATTGAAGTTTCAATTTTATCATTATTGGTTTTAGCTGGGTCAAATGATACTGTCAATAGTTTTGATACTTTATCCCAAGTGGCAGTAGTAGCACCAGCATCTTTTGCTGCTTTTTCAATATGCTTTTTGCACATTCCACAATTGCCAGCTACTTTAATAGTAGTTGGATTTTGAGCTTGCGCCGTAAACACAATTGCCCATAAAACTAAGCTTGCAAATAATATCTTTTTCATTTTATTCATTTTAAATATTTCTTAAATTATCTGATTCTCTTACTAAAGTTACATATGAATTAAGAGATAAACTATATCAATTCGCCAATTAATTGATAAAATTCCACCAAATCCCTACTCTAAACCACATGCCCAAGCTTGGATAGTTTTGTGCAGTAAAATTGTAGGCTGTCCCCATTGACTTACTAGTAGGCAATAAGGTATTTAAATTTTCCAATCTTATATAGCCTTTAAAGCGTTTGATCATGAAATTTAAATAGGCATTGGTAGTAGGTCTATTTTGAGTTGTAAAGCTATTTTGCAAATAAAATTGTCCAGTAAATGGCATATATGCATCCGCCTGATAGTTGGTATGATAGATGACTTCTAAACCTGTTGAAAGATTTAAATTTTTGTAAAAATTACCTTCAAATGCAAGCCTTTGTCTTGTAACAATAAATGGAATATGTAATGGTGCATTAGGATCAACTACTTGCATGGTTACTTGATTGTACCAATACCAGTGCTTACTTAATCCCATTTTATTTTCAACCTGGCCTCTTATATAATTCAATACAGTTCCATAAACTACTGGCTGAAAACCACTGGAATAATATTGAAAGTTTTGAATCAATTGATAACTTACACTTGCATTCCATCCTGATACCTTGTTGCCAATAATACCGTCCAATACCGTTGCATTTTCTTTAGTAATAGACTTAAGCGCATTGATTGGAAATTGGGTAATGCCTAATGTATTTACAGAAGGCGTTCTATTTAAATTTTGAAAAGACAGTTGAATATAAGTACCTGCTTTTGTTAAGACTCTTGATAATGAAGCTTGTGCACTAAAATCGCCTGAATGAAATCCATTTAAATAAAGTTTACCGGTAGCGAGTAAATCCCAAAGTTGATTTCTAGTTTTGTTTTTATACACCCCCACCCCATAAATGTCATAATTGTTCCAAGCTTCCACTCCATTAAAATTAGCAGTCATTTGTGCGTATCCAGCGCCCAATTGCAAAAACTGATTGCTATTCATCTTTTCAGGGAAACTAACTAAGCTAAATTCATTTGAAAATATTTTCCAATTATCCACTATTTTTAAAGTAGCTGTTGAATCATATCTTACACCAAAATATTGCAAGTAATTGGTAGCATTGGGATTTGCATCTTGAAAACCATACTGACTACTTTGTAATTTTATTTCATTTTGAAAACGCAGTCTTGGATAAAACAAATGCGTTACAATCGTATCTTTTACTATGGAATCTTTTTGACCTAAATCATAGGTTTGCTTCCAAGCAAAAGTATTTTTATTATAAGTGGTTCCTGTTGCAATGCTGGTATTGAAAGGATTTCGGAAGGAAGTTCCGCTTACGCCCAATCTTGTATCCAATTCAAAGGGATCATTTAAGGAAAGACTATCTAATAATGCTGCATTTTTCAAACCCCCGTTTTCAGAAGATGCAGTGGTATTGAATAACATGGTAAAGAAAGATTCGTATCTTTTTCGCTTAGATTGAAAATGTGCTGTAATGCGCATATTATTCATATTCGCATTTTGATTTTTTACATTTCCTGGAGAATTGCTAAACCTGTATTCAAATGAAAAATTAAGTTGCTGTTGCTTATTTTGGGTGTGCTTCACTTCCACCATTTGTTCTCCTTTCCCACCTAACAAATATCCAAATTCAGTATATGGTCTTGTTGTTTGATAAAAAGGGGTTGCCTCTAAAGTGTAATTATAACCATCATAGGCATGAAAACCATCATCCCATCCAATTTGTTTATTGGTATTAAATAAATAAGACTTAGTGGCAGTTCCCAAATTGCCTAAATTATAGGAAGTATAGGGAATAGGATAATGAACATAAAAATCATTGATACTAGAATCCAATTTTTGAATGTCATTATTATTATAAAACTTATAATAAATAGTAATCGAGTCTGCGTTCTTGTCTCTTCTTTGTAAAGAGTCAGTTTTCTTTGGTGCTTGTACGCCTCTTCCCCCTTGACCATAATTCCCGCCACTATTAATTACTTGTAATGGCTGTTGTGCATGTACAAGCTCTTGCATTAAAAGTAATACAATAAAAAGTGAAATATATTTATTGAAAATGGACATGTTTGCTTGGTTATGCAATTTCCTTTAACAACTCACTAAATATTAATGTCAACTTTGGCTCAGCAGCATTAGCAGCCTCTAATACCTCTTCATGCGTAATTACATTATTATCTTCACGAATTCCCAAATCGGTTACCACACTTATTGCAAAAACTTTCATACCACAATGCACTGCTGCAATATTTTCTTGCACAGTGCTCATGCCTACTACATCTCCGCCAACTGCCTTTATTAATTTATATTCTGCTCTTGTTTCAAAAGTAGGACCAGTAACACCCACATAAACGCCCTCGTGCAAAACAATACCATTTTTAGTAGCAATGATTTTTGCTTTTTGAATAAATGTTTCAGCATAAGGCTCACTCATGTCAGGAAATCTTGTACCCAACGCCTCTTCATTTTTTCCTAATAAAGGATTAATGGTAAATAAGCTAATATGATCTTTTAAAATCATTAAATCTCCAACTGCATAATTTGGATTCACTCCGCCTGCAGCATTGGATAATAATAAATTTTCAACCCCTAATAATTTTAAGACACGAACTGGATATACTACTTGCTGTGGCGTATAGCCTTCGTAAAAATGAAAACGACCTTCCATTACCCAAACCTTTTTCCCATTTAAAGTACCCAAAATTAATCGGCCTTTATGTCCTTCCACAGTACTGACAGGAAAATGAGGGATCGCAGAATAAGGAATTTCAAATTCCACCTCAATCTTAGACGATAAATTTCCAAGTCCACTGCCCAAAATAATGGCAGTAGTCGCCGTTTCACTCACCTTAGATTTTATGAAATTTGCAGTCTCTTGCAACTGCGTCATTAATGAAGTCATAAATGCCTATTATTTAGACGCAAATATAACATCCAAACTGCATTAATTGGGTTAAAACTATGCCTTTAGCTCATGCTCCTTTACAACAGGATCGTCTTTCAATACATTATACGCGACTATGGCACTTAATAACATTAAAATTGCACCCATTAAAAAGGCTGCGCCAGGGAAATAAATGCTGTGTTTTGGATTCGTGAAATAAGAGAATAAACCCGTCATTAATAAAGGTCCTACAATGGAAGTTACACTCATAATACTTGTAAGTGACCCTTGCAATTCTCCTTGTTCATTTTTGGGAACATGGACAGAAATTAATGATTGTAAAGCTGGCCCTGAAATACCCCCTAAGCAATAAGGGATCAAAAATACAAACATGACCCATCCAGATGACTTATCAATAAAAGAGGAAGTTCCAAAAGCAAACAAGAATAATCCAACTGCATACAAAGCAATGCCGACATACACACTTTTTTCATTACCTAGTTTAGGATTAATGAATCTAATTAATACGCCCTGAACTACGCCCACTAATAATCCCACAATAGCTAAAGAAATCCCAATCATTTTAGGAGTCCACTTAAATTTTTCAATATTAGCAAAGCTCCAATTGCTTTGAACAGCATGTGAACCAATATAAATTAACACCAAAGAAAAAATTAAACCAGACACTGCAGGGTATTTTCTTAAATGCCCCAATGCGCCCAATGGATTTGCTCTTTTAATGTCAAATGCTCTTCTATTCTCCAAAGCCAATGATTCTGGCAATACAAAATATCCATATAAGGCATTTATTAAAGCTAAACAAGCTGCCACAATAAAAGGAAGTCTTGGACTCAACTCTCCTAAAAATCCACCCAACATTGGGCCTATAATAAAACCAACTCCAAATGCTGCACCAATCATTCCAAAATTTTGTGCACGGTTGGTATCATCACTGATATCTGCCATGTAGGCTGAAGCAGTAGTGAAACTTGCTCCTGTGATTCCTGAAATAGTTCTTCCAATAAATAAAAACCAAATGGTTGGCGAGAAAGCAAGAAATAAATAATCTAAACCAAAACCCAACAATGAAAATAACAACACAGGACGACGACCATATTTATCGCTCAAACTTCCAATTAATGGAGAGAACATAAATTGCATGGTAGCATACAAAAATGTCAACCATCCAGAATAAATGGAAACCGTACTCATGTCATCGGATCCAATTAAATGTTTAATTAACTGAGGCATTACAGGAATAATAATACCCAATCCAATGACGTCAATTAATAAGGTTAGGAATATAAATCCTACCGCCGCTTTTCTGTTATTTCTTGCCATAATTCCGTAAATATAGCAAAAAATTACGCTTCATTCCTAAATACGATCACGCCGTCAAATATGTCAATTAATACCTTCTTGGTTTTATCAATTTCTCCACTTAAAATTTTCTTACTTAACTCATTGACAACCATTTTTTGGATCAATCTTTTTAAAGGCCTAGCACCGAACTGCATATCAAATCCTTGCTCAGATAAAAACTCAATTAAGTAATCGCTAAACTCAATTTGCATTCCATTTTCTGCCACCAAACGCTTTAAATTATTTAATTGAATTTTTACAATCGCTGCCATTTGTTTTTGCAACAAAGGAGAGAACATAATGATCTCATCTACCCTGTTTAAAAATTCGGGACGAATGGTTTGCTTTAACAAAGCCATCACTTCGGTTTTAGATTGTTCAACTTTAGCATCCAAATTTTTATCTGTTACCCCTTCAAATGTTTCTTGAATAATATGACTACCAATATTAGATGTCATAATAATAATAGTATTCTTGAAGTTTACGGTCCTACCCTTATTATCTGTTAAATGGCCATCATCTAATACTTGTAATAAAATATTCCAAACATCCGGATGCGCTTTTTCAATTTCATCTAATAACACCACACTATAAGGTTTACGACGCACCGCTTCGGTTAATTGACCACCCTCATCATAACCTACATAGCCCGGAGGCGCTCCCACCAGTCTTGAAACTGAATGCTTTTCCTGATACTCACTCATATCAATACGTGTCATCATGGAATCATCATCAAATAAATATTCTGCCAAAGCTTTTGCTAACTCTGTTTTACCTACCCCGGTGGTGCCTAAAAATATAAACGAACCAATTGGTTTTTTAGGATCCTGAAGTCCTGCCCTGCTTCTTCTTATCGCATCTGATACTGCCG
>CAJADG010000018.1 GCA_903938445.1 uncultured Bacteroidota bacterium | reverse complement strand
CCAGAAATGATTTCATTTGATATTACGAAAATACTATCAGGCGCAAATGCAGATATTGCACTTGTTAAAGAGGATACAATGGTAATTGCAGCAAATGAAGGCTTGCAAAATAGTTTATCAGTAAGTATTGGAGGGGCTGTAAAAACGCCTGGGGTATATCATTATCGTAAAGGAATGCAATTAGAGGATTTAATATTGATGGCAAATGGTTTTTCAAATGATGCTGCCAATCATAAAGTAGAAATTACAAGACTCAATAAAAATAGAGCAGACACCTTAGCAAATCAGTTAATGAAAGTTTTCACCATTGACGTGGATTCAACATTAATCAATTATGGAAATAAAAATACATTAGAGCCATTAGATTATGTGTTTGTTCCTAAATTATTAAACTATGCAAGTTTAGGATCCATTAAATTAGGTGGTGAAGTATTATATGCAGGAGAATATGCTTTAGAAAAAAGAAATGAAACCATTCAGGAAGTAATTGCCAGAGCAGGTGGCATTTCGCCATTTGCATCTATGGGCAACGTACAAGTGTATCGAAATTCGTTGCGCGTTGCAACTACTTTATTAGAAAGCGAAAATGTTCAGGAAGCGAAGTTTTTACTAAGAGCAGGTGATAGTATTTTTATACCAAGAAGTGAGCCTTTTGTCGAAGTGAAGGGCGCAGTATTTAATCCACAAATATTAAGTTATAAATCATCTAGCTTTATGGATTATATCTCTGATGCAGGAGGCGTAACAGATAAAGGAAATTTAAGCAAAGCTTATGTTCAGTATAGCAATGGAATTAATAGAAAAATAAAACATTTTTTATTTTTCCGCAAATATCCAAGAATAATTGCAGGCGCTAAAATTATTGTTCCTGAAAAAATTGAATCAGAACGTAAGGGGATGTCTATATTAGAAGTATCTGCGCTAACTGGATCTTTATCTGCACTTATAAGTTTAATAAGTGTGTTAAAAAAATAACCAACCAAATGCCAAATAATATTGACAAACAAGAAGAAGCTCCTTTTTTAATCCATTCCATTTGGAAAAGCTGGATGGCTAGATTCAATTTTTTATTGAATAACTGGCAAAAATTAGCCATTATGGGATTTATGGGGGCTTTGTTAGGTCTAGGTTATGCATTTACTAAAAAGGATACTTACACCGCTTCCACCACTTTTGTAGTTGAAGATAGTAAAAGTAGTGGCGGGGGTATTGCTTCGGCTTTAGCGGGACAGTTTGGTTTAGACCTTGGTGGATTAGCAGGTGGGAATGGCGTTTTACAAGGAGACAATGTTTTAGAATTACTAAAAAGTAAGTCTTTACTAAAGCAAGCATTGTTAACCCCTTTCGATAGTGCGCAAAACTTAAATCTTGCCGATAAATATGCAAGTGATTATGGCTACACAGAAAAATGGGCAAATAATAGTAGCATTGGAAAAGTAATACACTTTAGTTCAAATAATTCAAGAGTGGAAGATAGCTTAATGCATATTATAATGAAACGCATTTCTGAAAAAGAATTGTCAATTTCAAAGCCAGATAAAAAATTAAGTTTATTTCAATTACAAATAACTACTAGAAACGAAATAGTTAGCAAGTTACTTTGTGAGCGCTTGTTAAAAGTGAGTGCTGATTTTTATATTGATACCAAGACAAAAAGAGTAAGAGGCAATGTTGAAAGATTGCAAACACGTGTTGATAGTATAAAAAATATTTTAAATAAAAAAACATCATCTGCAGTTGAGGCTAATAGTCAGTTATTAGATGTGAATCCTGCTTTTGCGCAAAATAAGGAAGTGAATGTCGAAATTTCGGGCAGAGATAAAATGGTGCAAGCCACAATATTTGCTGAACTAACAAAAAATTTAGAAGCAAGCAAAACAGCGTTGCTACAAGAAACTCCAACCATCCAAGTGGTAGATGCTCCAGAATTTCCTTTAAAAAAGAATGATACTAGTTTTATACTAAGTTTAATTGCTGGTGCAGCGTTGTTAAAATTATTAACTGCGATTTACTTATTGGTGAACACTAAAGAACAATTTTAAAAGCGATAGGACAATGAGAGATTGGTATGAAAATTAAATACATCATACCCATTTTTAAAGTAGCCCTGTCCTTCTAAAATATACCATTCATAATTAAGCGAGCGAATAAAACCCATTTTGGAACTTAATAAAAATCTTTTATACTTATAGTTGGCAATAAAAGTAGTAGATACATCAACCCAATGTCTCGTTGCGTCGTTGGTGATGATAAAAGCATTGTAATAAAAGTCGTTATTGTGCAATAAACGCTCAAACTGAACACCTAATTTTGTAAAGCCATGTACATAACTAATAGCAATGTTTTGGCTATTGCTACCTGGGCCAATGCCTGCTCCCAAAACCTTACCCTGATTGGTATAACCATGTTGCACATTGGCACTGGTATACCAACTTTGACCTTCAAAAGTAGCAGTACTTGTTGGTAATTGCAATTGAGTAAGCTCACCTGCTAATTCTATGTATTTTTGATCAGCTGGATTTTGAATAGGAACAAGTTTTCTAAAACCAGCAACATAGGCTCTAGGAAAACCATTATCTGTAGCAATATTAATTGGCGTAGGCATTTTATCATTACGTCCAAATTCAAAATACAATTCAGCTTTATCCTTAGGCATAATATAACGTGCAAATAAAGAACCCATTGTAGAAGAAGCCGATTTCCCTTCGTATCCATAATTTACCGTAGTGAATCCCAGAAAAACATGCGGTGTCCATTTTGGTTGCCAACTTAAAATTGCTCCTTTTATGTATCTATTGTTGCCAGGCTTAGGTACATATAATGAAACTCCATCCATATACCTATAATGATCTGGAGGCAAAATACCACTACTTTCTAAACGACCAGCAATCACTTGACCTTCTAACATACCCCATCTTGTTTTTATAGGTGAAGTGGTATTAGCAGTAAAATGTAAAAAGCCGGGTGCATTATTACTTAAGATTAAAGCATTAAAGCGACCAGGGCCCCACCATAAATTTTCGGAGGAAACACCCACCTCCCATTGCTTAAATTTATATTTAAGACTTGATTGTCCAGGTACTACTTTACGATAAATAGAATTTCCAAAGTTCTCAGGATTATCAATATGATTTAACCATCTATAATATTGTTGCCAAAATAATGGGTAGTGCTCAGTTGGAAAAGTTTCAAAAGGCAGGTTTTGCGCATAAATGTATTCAGGCTTTAACTGAAGTTCCAAATGATTCCAGCCTAATTTTACGCCTCCCGATAAAACCCATTGCATTCCTTTGGATGGAATCATAGCATCGTCATTTGAACCATGTGCTATATCACTATTAAATTGAGCAGTACGATTTAATGGTAAAACTTCTACTTTAATTTTAGCAAGTTTAAACATTTTAGGAGGAGTATCTAAAAGAGAATCAATTCCTAATAAGTTACTTGAAAATGAATTGATCATTATACTTGAACTACTGCTTACTTTACTTTCTAATTGAGATCGTCTTAAAAAATCAGCAGCTCCATCTGATAATAATGTAGCCGTTTGGGCATGCAAATCAATTGCACTAATTGTAAAAAATATATAGAGTATGATTTTTTTCATCAAGGCTTACTTTTTGAGTGAATAAAATAAACCAGGTTTAGCTTTCCATGAAAATTAAATTCATTCAAATCCTTTTCCCACATGTAATTTGCACTATTTATAAATTGTAGAGTAACTCCAATTAAGCAATTTTTATATTTATATTGAGGCAGAATACCAATACTCATATCGGTCCATTTATAAGCATGGTATTCAGGATCTCTTTCTACCCTCTCCAACAATACGCCCAATTTACTTGTACCATTTACAAGTGTTGTAGCTATTATTTGCTTATTAGCAGCAAAGCCAGCACCTGCTCCAATTATTTGATTCATTTGAGTATATCCTTCTGCAATTTGACCATGAACGTACCAGTTGCCTGCATTACGCGTAATGGCATCTGGCGATTGACTTAACTGGGTTATTTCAATATTAAAATCTAGATATTTTTTATCTGTTAAAGGGACGATCTTTTTAAAGCCAGCAATATGAGCCGCTGAATGCGTAGGCCCCATTAAATAATCTCTTATACTTTGACCATAATCATTGTATCCATATTCTACATAAAACTCGGAATGAGATTTAGGGAATACCCATCTTACAAAAAAAGAAGCTAATTGATCAGTATTCAAAGTGTCATCACCCCAATCATTTTGTTTTTGTAAAGTTTTAAAAATGATAGGTAAATATTTATTTGTAAAATTGCTCTTACTCGCCATTACTTCAGGTCCTGGCCTTTGCATTCCCCTAGTCATACCTACAAACATATTGGGAATCCATTTAGGCTGGTAACTAAACACATAAGCATTGTAATAACGCCAATTATTTTTAAGCCCCCTATATTTTAAATGCGTATTCTCATAAGGAAGGCTACTATCGTTTTCGAGTTTTCCCCCAATTAATTCAAATTCAAAATTACCAATGGGTGTTTTGGCAGGACGTCGGGTTTTTAAAAACAAATGGCCAAATCCAGGCGCATTATCTGACATTAATAAAGCACTAGTTATACCTGGGCCCCACCAAATATTATTTGTTCCAACTCCCAATGAAAATGCATTTGCTGAAATACTAATGGCAGATTGGCCAAATGAAAACTTTTGATAGGGCTTATTATTAATTGATCCATATTGAGTATTGGTAGGATAATTTGAATTTGTTGCATTAACAAAATCAGGCATCAGCTGTATTTGTAAGGGTCCTGCTTTTGCTGCAAAACCAGCTGCTATTTGAGTTTGAAAACCACTTGCTGCAATCATTGATCCATCATTGTAACCATATGGATGATGACTATTGTATTGATTTGTAAAATATACAGGTAGTACTTTAAAATCTAATAGTTTTGATTTAGCATTATTGTTTGAACTAGACCAGTTATATATTGTTGATCTTAAAGCAAATGACTTTAAAGAGTCTTTGCCGTCCAATAATTGTTGAGCACGACTATCCTGCGATAATAAGGAACCTAATTCTGTGATTTGAGCTTTTAATTTATTAGCCAAAGCAAAGACCAAAACTAAAAGCAAATATTTTATGTAGATTATATTTTTCAGACAAACCTATTTTCATCAATTAATACTACAAAATTACCTTAAAAATATTAAAAATTAGCGTCATGTTTTACATCATAAATAATGGAGTTAAGGGTATGGCCCTTATCGATAAAATTGAGGAATGCATTCAAGGCTTTGCCCAGGGGAGCCAGGGTACCAGTAAGTGAATTTTTACCAATCACGCTGCTGATGGTTTCTTTTTTATTGCCAAAATAATAGGTGTTTTTATTTT
>CAJADG010000017.1 GCA_903938445.1 uncultured Bacteroidota bacterium | reverse complement strand
AGGTACAAACACTTAGTGGGCAAACATGCATTTGTGCCGATGATTAATCGTCGCATCCCCATTATTGCGGATGACTATATCGAAATGGAATTTGGAACAGGCGCTTTAAAAGTAACTCCAGCACATGATATCAATGACTTTAACCTTGGACAAAAACATGGTTTAGAGGTAATTGAAACATTGAACGAGGATGGTACTATGAACGAATCTGCTCCAATGTATGTGGGCAAGGATCGTATTGAAGTAAGGAAAATTATTGCTTCTGATTTAGAAGCAGCTGGAAATTTAGTGAAGTTGGAAGATTATGTGAATCAGGTTGGATTTAGCGAAAGAACGGATGCCATTGTGGAACCAAGATTAAGTTTACAATGGTGGGTTGATATGAAGCAATTGGCAGGACCTGCATTAGAAGCTGTAATGAGTGATGAAATACAATTTCACCCAGCTAAGTTTAAAAATGTGTACCGTCATTGGATGGATAATATTAAAGACTGGTGTATTAGCCGTCAATTATGGTGGGGTCACCGTATTCCAGCATGGTATGACGCAGAAGGAAAAGTTTATGTAGCAGAAAATGAAGCGGCTGTCAATGAAAAATATCCTGAAACAAAAGGTAAAACTTTAACACAGGATGCGGACTGTTTAGATACTTGGTTTAGTAGTTGGTTATGGCCTATCGAAGTTTTCAAAGGCATGTCTAATCCGAATAATGCGGAGATTAATTATTACTACCCTACCAGTACTTTAGTGACTGCTCCAGAAATTATTTTCTTCTGGGTGGCGCGTATGATTATGGCAGGCGAAGAATACATGGGTAAGATTCCATTTAAGGATGTTTACTTTACAGGAATAGTGCGTGATAAACAAGGAAGAAAAATGAGTAAGAGTTTGGGTAATTCTCCAGACTTATTAGGACTCATTGATCAATATGGTGCGGATGCAGTACGATTTGGAATTATGATTGCTTCTCCTGCAGGAAACGATTTATTATTTGATGAATCTACATTAGAGCAAGGAAGAAACTTTAATAGCAAATTATGGAACGCTGCCAAACTATTAAAAATGTGGGAGCCGCGTATCAGCAAGGAAGGTAAAGTAGAACAAGACGCTGCTTTCGCCATGGATTGGTTCCAAGCAAAATTGAGTGCCACACAAATTGAAGTAGATAGCATGTTAAAAGAGTTTCGATTAAGTGAAGCTTTAAAAACTATTTATGGATTAATATGGGATGATTATTGTAGTTGGTATTTAGAGTGGATCAAGCCTGGATTTGAACAAGCAATACATGCCGATGTATACAATAAGAGTATTGATTTTTATGATTCTTTATTGCAATTGCTAAACCCGTTCATGCCATTCATTACCGAAGAATTGCACCATGCATTAAAACCTCAAACACAGGATTTATGTGTAAAGGAATATGAAGCTGTTGGTAAAGTGGATGAAGCAGTATTAAATGCTGGAGCATTATTAAAGAATGTAATTTCTACATTGCGTGATGCAAGAAATAAAAATCAAATCAAACCAAAGGATGCGATTGAATTGCATATCCAATCTGAAAACAAAGCTGCCTACCAAACCATTGAAAACATTTTAGCGAAACAAGTAAATGCTAAGTCGGTTGCTTATACCAATGCCTCTATTGGATCAAGTATTGTGGTTGCTTTAGAAAAAGATAAGTTTTATTTAGTGGCGGACCAAGCCATTGATACTGCTAGCTTAAAAGAAAATTTATTAAAGGATTTGGAGCACCAAAAAGGATTCCTTGCTTCTGTAGAAAAAAAATTGAGCAACGAAAAATTTGTGCAAAATGCAAAGCCAGAAATTATTGCCATTGAGCAAAAGAAAAAGGCGGATGCTATAGCAAGAATCCAAACTATTGAAGAAAGTTTAGCTCAATTATAAATGTCTGAAATAATTATCACCCCTGCTACCCTTGAAGATCGTGCCTTTATACGTTCTGTATCTGAGCGTACTTGGCCAAGTACTTACGGACATATTATTTCGCAGGAGCAAATTGATTTTATGTTGGACTGGATGTACAGCGATGATTCGCTT
>CAJADG010000016.1 GCA_903938445.1 uncultured Bacteroidota bacterium | reverse complement strand
TGCTCGGGCATATCTTTTACAATAAACTCAATAAACGCTGGCACTTTTGCTTCAGAAGCGGAACCACTTGTTGCATCCTTAGGCATAATGATATCTCCTAAAACGGTGATAGTTGCCATTTCATGCTCATCAAAAAACTTTGGCTCTGCGTTTATTTTTACTAAATAATCTTTCTCTTCCTGCATGCGGTCAGCATCAGAAACTGCCGCTACGGTTGTTTTTTCACTTTTACAAGCTTCTAAAAAAACACCTGCAGAAACTGTTCCAAGGAACATGGCTTTGATGGAATTCCGTCTGTCCATAGTATCTTAAATTAAAAAATTATAAATTTTGTTTTTGTAATTGATCCAAGATATATTCTGAAGTACGCATTGACAATGCCAAGATAGTCCAGGTAATATTTTTATCCGCTTGTGATGTAAATACTGATCCGTCTACACAGAATAAGTTTTTACAATCATGTGCTTGTCCCCATGCGTTTAATGCAGAAGTCTTTTTATCATTACCCATTCTTACTGTACCCGCTTCGTGAATAATATTTCCAGGATTAGATAAACCATAATTATTGCTTGCATCATCTTGGTCACCCCATGTAATTACCGCACCCATTTCGTGCATAATTTCACGGAAGGTTTCTTTCATGTGCTTTGCTTGCTTGATTTCATATTCTGAATTCTTACAATCAAATTTCAATACTGGAATACCGTATTTATCTACCACATCTGGATCAATCTTACAATGGTTTTCAAAACGAGGAACTGCTTCACCACGTCCACCCATTCCTACTGTTGCACCATAAAAGAAACGAACATCTTCTTTTAAGGAAGAACCGTATCCACCTTCTTCTTTGGTTTTTCCATTTACTTGGAACTTGCCATTCAAACCTTGCATACCCATACCAAAACCATAACTAGGTTGGCTCATACCACCCCAATATTCAATATGGTATCCGCGAGGGAAATCTAATTTTTTATTATCCAACCACCATGGAGTATAAACGTGCATACCACCCACTCCGTCTTCATTGTAGCGCTTACGTCCCATTAAGTTGGGGATCACTCCGCCTAATGCAGCACCCGTAGAATCGTGTAAATAGTGACCTACAACACCACTACTATTCGCCAAACCATTTGGATGTTTTTGTGATTTTGAATTCAATAATAAACGAGCAGTTTCACAAGTACTTGCACCAAGTATGACCACTTTTGCATTTATTTGATACTCTTGTTTATCTGATTTGTTTACATAAGAAATACCTACTGCTTTTCCTTCCTTGTCTGTCAACACTTCACGTGCCATGGCACCTGTAATTAAATCTACATTACCCGTTAACACCGCAGGTTTTACCAATACTGATGAAGAAGAAAAGTCTCCGTATACTTTACAAGAACGATTACATTGGCCGCAATAAAAACATGCACCACGCTCATCGTTAATTTTTTTAGTTAAGATAGATAAACGAGAAGGGATCACTGGGATATTAATTCCAGTAGCAGCCTTCTTAAACATCAATTCATGTAAACGTGGTTTTGGAGGAGGTAAGAAAATTCCATCAGGATCATTCTCCAATCCTTCATTGGTTCCGTATACACCAATTAAACGATCAATTTTATCGTAGTAAGGTTTTACATCCTCGTATCCAATTGGCCAGTCATCCCCTAAGCCATCAATACTATGTCTTTTAAAATCTCTTGGTCCAAAACGAAGTGAGATACGTCCCCAGTGATTGGTACGACCTCCCACCATTCTTGCTCTCCACCATTCAAAATGATCTGAACCTTTGGTTTGTGTATAGGGCTCACCATCAATTTCCCAACCCCAGTAACAACCATCGAATTCTCCGAAAGGACGAAACTTGGAAGTTGCACCACGACGTGGTGAGTCCCAAGGATTTTTTAACTGTGCTGAATTTTTTGCTGGATCATAATCTGGTCCTGCTTCTAATAAACATACTTTAAGACCAGCTTTTGCTAATACATAAGCTGCCATACCACCGCCAGCACCTGATCCTACAATGATAGCATCATATTTTTTGGGCGCTACTTTAACTTGAAAATCTGACATAGTGCAATCGTTTTATCTAATGAGATTTGAAGTATGAATTTAATGAATATTTTAAATCAAAAACAAAAAAATACCCGCTGTTTTATGAGCGGGTATTGAAATTTATTGGTTGTTCCAAGATTGACTATGAACAGCCCATGCTTGTTCCACAGTTTAAGCATTTGTAACAAGTACCGCTACGGATAGTGATATGTCCACAAGTGCTACATGCTGGAGCATCACTTTGCATGCTCTTAGCCGCTGCGGTTACATTGTCCATAGTACCACCTTCGTTTACTGCTGCTGCCACATTTGCTTTTGCTGCTGGAGCTGGAGTAGCTGCTGGAGCGGTTACGCGAATGCTGCTTAATTCAGGTTTACCTACTAATGTGATATCACTAGCTTCTCCTAAATTTTCAACTGTTGGCTTATCTAATACATGTACTAAATCTGTTCTGCCTAAATATTCATAAGCTAATGAACGGAAGATAAAGTCCACGATAGAAGTGGTTGTTTTAATATTTGGATGATCCACCATACCTGATGGTTCAAACTTAGTAAATACGAATTTGTCAACGAACTCTTCTAATGGCACACCATATTGTAAACCAACAGAGATAGAGATAGCGAAACAGTTCATCAAGCTACGCAATGTAGAACCTTCTTTTGCTAAGTCAATGAATAATTCACCAACTGTTCCGTCGGCATATTCACCTGTTCTTAAGAATAATACTTGACCGCCGATTCTTGCTTTTTGTGTAAAGCCACGTCGCTTAGCTGGTAAGGATTTGCGCTCAACAATGCGAGACAATTGACGCTTTAATTTTGTATCAGTTGAAGTAGTCATTCTCTTTTGTACTTCTTCTAATAATTCATCAACTGTTAAATTACTTAAGTCTACTAATTGAGAACCTGCTTCTACTGCAACTTCAGTTTCCGCTTCAGCATCTTCAGTTTTCTTTTTCTTATCAGACTTAGTTGATAATGGTTGGCTTAATTTAGAACCATCACGGTATAAAGCGTTTGCTTTTAAACCTAATTCCCAACTCATTAAATAACAATCAGCAATTTCTTCAACAGTTGCTTCGTTTGGTAAGTTAATAGTTTTTGAAATCGCACCAGATAAGAATGGTTGACAAGCAGCCATCATTCTAATGTGACCATGCGCATGAATATATCTTACTCCTTTTTTACCATTTTTATTCGCACAATCAAATACTGGTAAGTGTGCTGGATCTAAGTCTGGCGCACCTTCTACAGTCATTGTTCCGCAAACATAATCGTTCGCAGCATCAATTTGATCTTCTGTAAATCCTAATGCTTCTAATAAGTTAAAGCTCCAGTCTGCAAATTCTTCTTCTTTAAAACCTAATCTTGTTAAACAAGCATCCCCTAAAGTGAAACGGTTAAAGATGAATCCAATTTCGAATGCAGATTTAGCTGCGTTATTTAATTTAGTTACTTCTTCTTGTGTAAATCCTTTCGCTAATAATGCAGCATCATTAACGAATGGAGCATTGGTAAAGCTTGCATGACCTACCGCAAAGTTAACAATAGCGTCGTTTTGAGCTTGTGTATAACCTAAGTTCTTTAATGCTTGAGGTACAGATTGGTTGATGATTTTGAAATAACCACCACCAGATAATTTTTTAAATTTCACTAATGCGAAATCTGGTTCAACACCAGTAGTATCGCAATCCATTACTAAACCAATGGTTCCTGTTGGAGCGATTACGGTAGTTTGTGCGTTTCTGTAACCATATTTTTCACCTAATTGCACTGCATCATCCCAAGCTTTGGTAGCAGCCTTTAATAAATAATCAGGCGTGTATTGTGCTTTAATTCCTTGAGGCTTAATTTCAATTCCTACATATGCATCTGCATCATAAGCAGCTGCGCGGTGGTTACGCATTACACGTAACATGTCTTCTTTGTTTTCTTCATACTTATCAAAAGCACCTAGGAAGCTAGCCATCTCAGCAGATGTCTTATAAGCAATACCCGTCATGATTGCAGTGATAGCACCGGCAATACCACGTGCTTCTTCGCTATCATAAGGAATACCACTTACCATTAACATTGAACCTAAGTTCGCAAAACCTAAACCTGTAGTTCTGTAATCATAAGATAATTGAGCAACTTCTCTTGAAGGGAACTGCGCCATTAAAATAGATACTTCTAATACAGTCTGCCATAATCTTGTTGTGTATTCAAAACCTTCAACATCAAATGAATTATCTGATTCGTTAAAGAATTGTCTTAAGTTGATAGAAGCCAAGTTACAAGCAGTGTTGTCTAAGAACATGTATTCAGAACATGGGTTAGATGCATTGATACGCCCGCCTTTTGGACATGTATGCCACTCATTAATAGTAGTGTCATATTGTGTACCTGGATCCGCACAACGCCAAGCAGCGTTTGCGATTTGCTCCCACACTTCTCTTGCTGGAACGGTTTTCATTACACGACCATCGGTACGTGCTTTTAATTCCCAATCTCCATTTTCAGATAATGCTTTAAAGAAGCTATTGGGGATACGAACAGAGTTGTTTGAGTTTTGACCTGAAACAGTTGCATATGCTTCTCCTTCGTAACCATTATCATAACCAGCAGCAACTAATGCAGCTACTTTATCTTCTTCTTGTACTTTCCAGTTAATGAATTCTAACACTTCTGGGTGATCTAAATCCAAACAAACCATTTTAGCAGCACGACGTGTAGTACCACCAGACTTGATAGCACCAGCAGCGCGGTCACCAATTTTCAAGAAGCTCATTAAACCACTTGAAGAACCACCACCAGATAATTTTTCGTTTGCTCCTCTAATTTGAGAGAAGTTAGTACCTACACCAGAACCATATTTAAAAATTCTTGCTTCTCTTGTCCAAAGATCCATGATACCACCCTCATTCACTAAATCATCACTTACACTTAAAATAAAACACGCATGCGGCTGTGGACGCTCATAAGCACTTGTTGATCTCTTTAATTGCTTATCAGTTGGATCTACATAATAGTGACCTTGTGCACCACCCGTAATACCATAGCTTTCATGTAACCCTGTGTTAAACCATTGTGGTGAGTTAGGTACACATGCTTGTTTTAAGATACTATATACTAACTCTTCATAGAATATTTGCGCATCATTCGATGTTGCGAAGTAACCATAACGCTCTCCCCAAACTCTCCAACAATTAGCCATACGATGTGCTACTTGCTTCACAGAAGTTTCTCTGCCCAATGAACCATCGGCTTGTGGAACACCCGCTTTTCTAAAATATTTTTGCGCTAAAATGTCCGTAGCAATTTGGCTCCATTGTTTTGGAACTTCTACGTTGGTCATTTCAAATACTTTTTCTCCGTTTGGATTTTTAATTACGCTATCACGATAGTCGTACTCAAATTGATCAAATGGAGAAACATTGTCTTTGGTGAAGCGGCGAGAAAATTCTAAGCCTTTTTTCGCGGTTGTTTTTGTTTTTGGATTAGCCATGGTCGTATTCTATTTTATTAGGGTGTTAGTCATCTCCCCGGATAGGTTTTTCAAAACCTTGACGGGTATACGAAAATATCCCTCTCCCCCCACAATTCCTTCCTTGAAATATCAACAGCTGTGGAAAATTCAAGTGAACAATCGGAAAGTCCATAACCCCATTGAATTCTACGACTTATCCCCATGCGATGTTAGTTTCTTGAGAAAAAAAACCTTGTTGAATCCATTTTTTTTGTAATAAATAAGATTGTTGCTTAGACATTCCCTTAAAATTGATATTTTTGAGCCTCAAATGAACTAATTCAAATAATCTGGAGATCCAATGAAACACAATATATATCATCATATTAGCAAAGCTAAAACTGCGGGTCACAAAGCTTTTGCTGTGTTAATTGATCCAGATAAATTAGATGAAAAGACATTGCAATCCACCATTGAATTAGCTATCAACGCACAGGTAGACTACTTTTTTGTTGGAGGAAGTTTAGTGGTTACAGATACCCTTGACAAGGTGGTTTCCACCATAAAAGAAAAATGCTCTATTCCTGTGGTATTGTTTCCAGGCTCCCCAGACCAAATCACTCCAAAAGCAGATGCTTTATTATACCTTTCTTTAATTTCTGGTCGTAACCCTGAATTACTAATTGGACAACACGTAATAAGTGCTCCATTTGTAAAACAGAGTGGTTTAGAAATTATGCCAGTAGGTTATATGCTGGTTGATGGGGGTACTCCAACTACCGTTTCCTATATCTCCAATACTAACCCTATCCCTTCCAATAAAAATGACATCGCCTCTTGTACTGCTATGGCAGGTGAAATGCTTGGATTAAAGCTTATTTATATGGATGCAGGTTCGGGTGCTAGCCGCGCTATTCCGACTGCCATGATTCAACAAGTGGCAAAATATATTCAGATTCCATTGATTGTTGGTGGAGGAATTACTACTGCAGAAAAAGCAAAAGAAAATTGCTTAGCAGGGGCAGATATTATTGTGGTAGGTAATGCAGTGGAAAAAGATCCTGCATTAATTACAGAGATGGCTGCAGCCATTCATAGTTTGAATAAATAATGTTCTTGAAAAATAGATAGCAGCAATTAGAAACTCATCATTTCTTTGAACTTCACTGTTTGACGACGACTAATTTCAATTTTCTCACCGCCTTTTAACTCAACCAATAACCCTCCATTAAAGTAGGGTTCAATTTTTTCAATCCAATGCAAATTGATGATGTGCTTTCTATTGGCTCTGAAAAATACCCTTTCATCCAAACGATCTTCTAGCGCATTTAAAGATTTTAAAATGAGTGGTTTATTCCCTGCAAAATATACTTTAGCATAGTTTCCTACGCTTTCAAATAATCTGATTTCAGACAATTTAACAAACCAACATTTTTCTCCATCCTTAACAAATACTTGATCTGCTTCGGTTAATGGTCCACGATTGGTTCCCAGTAAACTTGCTTGTTCTAATTCAATTTCGGTGCGTAATTTTTGAATGGCATCGGATAATCTGACTGGATCAATTGGTTTTAATAAATAATCTAACGCATTTACCTCAAAGGCTTTCAGCGCAAATTCATCATAAGCTGTTGTGAAAATTACTCGAGGTGCTTTTTCTAATTCAGCCAATAAATCAAAGCCTGTTTTACCCGGCATTTGAATATCTAAAAATATTAAGTCGGGACGCAATAAATCAATTTTTTCAACAGCTTCATCTACATTACTCGCTTCATCCACAATTTGAATTTCGGGATGTTGTTCAAGCAACTTTTTTAATTCATTCCTTGCTAATCTTTCGTCGTCTACAATGATTGCTTTAATAGTATTATTAAACATAATTTTTTCTTAATTACGAGTGAATAGGGATTTCTAATTTTGCAGTTACCTGATTCGGTTCGCATTGATATATTTCAAACAAAGCTTCTCCACCATATAAAAGATTTAATCTTTCTTTAGTACTTTGTAATCCAAAGCCATCGGTTTCTGAAAACTGCAAAACACCGGTATTGATTACTTTAATTATTTGTTTTTGATTTTCAGCCTTTGCTACAATTTTAATGATACAATCTCCTGGCTGCTTACTTAGCCCGTGCTTGATAGCGTTCTCCACCAAGGTTTGTAGCATCATAGGAGGCAATTGAAATTGCAAACTTTCATCTTCAATTTCATAAACAATTTTAAGTCGGTCGGCAAATCGAATGTATTCCAGTGCTAGATAATCTTTTACAATAGCCAACTCTTTTTCTAAACTTGTAATCTCCACTTTATCTGCTTGAATACTACTTCTTAAAATATTACTCAACTCCGTAATGGCCTGTCTTGCACGCTTAGGATCCTCATCCACCAATGCCCTGATACTATTTAAGGCATTGAATATAAAGTGAGGATTGATTTGAGATTTAATCGTTTTTAATTCCAACTCTTTAATGAGTGTTTCTAATTTAACTTTATTTATGGCCTCCGAATTGGTGAACTCTATGTAATGCCAAAGTATATAAATAGAAATCCAAACAAAAAAGATGGGGGTGTCGAAAATCAATCCAAACAACAATCTTTTTCCAACCCTGGATCCATCCCAGTTTTTTACAATTTCAGTAAGTGAAAAAACAAAATTGTTGGTTGCTTTTGTATCGGGCCTTGGCTCGTAAAGTCTAAATATTTCAATAAAAATATCCGACAATAAACTGTACACAAATGAAAAAGAAATCACCAAAACAAATAACCTCCACCACTTAATGGAGGAAAAAGGAGGTCTTAGGCTAAACTTTATGATAGATTGTCTTAAGGAAGCGGTTAGCAATATCCCTAAAAACACACTTACAATGATTCTTTTTAGAAAAATGGTGCTTACTTGTTTTTCCAATAAATAGGCAAAAAACACAATTGTTAAGGCATAGCTAAACCAGCCAACAACCTGTAAAATCCAAAATAAGCGACTACTCTTTTTCATAGTATCCAAATTTACTCCAATCCTTTTGTTTTTGAGTTCATTTATTAGACTAAAGGCAATATTTCAAGATGAATGGGAATCCCCCATTTTTGGCTAAACTTTTGGCCTTTATTTATGTTATTAACTTACTTTTACATCATAACTATTTCGAATGCATTTTGAGGCTGGCCCATTATTAAGTAAGATTAACGCACCTGAGGACCTAAAAAAGGTTTCAAGAGACAAGCTGTATCAGGTTTGCGATGAACTTCGCCAATACATTATTGATGTGGTAAGCGTGCAGGGTGGGCACTTTGCATCTAGTTTAGGTGTGGTTGAATTAAGTGTTGCCTTACATTATGTTTACAATACCCCTTATGATCAATTGGTTTGGGATGTGGGGCACCAGGCTTATGGGCACAAAATATTAACCGGTCGCAGAGAAGATTTTGTTACCAACAGAAAATACAATGGCTTAAGTGGTTTTCCAAAACGTTCGGAAAGTGAATATGATACTTTTGGTGTAGGCCACTCTTCTACTTCCATTTCTGCTGCATTAGGAATGGCCATGGCTGCAAAATACAAAGGCGAGAATAGAAAATCTGTAGCCATTATTGGTGACGGATCTATGACGGCTGGTATGGCTTTTGAAGCGATGAATCATGCGGGAGTTGCAGATAGTGATGTGTTGATTATTTTGAATGATAACTGTATGAGCATCGATCCCAATGTGGGCGCGCTTAAAGAATATTTAACGGATATTAGTACCTCTCCAACTTATAATAAATTTCGTGATGAACTTTGGCAACTAATGGGCAAACTGCCTATTGGCAAACATTTCACGAGAGAGATGGCTTCAAAAGTGGAAGCTGGTTTAAAAGGAGTCGTATCCAAAAGCAGTAATTTATTTGAAGCTTTACAACTAAGATATTTTGGTCCAATTGATGGACATAATATCACTAAGCTAGTAGATACTTTAAAAGATCTTAAAGAAATTCCTGGTCCTAAAATTTTACATATCCTAACGGTGAAAGGAAAGGGATATGAATTAGCAGAAAAAGACCAAACCAAATGGCATGCGCCAGGTTTATTTGATAAATTAACGGGCGAGATTGTTAAAAAAACAATTGATACTCCTCAGCCTCCTAAATACCAAGATGTATTCGGACATAGCATTTTAGAATTGGCAGAACAAAACCCTAATATTATGGGGGTGACGCCTGCAATGCCCAGTGGATCCTCCCTTAAATTCATGATGGAAGCAATGCCGCATCGTGCATTTGACGTAGGTATTTGCGAACAACATGCAGTTACTTTAAGTGCTGGTTTAGCAACACAAGGATTGAAGGTATTTTGTAATATTTACAGCTCTTTTATGCAACGTGCCTATGATCAAGTGATACATGATGTTGCATTACAAAAATTACCTGTTGTATTTTGTTTAGACCGTGCGGGATTGGTGGGCGAAGATGGACCAACGCATCATGGTTGTTATGATATTGCATTTTTTAGATGCATCCCTAATATGATTATTGCCGCTCCGATGAACGAACAAGAATTAAGAAATTTAATGTTCACTTCGCAGCTACCCGAAATAAATTTACCTTTTGTAATTCGTTATCCTCGTGGTGAAGGTGTAATGGTGGATTGGAAAAAGCCATTCGAAAAATTACCAATTGGAAAAGGAAGAAAAATAAAAGATGGAAAGGATATCGCAATTTTATCTTTAGGTCATCCTGGAAATTTTGCACAAACTGCTATTCGCAATTTAAGAAGCGAAGGCATTGACCCTGCACATTATGATATTCGTTTTGTAAAACCAATTGATGAAGATTTATTACACGAAGTATTCCAACAATACGATAAAGTTATTACAGTGGAAGACGGTACTGTAGTTGGCGGATTGGGTAGTGCAATATTAGAATTCATGAATGCACATGGCTACCAAAGTCAAATTAAAATATTGGGAATTCCTGACACTATTGTAGAACATGGAAGTTTAAAGGAATTACAAAAAGAATGCCATTACGATGCCATTGCAATTGCCGAAGCCGTGAAAACC
>CAJADG010000015.1 GCA_903938445.1 uncultured Bacteroidota bacterium | reverse complement strand
TTGGATTATTGTAATTATCTAAAATTTGTAATTCATAATTACTCATAAACCAAATACCACTATTACCTCTTGTTTGATTGCTACCTTTAATTTCAGCAGGCTCTCTAAACTCAAGGTGTAATTGACAATCACCAAATCCTTCTTTCGTTTCTAAATCTCCTGAACCTTTTACAACAGTTAATGCACCGTCGGCGTCAATCTTCCAACCTGGTGCGCCACCTTTTTTCTTTTGAAAAGCATTGATGTCTTTACCATTATAAAGTACTATTGCATCAGACGGTGCATCTGCAATAGATGACCCTGGTGTAACTGATTTTGGAATTGGATTCCATACTTCTGTTTTAGCTGCTTCATATTCTAAACTATCCTGTCTGCTTTTAAATTTTGATTGAGCATTGGCCATCATAGTATAACTACAAAAAGCTAAAGTAATAAATGCAATTTTTTTCATTTGGCAATTTTTAATTGTATAGCAATTTAAGTCCTATAATTGAAATATAAAACTTCTAACACTTGTATTTTACAAATGGTTAAGCTATTTTTAAGAACGAGCCGTTCCTTTTATAAGTCCTCTACAATTTGGCGACTTACAACTACATTCAAAAGGCTCCATGGTATCATCTAAAAACATTGCATAGTCCAAAGTAAGTTCTTCTCCTTTTTTAATATCACGATTGGTATAAACATTTAAACCTTTGTATGCACAATTTGCATTGCAGCTATGATTTTGAGGAGACCATTCTTCGGGCTCTAATGCCCATAATATATAAACATCCTTACTTATAGGGTAGGCATATCTTCGAAAACTTAATTTTTCATTTTCGTTCCAATTTTCGTCCACATATTTTTTGGTGACGATTCTTTGTGCTTTTTCTTCTCCTTTAAATAATAAGGTTCCTTTTGGTAAATCAAATTTTGCATAAATGCCATATCCAGCAATGGCATTGCCTTTAATGACATGTTTCTTTTGTTTACGCTGATATCTCGCAAGGCCTTCAATAATAATGCGTTCTAAAAATCCTCTTTGTCCTGCACCATCATGTTGTAAAATATAATCGGCCGAACCTTCGTAACCCTCTGCGTAAAAAACAGAACAAGTAAAATTAATTTCTAAAAAAAAGAGCTCTCCTTTTTCATTCATTCTAAAATCCATTCTTCCATAACCTACTCCATTAAAGGAAGTGAAAACCTGCTCAGCTATATCTTGTAATTTTTTGGCAAGTAGTGGATCGCTAACAGGTATATTGGCATTAGGATGTAGCTCGGAAGTTTTTAATGCATATGTTTTAAAACTAAAGCCCTCGGGAAAGATGTATTCAACAGGTAAAAATCGCGTACAAGTTTTTCCGTCTGCATTGGCACAAACTAAAACAGTAAACTCTCTGCCTTCAATATATTCTTCCACCAAGGCAGATCCAAATTCTTCCAGGATTGAATTTACTTTTTGTAAAAGTGCAGCTTCATTTAACACTTTACTTGCATCATCCACACCAAGACTATCACCCGCTTTTGCTGGTTTTACAAATAATGGAAATTGTAAATTACCAGGCAGTTGATTCAAATCTTCAGCTGATTCAATTAAAATATGCGCCGGCGTTTTAACGTCCTCGCAAAAAGCTAAATATTTCATGATGGCTTTGGGAGGATCATATAAATTAGCAGTTGGGCCGGTGTAGGGAAGTTCCAGTAATTCTAAGCTGGCAATAACGTCAATTGAAGGCACTTTCCATTCTAAATATCCCTCACATAAATTGATGTATAAATCGTAATTATTTTTTTTTAGTTCCTTTAATTGTTGGTAGGTAGTGAGTTTATTTAAAAATACATGATCGATAGTGGCTTCGGGCATGATAGCAGATAAGTTCCTCTTAGGATCGTAATATTGATAATCGACTCCCGAAGTTGAATAGTCGGGTTGTAACACACAGATTTTTAATTTTTTAAAACTGTTAGAATTGCCTAATAGGGGAAGAGGGTGCATAGTTTAATTATTTTCTTCTTCTAACAAATGCATCATTAATAATATGGATGACTAATTCGGTAAAGCTTTGATTTGCGTATCTTAAAATAGCTCCAATTGATGTAAAGTTTTCATCTTCACTAATTCCACATTGAGCATTTACTTCTAACACATAAGGAATTCCAGTTTTACTATCTATTCTAATATCAACTCTTGTATAACCTGTACCCCCAACAGACATATATGCATCCCAAGCCACTTTTTGAATTTCTACATGCTTGTCTTCATCTCCTAAGGCATATTCATAAAAATTTTCATTTTCTGGCATTGCAGATTCTTCTTCATATATTTCCCATAGTCTATCAAAAGATAAAAATTTTTCATTTGCAGGAAGTGAAGCATGAAACACTCTTTCTACTGGTGGATATATTTTTGCAAATTCAGGAAGCGTATGTGTACCAACAATCATTACGGTATATTCTGGTCCATCAATAAAGGATTCCGCTATAATCCCCTCTGCTGATAAGTTCCAGCCTCGATACCCCTCAAACATTTTATTAACTTGAGTGGTTAATGCTATTTCATTATCAACTACATTTTTGATACCAACCCCCAGGCTTCCACCAGATACTGCTGGCTTTACAATTAAGGGAGTGCCAAGTTTATTTAAAATTGGTGCAGCCACAATTTGATTTGTTTGAATATGCTCCCATTTTGGTGTAGGCACATTTGCATTATCAAATGCCAATTTCATGGGAATTTTAGAAGTAGTAATGCCATAGAAAAAATCATCAGCACCTGTGTATACTAATTTTTTTTCTTCTAGTGCTTTAATTACAGAAACCCCTGGTGCACCATTTATTTCATCACCATCACATAAGTTTAAAACAACCGGAAAAAAAATTCCTTTTTGTCTTTCACTTGAAACTTCTTGAATAATATTTTTATAATTATCTAATGTAATGGGTTGCCATTTCCATGGAAGTTCTAATGTTTCAAATACTTTTTTATACTCTTCAATACTTTGCGTAAAGTCATAGTAATATTCCAAATTAGGATCTGGATTATGAAGTGATGGCGCTAAGACCCAAACCTTTAAATGTCCAACTGGAACAAAGGGATAAAATAAATTTCGTAATGCTACCAACGCTTGTATAGATATATTAGTAAATGATGTACTGAAGTTATTAAATATTATATAATCTTCAGTCATTTATAGCTTTATTTAATATGCTTATATGCTATGAATATAATTTATATCCATT
The DNA here is from genome assembly GCA_903938445.1 of uncultured Bacteroidota bacterium. Classification (GTDB taxonomy): domain Bacteria; phylum Bacteroidota; class Bacteroidia; order Chitinophagales; family Chitinophagaceae; genus Sediminibacterium. Next base: position 40,091 of record CAJADG010000015.1, on the reverse strand, counting down.
ATGATTAGGCTTTATGTTAATAGGGGTATAAACCTTTGTTTTTTAAGCCAATCAAATTTCTTATCAACTGCAAATCAATATATTATGATTTTAAAGCTTGTTTTAGGTACACAAATGAATCAACATGCAAAGTCAAGTAATAATATGTGATCAACAAGCTATCTATGCAATGGGTAGTGCTATATTAATTCAACAAAACCCTGCTTATTTGTCTCCTCAAATCATTCATGATTTTGAAGACATTAGTGATATTATGTTGCCAGAAACCCCGTCGGTATTGGTAATTGATAGCAATATGGTGGACTTTTCAAATCAAGAATTAATTTCATCGCTCATAAAATTAAAAAAGCAATCCCCAATGATGGTGGTATTGAATGAATCCGATAATTTAATGTTGTTTCAATTAATAGAGCATGGTTTTTCGGTAATTGTATCAAGAACAGCTTCTCGCGCAGAATGGTTAAAGGGATTAGAAATGACAAAGGCAGAAAAGGTATATTTCAGTAATGAAATTGCAGATAAGGTAAATGCATTGATGAATAATATGGAGGATTTGCAATTATTTGATAAGGTCACCAATCTAGCCCTATATGATAAGTATATTCTAATTCGCATTTGCGAGGAGGCACCCAGCAAATTAATTGCATCCGAATTAGGTCATAGTAAACGCACTATCGAAGGACATCGAACAAAAATGATGCAATTATTTGATGTTAAAAATGTAGCCGGACTTGTAAAAATAGCGTTTACATCAAAACTTTATCAGCACTACCTGTCCAATCCAGGTTTATATTCGGTTACTTTATGTGCTAAAACATCTTCCTTATAAAAATGAACTGTTTTAAAATTTCCATCAATGTACATTTGAGCTTGATCCGTAAAGTGTTTATCCTTAGCCCACCTGCTTTGCCCTCCGGTAATAATGGTTTTAGCTTCTACTTTTTTTCCAAAATCAACTGCAGCAATAAAACTGTTGCCCGAGTAGCCATATCTTTTTTGTGTACTTTTATTTTCGGTACCCATCATTATTTTACTTTCAAATGCGGGTAGCTGTCCAAATTTACTGGAGGTTTGTGCAACAGCAATGCTAGGGGCAGCATCATTAAAGCTAGTGCCAGGATCTACCCTTTGGTATCTATTTATTTGACCCCAAGGAATTTCCCAGGTTCCATAGGTTGACTTTAAATTGTTTAATGCATTGTTTAAGCAGTAAAGTTTAAAATTGATTTCTTTTTCATTGATAGATAAATATTTTTTAATCATCATAGTTCCTTCTTCCTCGGTACTTGGAGCAAAAGAAAATTTAAAATGATTATTCGGATTATTTATTTCTGCCATCCACATGATAGCAATGCTTTGAGCAATCGAATTGGTATCTGCATCATGATTCCATTTCTCTAAATAAACAATGGCTTTTTCTAATTGGGGTGTCATCAAATTTTTACGTCCTCTTTCAACATTCGTATCTGGTTGAATTTTTCTTGACTCGCTAATCATGGAAGGCAATAAAATATCAAAAGCAGTTAAATGTTTATTGTATCCTAGATGAATTAAATCATCCAAATCAATTTTATCAATACTTTCTAATAATCTTACTGCATTCAACCCTCTTGGATTTTCTCCATCTGGTGCCATGTAGCTTGGATAGTTTTCTGCCTTAGGACTATTTTTTCCTGCTACTGTAAAAGGAGTAGCATTACAATTTTGTAACCAACCATTTGCTGGATTAATACTTTGTACTATTTCATCAAGACGATGTACCCCATTCCAATCGGTTGCTTTAATGGATCCATCTACAGGTCTTGTATAATCGTAATTTGGATTATTACGTTTAGGCATATAGTTGCCATGCCAGTATGCAATATTTCCATCGGCATCCGCATACACTGTATTGTTACTATTATTGGCAAGTAATTTAAGAGCAGTGGTATATTCTTTTAAACTTTTTGATTTTGTTCTGCTCCAACATTCTAGCAATGCATTTAAGGAGCGGTTGTTTTCATGTAAGCTTAACCATTTCCCTTCTTTAGATCCCATCACTGGTCCATGATGTGTTTTATAAGTAGTAATTGATTTTGTTTTTAAAATACCTCCATCATAATATTTGATATCAATATTTTTTGAAGTAACTGGTAATTGTTTTTTTTCATACTCATAGGTAAAGCCTGTTTCATTTTTTGAAATTTTTTCTAAATACACGTCTGCTACATCTGCATAACTACTGGTATGCATCCAACCACATTTTTCATTAAAGCCTTGGTAAATAAACATTTGCCCCCAGGTAACCGCTCCGTAAACATTTAAACCTTCCTCACTCACCATATGCATTTCGGATCTAAAATAAAAAGGAACATGTGGATTGATATATAACATAGCGTTGCCCGATTTGCTATGCAATGGAGCAATCGCAAAACCGTTAGATCCTTTTAAAGTTTTCTCTTCCATATCAAAAGGGTTATCAACTACCGATTTTTGATAAACATCCATGTCTTTTATATTGCCATAAAATTTTGCAACATCCTGCTCTTTAATACCACCAGACCTTGTAGGAGAAACACTACCGTCTGTCCACATTAAATGATACCAGGGCTTAAACTTGGTAATCACTTGGGGATGAACATTGGGATGCTTTGCTAAATAATAATTGATGCCATCGGCATGTGCTTGTAATAATTTTTGAAACCATAATGGGCTATTGTTAAAATCTTTAATGGCATCCACACTATCCTGAATTAATTTCATCATTAAGTCAGCATAAATTTTTTCATCCGCATGCGTTTTTGCAATATCATTCTCTTTCAATTCTGTTAAACGACCTAACATTTCGAGATAGTTTTTTTCTATCTGCGGAAAATTCTCCTCACACTGTGCATACATTAACCCAAACACTGCATCAGCGTCCGTCTTTCCATAAATATGTGGAATGCCCCATTCGTCGCGAATAATTTTGGTTTGTTCTACATGTTTTTTCCATCTAACTTTTTCGGAGTCAACTATTGTTTTATGGAGAGATTGACCAAAACTGAATGTGTAAAACAAAAGAAATAAGGAACCGAACAATAATTTATTTACTGGCTTCATGATGATCGTTTAAGTGAGTACTTAAAGTTAAGTAAAATAAAAAAGCACAACCATAATGATTGTGCTTTTTTAAAAATTCCACTTTATTATTAAGTCAAGCGAATAAATTTAATTCCTGCTTATACGAGACCCCAGGTTTTCATCGTTGCTAAATTAATTTTAGCAGCTTCTAATGGAGTTCTATTTTGATAAGACTCTTGTTCAATGATAAAGTGTTTAGCCCCACTTACTTTTTTAGCAAGTAAACAAAGCATTTTAGGATCCACAACGCCATCGCCCATGGTGGTGCTTTCATAACCATCATTCATTTCTCCTCTGCCCGCTGATTTAATTTCATCTTTCACGTGCAATGAAGGGAAACGACCATGGTATTTGTCAATCCACTCTTTTGCGCGACCACCACTACCATACATATTTCCAAAATCTAATTGTTGAATCACTAAATCTGGATTGGTATTTTTTATGATTAAATCATAGATAGGGGTATCATTGATTTTTTCAGTGAATTCAAAATCATGGTTATGATAACCAAATTTCATTTCTTGCTTTTTACACAACTCACCCGATTTATTAAATACATCTAATTGATACATTAATCCATCGTAGCTATGACGTAATTTTTCATCCATCCAAGGACTAATCACATATTCTTGACCCATGGTAGCTGCATCATCAACCGTGTACTTCCATGCATCACTAAAATCATTTTTAGTTTTGTCAAAATGCGTTGCATTCATAACAGTATGTCCACTAGGCATTGATAAACCTAAGTCGGATAATACTTTTTTAAATTCAATAGCAGTGTAGCCGTAAAACTTTCTGTTTACATAATTAGCGTGCTCCACGTACTGGTAACCCATATCAGCTAATGCTTTTAGCGTTTCTAGTGGATTTTTCATCATGTCGGCACGTACCGAATACAATTGAATTCCGATGAATGATTTTTCTTTTGTACCTGCGAAAACAGCTGCTTCAACCACTTTAGGTAAAAAGCTAGCGCCTACCATCGCCATAGTACTGTTTTTCAAAAAGGACCTTCTTGAGTTTTTCATAAGCAATCGTTTAGTACTTAAACTTACAAATTAATCTTTAACATTTGTGTTTTTCTCCATAACCACATTTAAGTTCTTCTTTTCCCATATTTAGAAAACTGGTTGTTTTAATTAAACTTTTTCCCTTTTTTAAGGTCTAAACCCTTGCATTTCAAACCTATAAGTTGCCGTTTATCCATTCATCAAATAGTTAATGTATTTCCGACCTTATTTTACCCTTTTGACACTAAGTTTTACGAATTCAATCGTATTTTTATACTATGATTAAAAAGTCCATTTTAGCCTTTATTATTTTAGGCACTTTATTGTGTTCAGTAGCTGCAAAAGCTCAAAACGTAACCATCGATGGAACCATCATGGATAGCATTTTGAAAAAGACACTTACTTCGGCAACAGTTTCCTTGGCGAGAGCAAAGGATTCTTCCTTAATTAGTTTTACAAGAGCCGACGATGACGGGTATTTCCAAATCAAAAACGTGGTGCCAGGAAGATATTTATTATCTGTCTCCTATGTGGGCTATCAGCATTTATGGTTTGGAATTAAAGTGGGAGCCTCTTCCAACTTATCATTGGGAAAAATATATTTAGCGGATGCAAGTCAAACCTCAACAGTGACTGTTACGGCGCGTAGACCACCGGTGGTGATTAATGGAGATTCGATAGAATTCAATTCAGAGAATTTTAAAACAGTTCCAAACGCTGTTGTGGAGGATATGTTAAAGAAAATGCCAGGCATTGAAGTAGATAAAGCGGGAGCGATTACGGTGAATGGTAAATCGGTGACCAAAGTGTATGTAAACGGGAAAGAATTTTTTACGGGCGATCCTAAAATGGCTACCAAAAATTTACCAGCAGATGCAGTAGATAAAATACAGGTGTATGATCGTAAATCAGATCAAGCTATGTTTACAGGCATCGATGATGGTAACGAAGAAACGGCGATCAATATTAAAACTAAAAAAGATCGTAAGCAATCTACTTTTGGAAAAGTAAATGCTAGTGCGGGTGTGCCTGGCCGATTTGATAGTCAAGGAAATGTAAATAGAATTAATAATGACGAACAATTTTCTGTAATTGGAACCGCTAATAATACCAATAGACAAGCTTTTTCGAATAATGATGTTTCAAACTTTAGTGGCGGCGGCGGTGGCCGTGGTGGTGGTGGAATGGTTTTGAATTTTAGTGGCGGCGGAGGAGGATCAGATGCTAGCACCCAAGGTGTTGCAAATACTTATTCATTAGGTGGTAACTATTCAAATGTATTGAATGATAAAAAAATGGATTTTAATACCAACGCTAATGCAAGTGATATTGAAAGAAATAATATTAGTAATTCTTATACTCAAAACTTAACACCGGGTAATTTATTTAATCGAAGTAGTTATTCAAATTCAACTTCAAGAAATCAACAAGTAAAAGTGGGAGTGACCATCGACAATAAAGTGTCTGAAAGTTTTTCTTATAAATATACTCCCTCTATTACTGCTCAGCACAATACATCTAATGGAATATCAAACAGTACTACTTTGTTGCCTGATGGAACTTTAACCAACGCAACTAATTCTACTTCCTCTAATGCTACAGATGCATTTAATGTGTCGAATACTTTGCTATTAAGAAAAAAATTAGAGAAAAAAGGACGTACCATTTCTTCTACTATTACACAAGGATATAATAATTCTACTTCGAACGGGAATCAATACACGGATCAATTATTTTATACTGCTGGTGTTAAAACAAAGGATTCTTTATTAAATCAAAAAAATAATAGAAAAGGTTTATCTCAAACTTATTCTGCTAATTTAGTGTATACCGAACCATTGGGTAAAAAGTCATTGTTAGAATTTAACACTTTTGTAAATGTGAATATTGGTTCTACAAGTAAAAAAGTATACGATAAAAACAGCAGCAATGGTTTATATGATGCACTTAATACAAGATTAACCAATGAGTATAGCAGCGAATACACTTATTCAGGAGCTGGAATGAACTATCGATTAAATCAAAAGAAATATAATTTCTCAACAGGATTTTCTTTACAAGATGCGTATTTGAATGGAGAAAACACATCTGCTAATACGAAAATAAAACACGATTTTAAAGACATCTTGCCAAGCGCAAATTTTGTTTATAATTTTTCACAAACTGAAAATTTCAGATTTAATTATCGTACTTCAACAACACAGCCTTCTTTAACGCAATTGCAACCAGTATTAGATCAAAGCAATATCAATAATCAAACTATTGGTAACCCTGATTTAAAAAGAAGCTATACGAATAATTTGAACATGAGTTATTTCTCTACAAAAATATTGGCACAAAGAAATTTCTTTGCTTTGATAAATGCTCAATTCATCGACAATTCAATTGTTAATTATGATAGTATTTTACCAAGTAGAGCAATATTGTCAAAACCTGTTAACGTAAATGGAGCTTATAGAGTAAATGGCACAATGAACTATGGGTTTGGCGTAAAGCAAATTTATTCTCGTTTCAATTTCGGAATTAATGGCGGTATCAACAATAACATTTCCTATTCTAGCGGTCAGCTAAATACAACCTTGGTAAAATCGTTTGGCCCTAGCTTTACTTATACTTATTCATTAGACGAAGTAGTTGATATTAATTTAACGGCAAGACATAGTTATAGTAATACAAACAATGCATTGAATGCGGCTTTAAATACGAATTATGTTACAAGGGTTTATGGAGCTGATGTAACCAATTATTTGCCTTTTGAAATGGTTTTAAATCAAACATTAAACTATACGATTAATGAGGGAAGAGCGCCGGGATATAATACAGCGGTGCCTATTTGGAATGCAAGTATTTCAAAATTCTTTATGAAAAATAAAAGAGCTGAATTAAAAATTAGTGCATTTGATATTTTAAATAAGAATATTGGCGTATCTCGTAATGTGTCACAAAACCAAATTGTGGATCAGTCTTATAATGTTATCAATCAATATTTCTTGATTGGATTTACCTATAGCCTACAAAAATCTGGTTTGACAGGAAATAATGGCCCTGGAGGTGGACAAAGAATGATGATTAGAATGTAATTTTATAAATCTTATATTTACTCAGCAATTTAAATGCTACTTATGAAAAAAATAATCTTTGGTTTCGGATTGGTATTATTATCTACTACATCGCTTTTGGCGCAAATGAAGGAAGGTAAAATTGTATACGAACGTAAAATAAACATGTGGCGTATGATTACGGATCCTGAAATGCGCACAAGAGTACCAGAATTTAGAACTGCGAATTTTGAATTGTTATTCAATGATAAGGCAAGTTTATTCCGTTCTGTACCAGATGATGAAGCGCCAGATCCTTTTGCCAACAATGGTGGCGACAGAGGTGGTCAGCGTTTTAATTTTAGAATGCCTGAAACTACTACCTATATTGATTTAGCTTCGCAAATGCAATACGAATCAAGACCAATGTTTGAAAAAACATTTTTAGTAGTAGATTCTTTAAAGCCTTTAAAATGGAAAATTTCTGAAGAAACTAAAACCATTGCCAAGCATTTATGTAAAAAAGCGACAACTACAGTTGCTGCACAAATGGTAAGAATGGGTGGTTTAAGAATGGGTCGAAACAATGCTGCAACAACTGATTCTGCAAAAAAAGCAGATGCGCCAATAGTGCCAAAAGAAACAGAAGTTGTTGTTTGGTATACTGAAGATATAGCAGCTTCGGTGGGTCCAGAAGTATATACGGGTTTACCAGGTGCTATTTTAGAAGTAGATATGGATAATGGTTCAAACGTAACTACTGCTACCGAAGTAACTACCAAGTATCCTAAGAAAGAATTAACGCAACCTACAAAGGGTGATAAAATGAATAGAGCTCAGTTCCAAGATGCCATGAAAAAATTAATGGAAGACATGCAAAGAGGTGGTGGCATGGGAGGAATGAGAATTCGAATGAATAATAACTAGTTTTAGAAAGGTCCACTAAGCGACCATTTCCAACCAATTGCAATGCTGCGTGGCTCCCCCATATAATAGGAGTACGCAGCATTTCCTTTTACGCTAAAATTTTTGGTAGCCATGGTTGAATAATAGCTATTGGTAACATTTAAGATATGTAACCAAAATGATGAATTTCTAATATTATAATTGAACCTTACATTTAATACATCAAATCCAGGATATTTGGTAGCTTTGGTTTCATCCATAAAATAACTACTTTGATGTTGCCATTCAAGATTCGAACTAAGTTGGGTATTCAATTTTATATTGCTACTTAAATTACTCCAAAAATGAGGCGCTGCACTCATTTCATTGCCACTTACATCTACTCCTTTTATGTTCGTAGCAATATAATTATGTTTTGCATTGGTAGCACTCCAATTGAATTCAATGGAATTGGTAGGCTTATATTTTATCTGGTATTCAATGCCTATATGTTTTGTAGCACCACTGTTTTGATTCAAATTCACCCCATCGGGTTGTCTAACTGAAATGATTTCATTATTACCAATAAGCTGGTAAATTGAAATCTCACTGTGCCATTTTTGATAGTTTACCCATCCACCCGCTTCTATATTATTAAATGTTTGAGGCAATAGGTAAGGCACTCTAATGGCGTTATAAATTTCTGTGATTTGAGGTGGCACAAATCCTTCACTATAGTTGGTATAAAGTCCAAAATTATTTTGATTATAGGTAATCCCTAGTTTTGGAATGAAGCTTGAAAAATTATTATTCGAACTTGGGGTTCCTGTGTTTAATAAGTTCGAAAATTGATATTCAAACTGATCATATCTTACTGCGAGGTTTGTTTTGATATGTGTTCCAATTTTTGAAATAAAATTTATATAAACTGCCTGGTTATTAATTTTTGTTTGATAATTGGAAACCAATGAATCCCTTGCTGGATAAGTGTATTTGGTATACTTGCCAAGCAACGTGTCTTTAAAAATATCAATATAATGTGCTTTTAAATTTTGATTGGTAAAATCACTCGAAGCTCCAATGACAAATTTACTATTGATGGATTTTAGGGAAATAATATGTTGTATATCCAGTGCAATGGAATTGAATTCATTTCGATTGATTTGACCTTTAAATTTTGTGGGATTACTCGTGTTCGCTATAGAATAGGTTGGATTTTGATCCATTGCATTATCACGATACATTACATTTAAAACAGTACTTGCATTGTCACTCCAGCGATAATTTAAATTTTGCCTTAATCTTAATGCATTTATTTTTCGAAAAGTAAATGTTTGTAGTGAACTAAAATTATGTGATGCAAAGTGAATACTATCCACCGATCCTGTCATCTGTGCATAATAGTCAATGTATTGTAAAGTCTGGAATCCACTCCACTTTCCATTTTCAAAATCATGTCGAATACTAATTCCTTTTTTATTAAAATCACTATAATCAATAGGGCCTTTGTTTTGAGCTGCATAATTGGTATTGATAAACCAACCTCCTTTTGAAGAAGGAATTCCAAAACTTAGATCCGATTTAAAAAGACCAATTGAATTAATTTGATTGCTGAACTGAATTAATTTTTTGTCCCCTGCCGCTTGCGTTAATACATTAATCACTCCACCAATGGCTTCAGCACCATATAAAGCCGATGCGGGACCTTTTATCACTTCCAAACTTTTTATTGCCCCCGTATTTATTTCAATTAAGGCGTTGTTGCTAAAAAGCCCGCTAGTTCTTATGGGCATTCCATCTTCTAAATACAAATACAATCCTTTTAAGGAAATGGGTTGTCTTATAGCCATCATATGTTGTTCATTGCCAATGCTCGGCATGTACACTCCACTAACTGTATTTAATAAAAATTCAATCCGATTGGGTTTGATTTTTTCAATGTTTTCTTTTGATATAACCGATATAGCAATTGGTGATTCGCTTCTTTTTTCTTGAATTTTATTACCTGTTACAATAACAGGATTGAGTTGATTATAAACACTATCCTGGCTATATATATCTGTAGAAAGAAAAATCAACAGCAACGTTAAAAGACTCAAATAAAACTTCATAATTGCAAATTTAGTTGTTAATTTAGTCAAAGCCTATTTTGGTATCATTACTACAGATAAATTATGAAAAGACTATTTATTATCACCATATTATTGATTAGTGCCAGCATTACAAATGCGCAAGTGGAAAGTATGCAATCACAAGCAAAAATTATCAATGATTTGTTAGACGATCGCTTGGAAAATTTATTGCCCAAATTAATGGATTCAACCCAAATAGATTGTTGGATAATGGCTACAAGAGAATACAACGAAGACCCAATTGTAAAAACCTTTCTACCAGCCGAATGGTTGTCTGCAAGAAGAAGAACCATTTTAGTGTTCTATCGTGATACAAAAAATAATATCTATAAAAAGTATGCTGTAGCAAGGTATCCAGTTGGCAAACAAATCCAAGCTGCTTGGAATCCAGAAAAAAATCCTGATCAATGGGACGCTCTAGTGAGTTTACTTCGAACTTTGCATCCTAATCATATTGCTTTAAACTATTCTGCAGATTTTGGACATGCTGATGGTATGGATTTAACAGAGTATAAAGAATTTTTGAGTCATTTAAACGAGGAGGAAAAAAAGCATATTATTTCTGCAGAGCCGCTTGCCGTTTCCTGGTTAGAAACAAGGACTGAAAAAGAAATGGCTTATTATCCGACACTCTTAAAAATTACACATGCTATTATTAAAGAAGGATTTAGCAATAAAGTAATTAAAGTGAATTCTACTACAGCAAATGATGTTGTGTGGTGGTTTAGACAAAAATTAAGTGACATGGGTTTAAGCACTTGGTTTCATCCTTCCGTTGAAATTCAACGCAGGGTGAGCAATGACAATGATGATATAATTAGACCAGGTGATTTTTTACATTGCGATTTTGGCATTTCCTACTTACGATTAAATTCAGATGTTCAGGAGCAGGCGTATGTATTACTACCAAATGAAAAAGAGGCACCAGCCGATTTACAGGATGCCTTTACTAAAACCAATAGATTACAAGATATTTTAACCAGTCATTTTAAACTAGGTATTACTGGAAACCAAATTTTAGCGGCATCATTAGCCCAAGCAAAATCGGAAGGCATTACGCCAAGTATATATACGCATCCAATTGGATTTCATGGTCATGCAGCCGGAACTACAATTGGTATGTGGGATATGCAAGGAGGTGTTCCTGGCTCAGGGGATTATAAAATGCACAAAAACACTTGCTATTCCATTGAGTTAAATGCAATGCATAAACTAAAGGAATGGGATAAGCCAGTACGCGTTGCTTTAGAACAAAACGGATTTTATAATGGTACTGATTTTAAATATATAGATGATCGACAAACTAAAATACATATCATCAATAATTAATAAAAAAGCTTCTACCATAAAGTAGAAGCTTTTTTATTAAGCACAAAAATTTATTAGCTTTTATAAAACTATTTGTTAGATAGATAAAACACTATTGGTTGTTCCAAAAGCATTTGCAGTTTCTGCGTCGGCTTGTTCGTCATTTAACCAAACTTTTTTATCTAAGAAATATCTAAACTCGTGTGAAGATTCTTTAGGTAAGTTTAACTCTGCAGAAAAAACACCTTCTTTTTTCTTAGTCATTGCAACACCCTTTTTCCACTCATTGTTTAAACCTAAAATATCTACTTTTTTAGCTTCTGCATTTAAAGTGAACTTTACTTTTACGTAATCCTTAGTCTTATAATATTTTTTTTCAATCATGGTATTATTATTATGGTTATATAATTAATACCTGTACTAATTAAAAGTAACCCGTTCTGTATTATAAAAATTTAACTAACTAACTAACGGTATTGCACTTTCTAAAATATTTCAAACGATTGCAATATTTGAAAATAAAAAAGTCCTTCAATTAGAAGGACTTTTTTATAGATCTATTTTGAATTTTATTTCATTAAATAATGAACAATCAAGTAAGTAATAGCAGCTAACACACCACTTACAGGAATGGTTAATACCCAAGCCCATAATAAGTTGGTAGTTACGCCCCATCTTACGGCACTTAATCTTTTAGTAGCACCTACACCAATAATGGAACCTGTAATGGTATGTGTTGTAGAAACAGGAATACCCATTTGACCAGTAAAGAATAAAGTAAATGCTCCTGCAGTTTCTGCTGCTACACCTTCCAATGGAGTTACTTTAGTGATTTTAGATCCCATTGTTTTTACAATTTTCCATCCACCACTCATGGTACCCAATCCAATTGATAAGTAACATGCAACTGGTACCCAACCTGGCAATTGTCCAAACTCTTGAATACTTCCATTGGCAATTAATGCAGCACCAATAATACCCATTACTTTTTGAGCATCATTACCACCATGTCCAATACTAAATGCTGCCGAACTAAATAACTGTAGTTTTTTAAACATATTGGCAACTGTAAATGCAGTAGGTGTTTTTATTTTTTCCACATAAACATAAATCAACATAAAAATGATAGCTGCCCCAACAATACCATATACAATAATAGAATTATCAGCCTTGTCTATTTCGTCTTCAAATATTTTTTGAATATCAAAGCTCACTAATTTAGCTTTTACCTTTTCAATATTTTTATCTTGAATTGGATAAGCTGCATTCATTAAAGAGATTGTTGAATCAATTCCAATCTTATGATCCAAATATAAATTTAAAGGCTCTTTGTACAATTCAGTTTTAACTTTCGCTACGTCGTATTCTTTTTTAGCATCTACATTTTCAGGAGCCTTTGCTTCTAAAACTAAAAAGTCATTTGCATTACGAACGGCGTCTCTTAACTTACTTGCCGCCACCCCTTTTAAAATATTTTTATCATTTGCAGTTTTAGCAATTTGTTTTGCACCTAAATTATCAAAATCACTTAAGCTAGGTTCAATTTGAGCATATTTTTCTTTTGCTTTTGCTAATTTCTCCTCATTTGTTTTTAAGCTGTTCAATAAAATGGTGTCTCCAGTTTTGTGTTTTAATTCAGCATTCAAATTGGCAATTTCTTTTTCATACTTATCAATGCTATAAAATTTTTGAACGTTTTCTTTTATTTTGCTATCCTCAAAACGATCAAACATGATCACTGTTCCTAGAGTGGCTAAGGAAATAATGACAAGTCGCCACCAAATATTTCTCATAATGGTGACCAGCGTGATAAACACGGATATTAAAATTCCAATGATTGGAGCCAAGAAAATGAACAAAATTGTTTTTACAATAGTTTCCGTATCAACAATTTTAGCCCAAGAATAATCAACGCCCTTTAACATTAAAGCATGTACAATCGCTGCACCCGCAAAACCTCCAATTAAGGTATGCGAAGATGATGATGGAATTCCATACCACCAAGTAAGTAAGTTCCAGAAAATAGCAGCCAATAATCCTGAAAAAATTACAGGTAGTGTAATAAAATCTTTATAAACAGTTTTGCTAATTGAGTTCGCAACTGCGTGATCTTTAAAAATCCAAAATGCTACTGAATTAAATATAGCAGCCCAAATTACCGCTTGAAAAGGAGTCAACACCTTGGTTGAAACCACGGTAGCAATGGAGTTTGCAGCGTCGTGAAATCCATTGATATAGTCAAAAACTAGCGCAAGCGCTATGATGATAATTAATAAGGTCATCTTATATTAAATTAAGCGTACTTGATAATGATGGATTCGATCACATTTGAAACATCTTCGATTTTATCAGTGGCAATTTCTAACACCTGATAAATTTCTCTTTTCTTAATCACTTCTTTGAAGTCATTTTCTTGTTCAAATAATTTCTCGATACTCATATCAAATACATCATCCGCCTGATTTTCGATACTATTCACCTTAATCATAGCTTCCGTCATTTCCTTGATATTCTTCATGTTACGAAGGCCCATCACTGCTTTCTTAGTTTCAGCAGTACCTTGTAAGATTAATTCTGCTAATTTGTGAATACCAGTATCATTAGGATTTACCTTATAGAAGTTTATTTTTTTAGCCGATGCATAAATATAATCAGCGATATCGTCCAATGAAGTAGCTAGGTAGTGAATATCCTCTCTATCAAATGGAGTGATAAAATTTCTTCCTAATTCAGTAAAAATATTATGCGTTAAGTCATCATTTTTATGTTCTAAATTTTCGATTTGAGCCAAAATATTTGCTCTCATATCTGCATCTGGTTCGTTCACCATTTCTTTTAATTTTTCACCCATTTGTTGCACGTGTTCGGAAACTTCCTCAAATAATTGAAAAAACACTCTGTCTTTAGGCAAGAAAATCTTCATGATTGAATTTAAGTCCATAACTAAATTTTTTATTTATTGTAGACTCAAATTTCCCCTTTTGCCTATTAAATAAGGCATAACATAGATTACCAAATTGTTAACAATACGGCTTATAAATATTGACTTAGGTTAAATTATAGTCAATTTTAATGTAGAATATACAATGTGATTTAAAAACCTGATAGTCATATTTGGAAATAAAAAAAGGAGAACAAAAAATGCTCCCCTTTATATAATCCATAGCTTTCCCCCAAAAGCTGAGCAAATATCCTATATAACATATCTTGAATTAGGAAATTGAGTGATCTATTGAGTCCAGTAATAGGTTATTTCTTATCTTTAAACTTGAAGCTTGGCGTATTAATTAAGTTAATTACCTATTAAAATTTTGATAATCAATGAATTGTAAAAAATCAATCCCATTAATTTTCTTATTGATTTTAATGACTTTTATTTCAATTAAGACACAAGCCCAAGGTCCTGATTCAGTTTTTATTGTTCCAAATACTCCTTTTTTAAGTAAAATCATATCCACCCCAGATTTACATACAAGTATCAATTTATCTTCAGAAACTACAGTAATTCCATTAAAAAATACCATTATTGCCTCAAATGCACAGAAATTATACAAAAATGGTTCGGAAATTTATGTTTTTATTGAACAAACTGGGTTTTTATACAAATTGGAAAAATATGACTCAGCGAATTGTGTTTTTAAGCGCTTAGATCATACCGTTAACTTGAACTATAATATAAATTGTAAAAATTTTATATATAATAACGAAATTTATAGTTACGGGGGATATGGCTTTTGGAAATCAAATGGACATCTTCGTAAATATAATTTTCAGGATAGTGAATGGGATATTATTCCTTTGAACAAAGAAATTATTTCTACCTATTTTTTATGGTTTTCTGAAGCACAGGGAAGACTGTATTTGCCTTTTCAGAAAATTATAAATGCAGGAATTGCTGGATCTGAAAATATAACGGGTATTCCAGTTTACACAAGTTATTATTTAGATATTAAAAAAAATAAATGGGAAAAGCTAGGTGATTTGGAGTCGGACGTGGTGAAAATGGTAAGTAATCTTAATGTTAGTAATGAAAGTTTAAGTTTTAAAGATGGCATTATTTTTTTAAACAATGATGACACCTATTTATTTGATTACACGCATAACAAAGTATTTAAATCAAAGAATTCAGATTTAAATCAGTTTTTAATTCGAAGAGCAAACATGTCAAACATGTTTATTTATAAGGATGAAATTTATAGTTATAATATTGGCAGCAAAACCTTTGTAAAATATCCTTTTAGAATTACTGACTTTGATTTATTGAGAACCAGCATATGGGGAGATGAAGTTGCTTTATTATACATTACAATGGGTATCGTGGCTATTGTCCTTATTTTATTGGGCGCTAAGTGGCTCTTCAATAGAAGCGTAAAAAGAAAATTAGAAAATGCACAATTACAACTTTTAAAAAACAAAACGGTTACTCAAGCATTTACAGGAACTGAAGTATCACTCATTAAATTATTATTAGAGACAACCTTAAAAGGAAAAGTGGTTGAAATCAATCAAATCAATCACATATTGGGTATTAAAGATAAAAACATAGGGCTTCAAAAGAAAGTCAGAAGTGATGTAATGAAGGCCATTAATGATAAATATGAATTTATTACCCAGTCAACTACAACCTTAATAGGGAGTAGTAGAAAATTAGACGATAAGAGATTTTATGAATATTTTATTACTGCTTCTGAGCTTAAAACAATTCAGCGAATATTGGATAATAACGGATAATTCCACCAATTGTCATAGTAGTGTCAAATTATGACAAAATCAGCCTAATTATTGAATGTAAAAAGAGTTCAAAGACTCTAATCTTCTCAACTTTGTATTGTAAATGAAGAGAAGGTTTATATATCTATTATTATTGACACCATCATTTGTGTTTGCACAAGTAAAGATGGTAAATGATACCCTGCAAATGCAGGGAGATAGTGTAGTGGTAACAGCCAATAGATCAGAACGAAAATTGAGTAATGTTACCGTTCCAGTTAATATTATCAATTCAAAACAAATTCAACAAACGGGTTCTTTAAGATTAACAGATATTTTAAAGGAACAGCCAGGTTTAACTATGACGAGTGGCTTTGGGGCCGGCGTACAATTACAAGGTTTAAACCCTGATTATACTATTATTTTAATAAATGGGGAACCATTAGTAGGAAGAACAGCCGGTGTTTTGGATTTAAATAGAATCGCATTAGGCAATATTAAAAAAATTGAAATTGTTAAAGGTCCTTCTTCAAGTTTATATGGAAGTGAAGCCATGGCTGGTGTGATTAATATTATCACAGATGCCAATACGAGTATTCCATTACAAGCATCTTTAAGATATGGAACTTATCAAACAATAGATGCAGGAGTAAATAATGCCATAGCAACTAAGTCTGTTTTTTATCAAGGGTTTTATAATTATTTTTCAACTGACGGCTATAGTATTCGCCCCAATAGTAGTAGCAGGGTAACTACCCCAATACAGAGATATTCAATTAATCAACAGTTTAAATGGAATATAAATGACAATACAAATATTGCATTTGGTGTAAGACTTACGGATGAAAAAATAAAAAATGATATTTCTGTAAATAATGGTGGCGCTACTATTACTTCAAATGGAAACGAAAATAATACCGATCAAAATTATAATTTTAGTTTAAATCAAAGATATTCCAATAGTTTAAAGACTAGCTTTAGAGGTTATTTTACCGAATACAATGCCAAACAAGATTTGGTAACATTATCAGGTGACCCTTATTATGATTTATTGAATCATCGTTTTCAGCGTGTTGAAAATCAAACCGATTGGAATGCTAATAAAAATTTGAATGTTTTATTTGGAGCGGGAGCAGTTTGGGAAGGAGTAAAAAGCACTAGATATGATAGCGAGAAAGTAAGAAAAAATAATTCCATTCAATATGGATTTACGCAGTTAGAGTGGAGTCCAAATCAAAAATTTATATTCATTGGTGGGTTAAGATTCGATAAAAATGAAGCGTATGCATCTGCTTTTAGCCCTAAACTATCAGCGCTGTATAAAATAAATACAAAACATAAAATTAAATTAAGCATTGGCGAAGGATTTAAAGCACCAGATTTTAGACAAATTTATTTAGACTTTACGAATGCCGCTGCTGGTGGATATAGTGTTTTTGGAACTGCACAAGCTCAAGAGGTCATTAATCAATTAGTACAAAAAGGACAAATAGGTGCTTTATATGATAGTTACTATAAATTAAAAGTGCTTAAGCCTGAATACTCAACAGGAATTCATCTTTCATGGGATTATGAACCTAATACAAATAACTTTTTTAGTGTACAATTTTTTCGAAACGATATTAATAATTTAATTCAAGTGCAACAAGTTGGAGCATATGCAACAGGTGCTCAAATTTTTAGTTATTTAAACATTGGTCGTGCATTTACGCAAGGAATTGAATTCGAAGCAAAACATAAAATTGACAATCACTTCATTATTAGTGGAGGCTATCAATATTTAGAAACAGGAGATAAGGATCAGATTGATCAAATTAAAGCAGGTAAGGTTTACACAAGAGACGCAAATGGCTATAGTAAAATATTAACCCTCAGTGATTATGTAGGCCTTCCCAACAACAGTAAACATAAAGCACAGTTCAAAATAAACTATTATCATAGCAATGGATTATTTGCCAATTTAAGAGTAATATATCGAAGTAAGTGGGCTGTAAACAACACCAATGGCAATGAGGTTTTTGATAATGGAGATGAATTTGCAAAAGGATATTTTTCTATACATACATCAGTAGGTAAAGAGTATAAGAGCGGTTTTTCAACACAAGTAGGTTGTGACAATATTACTAATTATGTAGATGCGGCAAACTTGCCGAATTTACCAGGCAGAACTTTTTATGCAACAATTAAATATCAAATCTTTCATAAATAAAAAAGCAAGCATCATGAAAAAAACAATTCAGTCAATCGTGTTAATGGTCATGATTTCATCTAGTATCGTAGCATGTACTAAATCGGACACAGCCACTGTAATGCCAGTAACTGCTTTAACAGTTAAGGATATTCCTGCAGATACAGTAGTTGGTTTAAGTGCACAGGGTATACCTATTACCAATGGTAAGTACACTTTTTATAGTTTAGAAAGAAACACCATTGTGCCCAATTCAGATAGTGCAAGTACAAAGTGGGATATTGCGTTTATGGCAACAAGAATTATTACCAATGGCGGTACAAGTGGAACTGGTTTAGGAGGTGCATTTGTTTATACAGGATTATTTGATGGTTTAACAACTATTCCAACAGATTCAATTTTCAAAACAGACAATGCTCCAACTTCATACGCAATTACTACAGGTAGTGGAAAAGGTTGGTATAACTATGATGGTTTAACAAACTTGATTACGCCATTAGCGGGTAGAGTTTTAGTAATTAGAACAGCTTCGGGTAAATATGCTAAAATGGAAGTTTTATGTTACTACAAAGGCGGTGTAACTTTAGCGGCATCTGCTTCAGACGCGGACAAATTAAATAAACAACGATATTATACTTTTAGATTTGCTTATCAACCAAATGGTACAAAAACATTCTAGTTAAATTTTCTTTTCCCCCCCCCAAAAAAAAAGGACTCGCGAGAGTCCTTTTTTTTTATGAATGCAAGTGATCCTATTTTATCTTTCTAATTTAAAGTCCTTGTCTGTAGCTGGTCTTGCTGGAGCATTGGCAACTTTATAGCCAGTGCGATACATCCAGTCAGCCATCTTTTTTAATTTAGGATAATTAATATTATGTGCATTATCTAATGGGGTGTGGTAATCCTCATGTAATAATGAAGTGTACATGATAGCCGGAATGCCAAGTCTTGCATAAGGTAAATGATCACTTCTAAAATACCATCCTTCTACATGCGTTACTTTATCATAAGTAGTATCTAACTTAAATTTAGGTCCCTCATTATTTGCATCCATTACCATCTTAACTAAATCCATCGAGTTACGATGTGGTGCCTGTGTTCCTAAAACAGCAGCACTGTCAATATTATTTCTTCCAATCATATCACCATTTAATACAGCAACAATACTTTTTATTGGTACGGTAGGATGTGATGAATAATATCTTGAACCTAACAAACCTCTTTCTTCGGCGCCTTGAATTACAAATAAAATGGATCTTTTAGCAGGATGTTTTACAAATGCTCTTGCATTGGCTAGCATGGCAACATCTACGCTACCATTGTCATCCGCACCATAATAAGTAGAGTCATTGTTAATAGCATTGCGAATGCCATGCGCATCTTGGTGTCCGCTATACAATAAATATTCTGATTTTAATTTGGGATCCGTACCATTAATTTTTCCAACAATATTTACAGAAGGATAAGGATATTTTTCAACGATTAAATTAGCAACTAAATTTCCTTGCGCATTCGCAATACTTGATTTCGCATTTTGATGTACCCAAATTACTGGAACAGTAGTATTTACTTGCGTATTAGGGCCCCCTTCAATATCATAAGATCCTCTTTTGAAATTTTCATTGGCGTCATCCCATGCTTTTTCTCCAATATTATCAGCGATAATAATGATAGCAGTTGCTCCTTTTCTGATAAGTGGCATACCGTATTTAGTTAACACGCTTCTGCTATATCTCCAGGTTGGTAGTGAAACATTTAAATTAATGCCAACCGAGGAAGCTTCAAATGCAACCACTTTATTTTTTACATCTACATTGTTGGTATCTATTTTAGATGCATCTCCTAAATATACAATCGGAGCATTGATTTGCTTGTTGGCCATTTGTGCGACACTTGCATCCTTCCATAATGCGAAGTTTTTATTATCAATCTGAATGGTTGAATTATCTGAAATTTGATTTCTCCACATCGTGAAAAATTGCAAGTAGGTACCATCGTCACCTGCTGGCAACAAACCAATGGATCTATATTTTTCTACCAACCAAATAGATGCTTTTAATTCATCAATGGTTCCAGCGGATCTTCCTTTAAAATGAGGATCAGCAAAATCGTATAAATCTTTTTTTAATTCACTTGTTTTAATCAAGTCTAATCCTGGAGGATTGGTGGACTGTGCCATTAATCCAACATTTAATAAAAGGGCGAGTGCACCTAATGTGATTTTTTTCATATTTATATATTACTTTTTTACTTTTTAAATTATGCTATTAATGCATTTAACGCTTTGCTTTAAAACTCCATGTAAAATGAAATGTAGCTACTGCTTCTCCTACTTCATTGATCCCAATGGATTTACAAATTAAGGTGATCCCTTCGCCTGTTTGTATTGTTTCAGCAATTGCATTTTTAATAGCAATCCCATCTTCACAAATAAATTTAAGTTTCCCGGTTCCCTTTTTATGGTATTCAGCATTCATTTTAACCACTAACATACTCACTTTAGTGGGCTGATTGTATATATGTCCAAAAGCTAAAAGGCCCGAACTCATTTCAGCCGCCATTGCTTCTGCAGCAAAATACATAGATCTAAAAGGGTTTTTACTAAAAAAACTGTGTCTTACGCCAATCGAACATTGTGTTTCATCAATTTCCTTTAGTCTAAGGCCAACAAAAAAAGCAGCGGGCAATTTTGTTGCTAAAAAAAATCCGAATTGGATGGGGCTACTAATTTTTTGAACAAATTGACTAAATGATGTTCCCATTGGATAGATTTATCTTAAAAATACTAATTACTATGCATAATTAAAATAAAAAAGCGCCAACATAGTTGACGCTTTTTAGGCAAGCAAAAGATAGTAAGTACTTATTTCCCCAAGAAAGTACTTCTATTAATTGTAAACCCAAAGGCAAGACTACCATTTGCGATATTCATGCTGTTTCTAGATAGTTGATCTATATTTGAACTGAAAGTGGTATTGCCTACAAAGAATCGGAATTGGTGACCACCAGAATTTAATTCAACACCAACAGACACTAAGTCAGGTTGATAGTTTATAATGTTTCCAGTACTTGTTAATATATTTTCATACATGTTTAATTGACGAGAATATTCAACATCAAGATTTACAAGGTCGGATACTTTGTATTTTCCACCAAATCCTATTGAATACACTTCATTATCATTATTAATCCCGTAAGGAACTTTGTTAAAGTGCACAACAGATGGCATTAATTGCAATGAAAGTCGATCGTTAAACTTGCGAGATATTAATAATTGATTTACATAATTATATCTATCTCCCACAAATGTTATGGATTTATCGGGTGCAGTATTTACATTTACAAGAGAAAATAAAGCAACTGAAACAGGAATATTATGCAATCCAGTTTGTTGACGTACTAATTTAATTTTTGTAAATCCTTCATACTTTGAACTACCCGCTGCAGCTACTCCTAGATTAATCCAGCGATATGGAGTATAATCAAAAGATAAATAAGTATATGCTACACCAGAGTTAATTCCAAACAACTGTGCGCCCACTTGTGATCCCGCATTTTTATCATACATCTGACTAAAGTGGTGTGAAATCATAAATTGAAATTCACTTGGAGCACCCATCTCAGTGGTTTGCATATTAATTAGCTTAGAAGTAGCAAATACTTTCTTAGTAATTTTTTGCTTTGGTTTTTCTTTTGTTACGGTTGTAGTGGAATCGGTCTGAGCAAAAGATTGACCAAGTAATGCTAGACAAATTATACTAAGTAATAATATTTTTTTCATAATTTTTTGTTTTAAGACACTTGCTGAAATTGACTATTGTTAATTCACTATTGTGGTTGACCCTGTGCAATCCAAGTTAAAATTGTATTAGTTGTACAAGAGTTTAAGCTTAATACAGGGCCAGGATGACCAGTTGCTCCGCCACTTTTCATCATTGCAGTTAATACCGCTTTGTCAGATAATAAAAGTGTGTAAGTGAGTACAGGAGAAACAGTTCCGTGACATGTTGAACTTTTACAAGTAGAATTATAGATAGGTAAAAAATTTGCGTTATAAGTAATTGCACCTGAAACCACACAGCCTCCTCCATCATCTTTAGCACCTTGTGCAATCCAATTTTGCATAATTATTTTTTGTGATTCGGTAAGATGTACATTACCATCTCCAGGATGCTTTGAAGCATCTGCTACCATATCTTTAAATGTGGTTACTCTTGCAAGAATGGTTGGATAAAACACAGTATCTAAATGTGAAAATTGTACTGCAGTACTAGCCACTCCATTATTATGACATCCACAACCACCAGCTGTAACAATTGGCACTATTTCACTTCTAAAAGAGACTGTTGGCAGTGACTCAATATCAGCTTTATTTTTATAGCAAGATGAAAATACTATTGCAACGATACTTACAAAACTTGCTAATGTTATTAATTTAATTTTCATATCGATTATTTTGAATTATTTGTAAATGTTACTTTGTAATTACTTTTCCTGAAACCTTATATTTAAAAATTCCAGCATTTCCAATTCCATACTTCCAAACATCAGGGATATTTGGATCAGAGAAATACCAAGCTTTAATTAATGCGATTTCATTTGGTTTTAATCCACCGTCACTATTCGCCATGCCTGCAGTATTTGTTGTACCCCAAACACCTGTTCTAGGATTCGCCATTAAAATAGTAGAGTCTACTCTTAAAACGATAGTGCTTGTTGTATTTAAATAATCTCCTTTAACATAGTAAGCCTTTTTTGTAGTTGTATCTGTATATGCTACTGCAGTATTGCTTCTAACTCCTTTTGGATAACTAATATCAAAAATGATATCATCATAATTATTAAATGGTCCACGAACACTTGCTGCTGCAACAGGAGTAGAAAAAGTTTTGTAAGGTCTGTAACTTGCATTGGCTAAAGTATCAGCATAAAATTTACGAACACTATCTTTATAAGCAGCTAATATAGTATTGCGAAGTGAAGTATTATTAAGTTGAAGATAAGTACTCACTGCACCAGAAGTTAAATTTGTAGTAGACCAAACTGCAGTATCTGCAGCAGTTAATCCAGGGATCAAACCTTTTCTAGCCCAAACACCTGTGCTAGTCGCTTCATTATGACAGTTACCTGATGTACAGCCTGAACTGATAACTGCAATTGCTGCTGGTCTAAAATCATTTGCATCTGGCTTTTCTTTAGCGCCATTTAATATCCAATTATAAATGATGGCTTTGTCGGCATCAGCAACTTCATTACCTGTTGTAATTGGAGGCATCGCTTTATTATAATCATTGGTAGAAATAGAAGTCCATAATTTACTAGCTCCTGGATTACCTGCAGTAACATATTTCATTACATCAGAATAAGTATTGAATTTTGGACTAATTGGTCCACCATGACAATTTGTAGTAGCACAATCTTCTGTCAGTATAGCCTGAACACCTCTATAATTAATGCTATCATTTAAAGTAGGTGTCGCACTTGCTAATGCAAAAATATTTGTACTATAAAATGAAGCATACACAGTGCTGTCTGCATTGCCTTTGAAGGATCTGTTAAGACCTGTGATTACAGCATTGCTGTCCTCTTTCTTACATTGAACAGAGAAAATTGTAAGTGTAGCCGCTACTAAAAAGAGAGTGATCAGTTTGACCATTGAAATTTTTCTCATAAATAAATAATTTAGCTGTTAATGAAATGGAGCAGCTGAAAATCACTCAACCCTTCTTATTTTCTTATACGCTACTCGGAATTAAAAGGAAGAATCCCTTTTTTCAATATGCAAATGTATTATGGGCTAAATACGCTGATTATGATGTTAGTCAGAAAAACATATGAGTATTGTCATTGAATTGTCATGAAATTATGAGACTGATGAAACTCATCTTTTTTAATGATCCGGGTCAGTATTTTAAAAAATGCGAATGGATAACCTTTGTGCATCAAAATATTTAATACAATGAAAAAATTATCTGTTTTATCACTTATCGTAATTTTTATAATTACCGCTAGCTTTACTTTTATTCAAAATAAACCTTGGGCTGTTCCAGCAGATAAGGCCAAGGCAGTTAATACTGTTAAAACAAGTGCTGCATCCATTGCAGATGGGAAAGCACTATGGAGTACACATTGTGCTTCATGTCATGGTAAAACTGGATTAGGTGATGGCGCCAAAGCAACAACATTAAATACTGCACCACCTGATTTTAGTAAAGCTGCTTTTCAAGGTCAAACTGATGGTTCTATTTTTTATAAAACTTCAGAAGGACGAGGGGATATGCCAAGTTTTAAAAAGAAAATTACAGATGCAGATGATATCTGGAATTTGGTAAACTATATGCGTAGTTTAAAAAAATAGTAACCATCTATATAATAAGCCTCCCCGTGAGGCTTATTATTTTTTAATGCTTATTTAACCTGTTATATGAATACTGAAAATCAAATCCCAAATCAAGCGAGTTATCGCCGCAAACTATTGGCTGGATTAGGTGCGCTTAGTTTGTTTCCGATTTTAAAATTTGGGTTTTTAGCAAAAAAGAAAGAAGTAATTAGCTGTGCCCCAGATACTAAAAATCAAACTATGAAAATGTTAACTCAAGATGGACGTCTTGTAGAAGTTGACATTTCTAGAATCAATGGCACAAAAGAAAAAATATCAAATAAACAATTACAAGATTGGGTAAAAAAAGAATTGTAATTAAAATAGTATTTTAATGAAAACCAACGAAAATTCAAGAAGGGAGTTCTTAGCCACAACATTACTTGCTGGAGCAGCATTAGCAGGATGTGGAGGGAATCCATTTACACCAGACGAGGTTACTGATGTTAAGCCATCAGGAGAGATGGTCAAATTGTTGTCAGTGGATGGTGAAATCATCGAAGTAGATAAAGCCTTTTTAAAGCCAGTTCCTGAAATGCCTTCTGTTCCCAATTCGGAAGCAAGAGTAGGTATTCCAGGGAAGAAATTTGCAATGGTTATTGATTTATCAAGATGTAAAAGTGTAAAAAAATGTCAATCGGCATGTAATCACATGCACCATATCCATCCAGGTCAAAATTGGATTAAAGTGTATCCAATGCAGGAGTCTGAAAAAACTGCTCCTTATTGGCAACCCACCACCTGTATGCATTGTGATGAACCGCCTTGTGTTAAGGTATGTCCAGTGGATGCAACATTTAAAAGAAAAGACGGCATTGTTTTAATTGATAGCGATCGTTGTGTTGGATGTCGTTTTTGCATGGCAGCTTGTCCCTATTCATCAAGGGTATTTAATTGGGAGGAACCACAAATAGAAAAAGAAATTGCGGATAAACCTTATTCATGTGAAACAAGTGTTCCTCAAAAAAAAGGAACAGTTGGTAAATGTGATTTTTGTCCAGATATGGTTCGCCAAGGAAGTTTGCCACACTGCGTTTCAGCTTGTCCTAATGGTGTATTTTTCTTTGGAGATATATTAGAAGATTCTGTAACAAATGGTGCTGAAACATTTCGCTTTAGTGATTTGATAAAAGACAAATCAGGATATAGGTTAATGGAAGATTTAGGCACTAAGCCAAGTGTATATTACTTGCCTCCAGTGAATCGAAATTTCCCATTTGAAAATACGGAGAGTGAAAAAAAATAAAATATCCTTAATTAAAAATTAACAACGTGGAAAAGTTAGCAGAAAATAAAATTGTACAAGACTTACTGCCACAAAAATTTGGTAAGCAAGGACAAATTTGGGTAGTTTGTTTATTAGCTATTTGTGCCGTAGGTTTTTATGCATATTGTAGACAATTATATTATGGATTAGAAGTAACCGCATTAAGAGATTATGCATCCTGGGGAATTTATATTTCTAATTTTGTATTTTTTGTTGCAATAAGTTTAGTGGGGTCTTTAATTACAGCAGTACTACGTCTAACGGATGTACATTGGAGCACACCATTAACAAGAATTGCCGAAATTATCGCGGTATCGGCAATATCATTTGCTGGGCTAATCATAATTGTAGACATGGGTCGTCCAGATCGCTTTTACAATTTATTTACGCATGGACGTTTACAATCTCCTATTATTTGGGATGTTATAGTCATTACTACTTATTTGTTCATTAGTTTATTGTTATTGTATTTCCCATTGTTGCCAGATTTAAAAATTATGATTGCCTTTAAAGAGAAAAATGGTAAATCGCTGCAAAAATTGTATGAGTTTTTAGGATCATTTTGGAAAAATAAACCTGAGCAATTTAAAATTACAGATAAGGCTATTAATATTTTATCTATCACAATTATTCCGGTAGCATTTGCGATTCACACAGTAACCTCATGGTTGTTTGCAACTACGTATCGACCAGGATGGGATAGTACCAATTTTGGCGCGTATTTTATTTCTGGTGCATTCTTGGTAGGAGCGGGTGGAGTATTGATTGCCATGTATGTTTTTAGAACACACTATAAATTAGAAAAATATATTACCGATGATCATTTTGATAAAATGGGTAAGGTAGTTGTATTGCTAGCATTGGTTTATTTATACTTTAATATCAACGAATTTTTAGTGCCTGCTTTTAAAATGAAAAAATCCGAGGAGGAGCATTTGATGGGTTTATTCACAGGTGAGTTCTCTCCTATTTTCTGGTTTGCTATATCAGCCTCAATGTTAATTCCAATATTAATCTTAGTTTTCAAAAAAGGCCGAAAGCCAAAGTGGGCATTCTTTGCAGGCATTTTAGTAGTAGTTGGTTCATGGTTCAAACGTTTCTTAATTGTTACGCCAACCTTGCTTCATCCATTTTTACCAATGCATGATGTTCCTAAAAACTATACCACCTATATACCAACATGGGAGGAGTGGGCAATCGCAGGCGGCTCTTTAGCCGGGGCCTTATTGGTAATTACATTTTTTGCAAGAATCTTCCCCATCATTCCAATACATGAAACCATCATTGAAACCGACAGTCATGAGAAAGCATAAAATAATACAATTACTTGTTGTACTAATGATTGCGTTAGTACCCAATCTATTAATGGCTCAAGCCGTTGAAAAAAATAGTATATCCTTGAACTTAAAATATTTTAATGATAATAATATTACACATCATTTATTAGTACAAGCAAAATCTAAAATTGATGGTAAATTTCAAACAATTCCAAACATACCTGTTCAATTTTATATAGGTACTGAAGCCGATAAAGGAAATTTATTAGGAAAGAGTGTTACTAATGATCGAGGTGAAGCTATTATTGAAATACCACCTACAGCAAAATCTGCTTGGTTAAAATCTCCTAATCAAAATTTTCTAGTCGTGTCAACTGCAACAAAGCAATTTGATGCTGGCCAAGGAGACTTAGCAATTACGAAGGCGAAATTAAAAATTGATACTACAGAGGGAAAAATGATCACTGCAAAAATTGTAGCATTAGTTGATACTACTTGGAAGCCAATTGCGGCAGTGGATGTAATTGTTGGCGTAAAGCGTTTAGGGGGCATTTTAAATGCAAATGAAACGCAGACATACCCAACTGATTCGGCTACAGGTGGCGTAATTGCAGAATTTAAAAGAGATAGTATACCAGGAGATCAAAAGGGCAACATTACCATTATTGCAACTGTTGTGGATAATGAAAAGTATGGAAATTTAAGTTCAGAGATGGTCGTGCCTTGGGGTAAAAAATCGGTGTATATGACCAACTTTGATCATAGAACATTATTTGCAAGAAGAGGACATTCTCCTATTTGGCTCGAACTATTGGCCTATACAATTGTAGCTGCAGTTTGGTCTATTATTATTTTCTTATTATTTCAAATTAAAAAGATAAAAAAGTTGGGTTTTGAGTAGAACAGATGTTTGATGTTTTGATGAAGAAAAGGCGCTCATTGAGCGCCTTTTTGCTTTTGCTGATATTTATTTATAGATTAAACCTTAAATTTAGGTATCAAACTCAACGATTATGCCACAAGGATTGCAAAATTATGACTACCTGGTTTTTGTATTGTATTTTATTTTGATTGCTAGTTATGGATTATGGATCTATAACCGTAAAAAAACAACAACTGTTAATACCACTGACTTTTTTTTAGCAGAAGGTCAATTAACATGGTGGGCAATTGGCGCATCTTTAATTGCATCTAACATTTCGGCAGAGCAATTTATTGGCATGAGTGGAAACGGATTTAGATTAGGTCTTGCTATTTCGGCCTATGAATGGTTGGCTGCTATTTCCTTGGTAGTGGTAGGTGTATTTTTTATGCCGGTGTATTTAAAGAACAAAATTTACACGATGCCACAGTTTTTAAAAACGAGGTATAATGAAACAGTAGCCATGATTATGGCTATTTTTTGGTTATTCCTATACATATTTGTGAACTTGACTTCGATTTTATATTTAGGATCTATTGCGATTAATAATTTAACAGGAGGTGCACATTTTCATTTAATTATGATTGGACTTGCTGTGTTTGCTTTATTTATTACACTTGGAGGGATGAAAGTAATTGGATACACCGATGTAATTCAAGTATTGGTACTAACCATTGGAGGACTAATCACTTCCTATATTGCATTAACTGTGGTAGGAGAAAAATTTGGTTTTGGAAAAAATGCAATTGCAGGATTACAACATTTAGTAAAAGTGGCACCTGATCATTTTAAAATGATTTTTGATAAACCAGGTGCTGGCGCTACTCAAAAGCAAATTGATGACTATTCATCTTTGCCAGGCCTTGCTATGATGGCCGCTGGTATGTGGGTAGCCAATTTAAACTACTGGGGATGTAATCAGTACATAACACAAAGAGCTTTAGGTGCTGATTTAAAAACTGCTAGATCAGGTATCTTTTTTGCAGCGATGTTGAAATTATTTATGCCATTATTAGTGGTAATACCAGGTATTGCAGCTTATGTATTATATCATAATGGTGCGTTGCAACAAGAAATGTTAACCAATGGTACTTTGAATCAGGACAATGCCTATTCTTCTGTAATTGGATTTTTACCAATCGGCTTGAAAGGCTTATCCATGGCTGCTTTAACGGCAGCAATTGTAGCATCCTTAGCAGGTAAAGCAAATAGCATTTCAACTATTTATTCTTTAGATATTTATAAAAAGTATATCAACAAAACTGCTGCAGATAGCAAGACAGTTAGCACGGGAA
Source organism: uncultured Bacteroidota bacterium (assembly GCA_903938445.1). Classification (GTDB taxonomy): domain Bacteria; phylum Bacteroidota; class Bacteroidia; order Chitinophagales; family Chitinophagaceae; genus Sediminibacterium. Next base: position 10,575 of record CAJADG010000015.1, on the reverse strand, counting down.
GAATCATGATTATTATTTCATTAATCATTGCCATCATTATCAACTGGAATGACACATTGGGTATTGGAGGTAAAGGTGGATTTGAGTTTATTCAAAAATATACGGGTTATATTTCGCCTGCCATTTTCCCAGTTTTCTTATTAGGATTCTTTTGGAAAAAAGCAACATCAAAAGCAGCGATCTCTGGAATTATTTTAGGATTAATATTGGCAATACTGTTTGATAAATTTTTACCAGGCATGTTTGGCAATGAAACTATTTTATATACTGCATTACCAAATGGTCATGGTGGTTTTGAAATTCCTTATTTAATACAAATGGGTTGGGTGTTTTTATTTACAACGATCATTATTATTACCATTAGTTTGATAGATGTAAAAGGACAAACACACGCTAACTCTTTACAAGAAGATACCACTAAGTATACCTTAACAAATACGCATATTGCCATGATCATTACCATTCTTGTGGTGGTAGCTGGTTTATATATTCGTTTCTGGTAATGATTGAAAAAATATAATATGAATTTAAAATCGGCGCTTTTAATTGTTATCGCAAGCTTGTGTTTGCATCGCACTGTTATTGCTCAAAATTGCAGTACCCTTATTACCAATGTTCGCGTAATGGATGGCACGGGAAGCCCTGCAGTAAGGGGTTCTGTAAGAATTAAGGGCGATATTATTGTTGAAGTAGGATATTTAAAAGCAAAGCCAAATGAAAAACTAATCGATGGAAAAGGTCTAGTGTTAGCCCCAGGTTTTATTGATGCACATAGTCATCATTTAGGTGATTTGCAAAAAAATTCAAGTGGATTGTCCACTTCTAATCAAGGAATTACAACGGTTGTTATTGGTCAAGATGGCGAAAGTTATCCAATGGATTCTTTGGAAAAAGACATGAAAGAAAAACGTATAGTAGCCAATGTAGCTACCTATACAGGTCATTCTAGTTTAAGAGAGGAGATTATGGGCGAGAAGAATTTATTTAGAAATGCTACACAGGCCGAAATAAATAAAATGAAAAATATTTTATCTAAGGAGTTAGCCAAAGGATCTTTGGGTTTATCTACAGGACTTGAATATGAGCAAGCTTTTTATTCTAATAGAGATGAAGTATTACAATTAGCTAAAGTAGCAGCAGCAGCCAATACAAGATATATAAGTCATATTCGTAGTGAGGATATTACCATGGCAGATGCATTAGATGAAATTATCCAAATAGGTAAGATTACAAAAATGCCGGTTCAAATTTCACATATTAAATTAGCAAAGCAATCGGATTGGAATACTGCATCAAGCATATTAACACAATTAGAAAAAGCGAGAGCAGAGGGAGTACAAATTACTGCCGACGTGTATCCTTATACTTTCTGGAACTCCACTTTAAGGGTATTGTTTCCTGCAAGAGATTATACCAATATGGCAAGTGCTCAATTAGCAGTGACTCAATTATTTGATCCTTCACAATCTTATATTGTTCAATACGCACCTAATCCAACTTATGTAGGCAAAACATTATCTGCAATTGCAGTGGAAAGAAAAGAATCAGATGCACAGGCTTTGATGAGTTTAGTAGCCATTGCAGCAGACTTTAAAGAAAAGCATCCTGGCTATAAAGGCAGTATTGAAGCTATTGCAGCAAAGTCAATGAATGAGTCAGATGTAGCAAAATTTATTGCATGGCCTTATTCAGTAATATGCTCGGACGGCAATGGTGGCGGACATCCTAGAGGCTATGGTTCATTTACACGCGTATTAGGAAAATATGTGAGAGAGGATAAAGTTATAAGTTTAGAAAACGCAGTACACAAAATGACCGCACAAACCGCCGAATATTTAGGCATCAAAGACCGAGGTATTATTGCGGTAGGTAAAAAAGCAGACCTTGTTTTATTGAATCCCGAAACTGTAATAGACCATGCAGCTATTTTAAATAGCCATGCATTGTCAACAGGTATTGAAATGCTTTGGGTAAATGGACAATTAGTATATGCACAACAAAAAGCAACCGGTAAAAAACCAGGCGTTTTAATTAAGCGCTAAAGTTTACATTTTTTAAATTTTGAATAAGTAGCAATATGAATAATGCAATTGTACTAACTAATGGGTTATTAACTTCAACGGATGCAAAGACAGCACATGGTTTAATAAGAGGAACCGAAAGATTTACCATCATTGGAGTGGTAGATTGTGAAGCAACCGCGGGAAAGGATGCCGGTGAATTGTTAGATGGTAAAAACAGAAACATACCAGTATTTGCCAACTTTGAATCAGCAATTGCTCAACTGCCCCATGCTAATTTTTTAGTGATTGGGGTTGCTACAGTTGGAGGCCGTTTACCTGGCAATATGTTGGAAGTGGTTATTAAAGCTATTGAAGCTGGAGTGTCAATCGTTAATGGATTGCATGAATATTTAAATGACAAACCCGATGTGGTAGCTTTGGCAAAAGCGAAAGGAGTTACTTTAACCGATGTACGCAAACCAAAAAGTAGAGAAGACTTGCATTTTTGGACAGGTGAAATATTTAAAGTTACTGCACCAATTGTAGCTGTCATTGGTATGGACTGTGCAATGGGGAAAAGAACAACAGCAAGGATGTTAAGACAATCTTGTGAGGCGAATGGATTAAAAGGCCAAATGATTTACACGGGTCAAACTGGTTGGCTGCAAGGTGGTAAGTATGGATTTGTTTTTGACTCTACCTTAAATGATTTTGTATCCGGTGAATTAGAAAATGCAATTGTTAGTTGTTGGAAAGAAACAAGCGCTGATATTATATTTTTAGAAGGACAATCTTCTTTAAGAAATCCAAGTGGTCCATGTGGGATTGAACTATTAATTTCTGGAAATGCAAAACATGTTGTTTTGTTGTTTGCACCAAAACGAAAATATTTTGATAACGATAAGCATTGGGGTGCGATTCCACCAGTTGAATCAGAAATTGAAATTATAGAAAAGCTAGGCTCAAAAGTGATTGCAGTTGCTGTAAATACGGAGGACTGTACAACCGAAGAAGCATTTGCATATCAAAAAGAGTATGCACAAAAATTAAATATACCAGTGCTACTTCCAATTCAAGAAGGGGTTGATCAATTAATTCCAACATTAAAATCATTGATCAAATATGTAGGTTGCAAATAATTAACCAATTATCCGATACACAGGATTAAATCATTGGTGGATACTTTAAAATATAAAATATGAAAATTGTAGCAGTTAGATCTTATTTAAAAAACATGGCTTTAACTAAGCCTTATACGATTGCATACAATACATTTTCGGATGTTAGCCTTGCTTTTTTTGAAGTAGAGTTGGAGAATGGAATCATTGGATATGGTTCAGGTAGTCCTGCCGAAGATGTAGTTGGGGAAACTACCGAGCAAACGGCAGCCAATTTAAATACAGAATTTGTTCAAGCATTAGTAGGCAGAGATATTCGTCAGTTTCAACAAATTATATTTGAAACCATTCATCAGTTTCCACATTTACCTGGAACACAAGCTGCTATTGATATTGCGCTACACGATGCATTTGGTAAATTCATCGGCATTTCAGTTGCTCATTTTTATGGACAAAAAGTAAAATCACTTCCTACTTCCATAACGATTGGTATTAAAAGTGTAGCCGCTGCTTTGGAGGAAGCTGCAGGGTATAAGGCATTGGGCTTTAAAATTTTGAAAGTAAAAACCGGATTGGATGTTGATGAAGACATTGAAAGAGTAGTTAAATTAAAAGAACAGTTTGGCAATCATTTTAAAATAAGAGTGGATGCCAACCAGGGATATACTATTGGGGATTTGAAAAAATTTATTGACGCTACCAAGCATCAGGGTTTAGAATTAATTGAACAACCCATGCCAGTAGGCACCGAGAAAGAATTATTAGCATTGGATTGGTCTGATAGAAAATTATTGGCTGCCGATGAATCCTTAAAAGATCCACAAGCTGCTTTACAGCTAGCTTCTAATGAAAAGCCATTTGGTATTTATAATATTAAATTAATGAAGTGCGGAGGTATTGTGGGTGCATTAGGCATTGCCAATATTGCGCAAAATGCAGACATTGATTTGTTCTGGGGTTGTAATGATGAGAGTATCATAAGTATTACAGCGGCCTTACATGTAGCGTATGCTTGTCCAAATACTAAATATATTGATTTAGATGGCAGCTTAGATTTAGCAGAAGATTTAGTGAATGGTGGTTTTGAAATAGTAGATGGAGCAATGCAAATTAACAATGCACCTGGTTTTGGATTTAATTTAATTTAGGTAAGTCAATAATAAAAATTCCAATCAAGCTTATGGAAACACTTAAACCAAAAATCGGATTACGCTCAGCCACATTTTTAGTAGTAAGTGTAATTATAGGTTCAGGTGTTTTTAAAAAAATTGCGCCCATGGCGCAGGAGCTAGGAAGTCCCTGGTTAATTATTTTATGTTGGATATTAGCAGGCCTTATTAGTTTAGCCGGAGCATTATCTACTGCCGAAATGGTAAGTATGTTTCCGAATTCTGGCGGAGAGTATTATTATTTTCAAAAAGTATATGGTCGTTTCTTTTCCTTTTTATATGGATGGTCAAGTTTTACTGTCATAAAAACAGCAGCGATATCTGCCCTCGCATATATTTTCGCCGAATCCTTTAATAGTTTATTCCCCTTGCCTGTTATTGGATCGGATATTAAATTTTTAGGCTTATCAATCCTTCAAAATTTATCTATTAAATTATTAGCCTCTTTTATTATTATTTTATTAACCTTATTAAACTATCGAGGAGTTCATTTTGCAGAAAAGTTAAGTAGTATACTCACTTATGCTATGTTAGCCGCTATTATTGTATTTATTATCATTGGATTTGGTTCTGGAAAAGGAAGCGTTCATAATTTAACTACTACTTCTACTGTTGCAAGTACTGCGGTACCTCAAGGATGGACTTTAATTAAAGCTTTATTTATTGCTAGTTTAGGTGCATTTTGGGGCTATGAAGGATGGAATAATATTGCTTATATAGGAGAAGAAGTAAAAAATCCAAAACGAAATTTACCACTTGCTCTAGGTGTGGGAACGATTATTGTAATGGTTACGTATGTTTTATTGAATGTGCTTTTCGTATATATTTTACCAATTAATTTTTTCATCGGACTCAATACAAACAAAATTGCAGCGGTGGAAGTTGCTGGCCATATTAGTGGGAATATTGGAATGATTTTAATAGCTAGTTTAATTTTAGTCACTACTTTTAATTCAACGAATAGTAGCATTTTAATGTCTGCAAGAATTATGTACGCCATGGCGCGTGATAAAATGTTCTTTAAAAAAGCAGCATCTATTCATCCTAAATACAATACCCCAGACTGGGCATTATTTATTCAAGCTTTTTGGGCAATTATGCTAGTGTTTTCGGGCACTTTTGATCAATTGACCGATATGTTGGTTTTCGCTTCTTTCTTATTTTATGGAAGCACTGCGTTAGGCGTAATTCTTATGCGTATTAATCATCCTGAAATAGAGCGCACTTATAAAGTAATTGGCTATCCTTTTGTGCCGATTATTTTTTGTTTATTCTGCGTATGTTTATTTGTTAGCACAATCATTAATCAACCCTATGAAGCAATATGGGGATTGAGTTTAATTGGAACCGGTTTGCCGGTTTATTATTGGCTAAATAAAAACGCTAAGTAATATTAAATACTACTTAGCGTCCTTAATTTTTATTCTTCTTTTATTTGAAAATGATTTTAGCTCGTCAAAATAGCTTTTGCATATTCCATACATTTTCTAGTTTCTTTAACAGCATCCGAACCAGCAGGAATATCATATTCTAATTCAATGGTTGCGGGAATGCCATATTTTTTCTCTTTCAACAAACTAAGGATTTCTTTTAATGGCGTATTGCCTTGACCCCATGGCATATTGTTTCCTCCATTGGTTTTATTTAAACGGTCTTTAATGTGCATGCTTGTAATTCTATCATGCTTTGCTTGTATTAAAGCAATTAAAGTTTCTTTAGTATTCGCACCACCCGCAGCAATATAGTGACCACAATCCAAATTCATGGAATTAAATGGAGATTGTGCAAGGGCAGCATCCCAGGCAGTATCTGTGGCTTGTGTATGTGCATGATAACCTATATAGATACCATGTTTTTGACCCAAGTCACCTAAACGCTTTGAATGCTTTAAATCCGTTGGAAGCTCTACTGTCACTGATTTAGCGCCTAATGCTTTTGCAGCCTTTAATGCAAATTCAATTTCTCCATCTGTATTATTAGGGTTTAATGCATTTGGCTTAAACGCATAAATACTTACACCTGCTTTGTTATACATTTTTCTGATCTCAATAAATTTATCCATCGAAACAGTTTCTCTCCATTTAGCAAGATCAACTTGATACGCTTTTATCTTTGCTCTTAATTCATCGGTCCATTCTATTTTTACACCAGGAACCCAAGGAACTGGATTTGTTGGTGCACCAGCATATTCTTCAATGGCATCACCCATTAATTCAATAGCGCTAATATTGGAATCAATACAATATTGTAATAATTGTGTTGCACTACCAGGCATACTACGGAATGAATAGGTAATGGCGCCTACTTGAACCCCATTGATTAATGAGTTAGGAGTAGCAGCGAAAAAATTATTGGACGCGAATGCTGATTTACCAGCAATTAATAATCCAAGACTTGCTAAAGAACCTTGTTGCAAGAATGCACGACGTGAATGCGTTAGGTTTGATTTTTTTGAATTTTGCATTTCTATAAATTTTAAGTTGAACAAGCGTTCTTTAAATTTATAAATAATAATTCAACAAACCCCATTTAAATTGAGGAGTGGTAAGGCCAAAAGATCCTAGTTAGCGGATGTTTATTGCTTTTCCCTGAACGGGGTAGGTAATTTGTAAGCCTAACTGATTACCCTCTTTAATTTGTTGCTTAATCGTTTCTTCGCAATTAGCGCAAGGTTTAATATGGGTAATGTAAATGGTTGTATTTTTCAATTTTCCTTCCGATAAATCGTTTAGTTTGTGTAATTCCTGCATTAATAATTTGGGAGTAAGATGCCCAAACAAAGCCTTGTCAGGCATACTGTTATCAAAAGAAACTTCCATAAAAATAGCTTTTAATTTAGCTGCCTTGACTAAGGGAGCAACTGCAGTCCATAGTTCGGTAAGCTTGTTTGATTTTTCAACTGTGTCCGCACCTGTATCTCCTAAATACAATAAATAGTCATTTGCATTGCGCACTAAAAACGCACTACTCTCGTAAGGGTTTACATGACTTAAAGAGTATGCGCTCACACTTAATTCAGTGTTAGGAATTTGAATTTCCTTACCAGCAATTAATGGCTTATAAGTATATTTATTGAGTATTGGCTTTTCTCCTTCGCTCGCAAAGTTGGCCCAGCTTTTCCAAGTAAAGTAATTGTTTTTTAAAACATCAATAACTGAAGGGAATGCATAAATTGGTTTTGCAATATCATTGGGTGCATTTAAAACTAAGCCCGCTAAATGATCTAAATGCCCATGCGAAATAAAATAAGCTTTAATACATTTTTTCTGAATCTCTTCGGGACTGTTTTCGTTAAATGATTTTTTCTCAATGGCTTTTTGAATCCCTGCGTTAATCGTTCCTGCATCTAATGAAATATAATTTGTTGTTCCATTGGCTGCAACTAAATAAGCCGAAAGGTTAGATTCATCTAATCCACCTTTCACACCTAGGGGAACAATGGTAAATCCAGTTTTACTATTTTGTGTTTGCGCTTTTGAAACCATTAAGCTTATGCAAAAAAGAATCGTCAAATATTTTTTCAAAATCATATCATTAATGTATATGGAGTAAAATTAAATTATTTATCTTTAGATTAACCACTATGCGTACAATATATCATCTAATCTTAACTATTACTTTACTTATTTCTGTCAACAGCTTTGGTCAAGCTGATAGTATTCAACAAGTACCTTTATTTGTAGGCTATCCCAACAGAATCAAGCAATTGGATAGCCTTATTCAAAATGCAAATAACCTCGCATTAAATCCCGCTGACTACCAACAAGAATTTAAAACAGCATTTGAGCCAAATCAAAATACAGATTCATTATTATCAAGTGTTGCCAATCTATTTTTCACTCATTTAGCTTACGGAAACAATCCTCCAAAGCTTGAATACAATGGAGCAAAATTCAAAATGAATGCATTTGATGTATCTAAGCTTGTCAAAACTTATGTGGAGCGTGATGCGATGAATGCGTTGGTGCAATATTTTACTAAATCATCCAAAGAGGTAGCCCTGATTTTAGATTCTTTAAAAATGAATCAACGAAAAGCTAAACCTAATTTGGAGAAGATTCAAATTTTACAAAAAGCGGCCAATGAGTATAGATGGCTAAGTGCTATTCGCAAAACCAATCGATTCATTTTAGTGAATATTCCCTCTGCGCAATTAAAAGCATATGATAGTAATAAATTAATTCTATCGATGCGTGTAATTGTGGGTAAGGCTAAAACACAGACCAATACTTTGTCCTCTCAAATTAACAGGGTTATTTTAAATCCATATTGGATGGTACCCAAAAGTATTATTCAAAATGAAATGTTTGATAAATTCAAAGATGATAAAACTTACTTTACTAAAAATGGGTTTACGGTAATTAATAGTGACTATGTAAATGTAGATCCCATCACAATTGATATAAAAAAATATTCAAAAGAAAATTTCCCTTTTATAGTGAGACAAGGAACTGGTTTAGACAATTCCTTAGGCCTTTTAAAAATTGAATTTGATAGCCCTTCTGCGATATATTTACATGACACTCCAGAAAAAGATTTGTTTACAAACACCAATCGCTTTTACAGCCATGGTTGTATAAGAATGGAAAAGCCCATTGATGTCGGCAAATGGCTTTTGCAAAATAATCGTATAGCTATTGACACTTTTGATTTTAAACAACCAGAAAAATACAATAAGCCAAGACCCATTCCTGTTACGATTCCTACACAAGTGTTGATTTGGTATAGTTTAATTGATTTCGATAAAAAAGGCGCACTTAAGTTTTATAAAAATATTTATACTATTAATTAGTTGCTAAATAATTATTTGAGCATATAATTATTTTATATCGCTCACTAAAAATGCATTGTAGAATTTAAAAATAAATACATAATCATTATTACTTTTTAATGATTCATATTTATTCAACATATCATTTTCTTTAATTAGTAAAGCCGCTTTTGTAAAAAGAGCCTGATGTTCTTGTATCCAGCTTATCATTTCCTCGTGAAAGTTTTTATCAATCATCGCGTTTTCACATTCCATATTGATAGTCCTTACATTGCAGCTATTCATTAGGTATCTAATGAATTTAATATTTCAGTTGAACTAATTTTTAGGGCTAATGCAATTTTATAAATCTGAAAAAGACTAGTGTTTATTTTACCAAGTTCAATTCTGCTTAACTGGGTGTAATCCATATCGGCCTTAAAAGCCAAAGTCTCTAGAGTAAGTTGGTTATCAGTTCTTAATTTTCGGATGCGTTCCCCAATTAGCTTAACGACCATATCTTTATTGTGAGACATCTTGCAAATTTGTATTATTAAGCTCGGCTATTCAATGGCATATATGCCATTTTTGATATATGGCAGATTTGCAATAACATTGTATTCTTAAAAAAACAGAAGAGAAAAACGAATAGGGAGGATATGAAAATAGAAATAAGAAATCTCTAGAGCATGTTTAATAACTACTTAAAGATAAACCTATTATTAAATTATAATTTACATTTGGCTAAACAATAACATATGCAAAATCATTTATATCCTTGTCTTTGGTTTGATGGTCAAATCAAAGAAGCGACTCAGTTTTATTGTTCTTTATTCCCTAACTCTAAAATAGTAGCAGAGAATAATATTATCACAAAGTTTGAAATTGAAGGAACTACTGTAAAGCTATTAAACGGAGGTGCAATATTTAAAAAGAATCCTTCGATCTCATTTTACGTGAAATGTGAAACTTCGGAGGAAATTAATTCTTTATGGACTTCATTATCTGATGGAGGAAAAGTAATGATGGCACTCAATAAATATCCATGGGCTGAACAATACGGTTGGGTGGAAGATAAATATGGAATGACCTGGCAGTTATCTATTAAAAAGAGAATGGAGGGAGAACAAAAAATTATTTTAAGCTTCTTATTTACAAATGATGTGTTTGGTAAAGCTGATGAAGCAATAAAACATTATGCTAACATTTTTACAGACAGTAAAATAATGTATACTGATTATTACAAACCAGAAGAAGCACCATATGCTGGAAAATTGAAATTTGGCAGTTTTCAATTAAACAATCAACAATTAGCTGCAATGGATGGCCCTGGAAATCATCAATTTCAATTTAATGAAGGATTGTCATTTATTGTAGAGTGTAATGGTCAAGATGAAGTGGACTATTTTTGGGATAAATTAAGTGAAGGTGGACACGAAGGTCAATGCGGATGGTTAAAAGATAAGTTTGGCGTTTCTTGGCAAATTATTCCCAACAAATTAAATAAATTAATGAGTGATCCAACCACCGCCGAA
>CAJADG010000014.1 GCA_903938445.1 uncultured Bacteroidota bacterium | reverse complement strand
TTAATGACCTGTGCTTGCTACGGCTATCACTATTGCTAATAAATAACCACCTTGTATGGCAAGTCCTGAAAAATAATTCTTTAATACTTTATTGTTTTTAATTTGTCTTGCTTTCTGTTTATATCCAGCCGCGTATTGTTCATTTTTCATTAAATTAATATCTGGATATCCTAAATTTTCATCTTTTGGTTCAGATGTGGCACATAATACGGCTGGTGCTATACCTAAGAAAAATCCATATCCTGGAAATGCGGTTGTAATTAAAGTCCCAGTACCAGCAGTTTTATAACCTTGATAATTTATGATAGCATCATTTTGGCCTTTTGTAAATAAATCTACATTCCCTTCTAATTTTGGAACCTTGCTGTAATCATCTTTTGTGCCATTCTCATAATTTATAGATAGTAAATCTGATTTTAATGCAACAAATGTTGGTCCATTAAGATTATCTACTTTTTTATACTTGATTTCTGATGTACCTACTTCAGTAACTTTTGCTAAAATGTTTACTCCTGACCTCATGTATAAAGTGTCTTGTGCTTTTATAATAGTAGATGCAGCTAGTATTAAACTAAATAGGATCCATTTTTTCATAACAAAAGTTTTAGGTTGTATTAAAGATAAGAATTATAAATTTTCAAATTTGAAATATCCTAAATGCATGGGGTCAACTATAGTAGTATTTGAAAGCTTTAAATGAATTTCATATTTTTCCTTCATGTTTTCGGGTAAGATATCTGCCACTTTATAAGTATCATCGACATCTATACCATATTTATCATCAACATGGGAGGCAGCGCCCTCCATATGAGTATGTTTATAAAATGCAGTTTCCTTCGCGATTTTTATTGCCTTGCTAATATGCGGAGCAGCAATGGCTAATTTATAGTGAAACTCTTCAAATTCATCTTGTTTATATCCTCCTAGGTTAATGAAAAATAATTGAGCCGCTGATGGCTCTTTTGCTTCCAACTTTGGAATAACGGATACTTCATAACCATTTACATTATTAATTTCTTGCCATCCATCAACATGCATTTTGCCTTTAGCTTCGGGCCAAAATGCATTAAAATCAGGAATAAGCTCTTTTAAAGAACTTGCAATTCCAAAAAACACATCATGTTGTTCAGTATGACGACCTTTGGGTTTACCACCTAGTAATACCATGTATAATTTTAGTTCCATTTTATGCAATTACTTTATCAATAATAATTGACCAATATGATTTGCTAAATGATTGGTTCTACTTATAAGTACACTTAGTTTATTTCTACTAGGCTCTTTTATGAAATCTTCATCTGAAACGGAATTGTGTTTTTCTAACCATTGTGTAGCAGTCATTGCGGCAAATAGACTATTTAATTTTTCATTAACCGTATCTAATTGATTTCTTAATTCAGAAACTGTTGGGATTGATTCAACTGCTTTATCGGGAGTTTGAATAAAAATGGGGTTTAAAGCTGGATATAATTGATCACCCAATCCTAATAATGGCAACATTCTATCATGTACAGCAGCTAGATGACCTACTATATAAATCCCTCTATTTTTACCAGGAACTATATCTGTTAAGAGTTGATCATCAGATAGTTCAGATAATATTTTACTACAAGCCTTTACTTGATTATGCCAACCTGATAGGGCTAATGATATTATAAAATTTGACTCATTCATATTTAATTATTTTTAAAGTCTATTATTGATTATATTTTCCACGTTTAAAATAACAACTATTTAATGAATTAACAATTAAATTATTATTCTAATTTCAATCTTGAAAATATTAATTATAAACATCATTTTGTTGTTAACATTACCATTCAAATTTTGCCACTTTTTCAGGAAAAACACCTTTAAAGTTAGAGGCCACTTTGAGAATTTTGAAAAATAAAATTTAAGTATTAAATCAAACTATTTTATTTAAAATTTTATAAAAGCAACCACCACTGCAATCGTTATCGTGAATATATATTTCATTTTATTGTTTTGTCATGCCAAATGAACTGAAATTTGTATCATATTAATATTCGTTCATAAATATTAGTATAATAATGATTTAATATGGAAAATTCTAGAATAGATCTACCTATCGGTGTAACTTTAGATAGATTTATTAAAAGCAATGAAAATGAATATATAGGTGCTGTAGGTGCCTTTTCGCAATTATTAAGAGATATTGCTTTAGCCGCAAAAGTGGTTAATAGAGAATTGAATAAAGCTGGATTGATTGATATTATGGGGAATGCAGGCATCTATAATTCCGGTGGTGATGAACAAAAAAAATTAGATTTACTTGCGAACACAAGGTTTATAAGAGCTTTAAGTAAAGGGGGCGAAGTTTGTGGCATCATTTCAGAAGAAAATGAATCTTTCATTGATTTAGAAAACAATGGTAAATATATAGTAGCTATTGATCCATTGGATGGGTCTAGTAATATTGATGTAAATGTTTCGGTAGGTACTATATTTTCAATTTATAAACGGAAATCAGATTTTGGAAAACCTTTAAGTGAATTTGATTTTTTACAAAAAGGAAGGGATCAAAAAGCAGCTGGTTATATTTTATTTGGCCCATCTTCAATGTTGGTTTATACAACAGGCAATGGTGTAAATGGCTTTACTTATGAACCAAGTTTAGGTGAATTTATCCTTTCAAACATAAATATAACTTGTAGTCAAAACGGCTCAATTTATTCTATCAATGAAGGACTATCTAAAAGCATAAAAGATTATAAGATTATAAATTATTTAGATTTTTGTAAGGAGAGTGGCTATACAGCTAGATATATTGGATCATTAGTTGCAGATTTTCATAGAAATTTATTAAAAGGGGGTGTTTATTTATACCCGCCAACTAATAAATTTCCCAATGGGAAATTACGTCTAATGTTTGAAGCAAACGCACTTGCTTTTGTTATTGAACAAGCAGGAGGCAAAGCAAGAAACGGCGAAATGGACATTTTAGACATTCAACCTACAACAATTCATCAAACAACACCATTGTACATTGGTTCAAGTGATATGGTTGATAAAATAGAGATGCCTTCATTATAATAGTTAATATTTTAAAAATAGAAATTTGGTACTGGTTTTTTAAGCAAGCAATCGTAAATCGGCCTGGATTTCTATCCGGGCCTTATTATTGACCCCAATAGTGGTAAGCGAAATATAATAATGCGCCACCAATTATTAGTACTAATATTCCTGCGGTTCTTTTTTTCTTTAAAAAGAATAAAAGAATTAAACCCGAAGCTGATATTATAATTAATAAAATGGCTGAAATGTCAATTATCAATAACCATGTTTTGCCCGTGTCTCTTCCTTTGTGTAAGTCATTGATAAAACCCATTAAGCCCTGGCTCGTTTGAGTTAAGGTGTAGCTACCATCTTCCTTATTAATAAAAATATCCGCCTCATAACCCGGAGCCTTATAGGAGTAACTAATTTCTTGATCATCAATTCTAAAATCTGCAACCGCTCCTTTTACTTTGTATTTGTTTCTAAAAAATTCAACAATTTCTAGTTTTTTAATTTTTAGAGTGTCTGTTGAATTTACCCATTGTGTATCTAGTTTTCCTTTATAATCCGTAATGACAGATTTGTTTTGAAAGTAATCTGCATGATTTAAAGTTAATCCCGTAATTGAAAAAAATAAAACAATTACAAAACTAAACATGGAAAGATAAATATGAAGCCACCTGGTTGCCCTCGCTAAAAACTTTTTATTCATTAGTTCACTTTTTTCACTTCAATAGATGCAGATGCAACTTCGGTATTAGATGGCAGTTCAATTTGCAATTCCTTGTTATTAATTTTAACTTCTTGGTTAATAATTTGGTAAGTTCCATGCTCTCTAGCTACTTCAATATAAATGGTGTATTTGCCAGTTTTAACTAAGTTTCCTTTATCATCTTTTCCGTCCCATTTGATTGCATATTTACCCGCAGTTCTTGTGGCACTTGATATTGAATTGATTGTTCCTGACTCAACATTGTATTTTGAGTAATTTGCAGAATACCAAGCACGTAAATCATGTAACCAACGTGGTTTATTGAACCATAAGCTTAATGTTCTTAAAGGTGTCTTGTCTTTGTCTTCTACCCAAATAGCTACAAAAGGTCTACGAGAGGGGCCTTGCATTTGAACTAATTCAAGATTAACAATTAATTCGTAGGAAGGATCAAATTGGTCCTTGTTCGCAACAATTGTATTTGAACTTGTTGGCTTTATTTTATCTGCCACATAGATATCCCATTGTTCATTTTTAATTTGTTCACCTTTTTCTGTGATAATTAAATAAGCTGCTGTTGGATATTTTTTGGCTAATTCAATAGATTCATTTACTGTTAAAATATTAAAGGAGGTTGCTAAAGCCCCAGCATCTGTTGCATTATCAGCAATTACAGTTGCTGATATCACATTTTCAACAGGTTGGCCATTTCTTGGATCAATAATATGTGAATACCATTTTCCATTGATTAAATTTCCTCTACGATAATTTCCACTTGTTGCAATAAACTTATCCTTAATATTCACATAAGTTAATGCTTCATCATTAATTGCGTTTTCTTTAGGGTTTACAATCGCTACTTCTTCATTTTGAGTGCCATACACCGCAATATCTCCACCAATATTCATTACAACATTATTCACGCCAGTTTCTTCCATTACTTTTTTGGATGCTTTATCTATGATATAACTTTTTACAAAAGTATTGATGGTTAATGGGGTATTAGTTAAGTGTGTTATAGTTCCATTTTGCTGATCAATGCTATAATGTTGCTTAGATGCTTCATTAATGGCAATATTTAAATCTTCCTTTGTAGGAGTAACTTGGTTTGACTTTGCATTTTTCCAAACCTGGTTCACAGCTTCAAAAGCAGGATTTAATGCACCGTTTGTATTTGATTTCCATTGCTCAAATAAGCTTAGTACTTCAATTAATTCAGGAGATGCTTTGAAAGGAACATTGATAGTGTGTTGCCATATGTTAAACTCACTATTTTGATCGTAAGAACTTAAAATTTTAGATAATCTATCAATTTCATTTAATGCGATTGTCTCCGCCTTTGCAATAACTTTTTCTGAACTAGTTTTAATCTTCATTTCAAATGAAGTACCCATCACATTTTCAAATTGAGAGGTGTATACTTTAGCTGTTTTATTCCCATTGTCAATAGGATTTGCAAAAGAACTAGTTTGAATTAAAACCGAAATGGCTAATAAGAATCCGAATAGAATTTTTTTATTTAGTTTCATATTTAGTGCGTATTTATACATTAGACTACAATTTATTTAAAAAGTTTAAACTATTTAAATAAAAATTATATAAATAACAGATATACTATTTTTTAGAAAGTTACCCCAAATTGCAAACCAACTCCAATGGATGCGGGTGCATTGTTCCCAAATCGAGCAGGAACAGGGACAGAAACCCAATAGCTATTCATTTTAGTTTTATACAGCACCTTATTAAATACAAGGTTTGTGCCATA
>CAJADG010000013.1 GCA_903938445.1 uncultured Bacteroidota bacterium | reverse complement strand
TGATTAAGAATAACAAGAAAAAAAAGAAATTATAATGATCTAGTATCTATTAAATCGGATGGATTGCCTCCGTGGAACTTTTTGAACGGCTTATACAAATGCTGTCTAGACGAAAAACCCGCTTCTTTAGCTAATGCATCAATTGTAAAATTGAGGTATTTAGGATTATTTATAAGTTCAATAAAATAATCAACTCTATTCTTATTGACCAAATCATTGAATGTCATAGAATATTTATAATATATGAATTTATACAAGTCGTTTGTACCTACATTCATTTTTTTAGCCATTGTTTCCAATGAAATTTCATTATTCGTAAAGTATACATTGGTAAAAAATTCATTTATGAAATCTAACTCATTCACTGCAAATTCGGATTCTCTTTTAAAGTTATCCCCTAATGAAATTTTCATTGACGATTTGTTTAAGAAATTAGGCCTATACAGAATAATCAATAAAACGTATAAATACAAAATACAGCTAAGTGTATACCCTATTCTATAATCATCATTTAATAAATGAAAAGGAAAATATAAAATTATCATGCTTAAAACGAGCACGAATATAGAAATAGTCCACTTTTTAATCTTTTCAAAATATATATTATTCAACCTGTATTTTGAAATTATATTATAGAAAAAATATAAAAAGGTTGTAAAGAAACTCCCAATTATCAATACCCTAGCTACTTTTAAATATAGTGGCAATAATAATCTTTCATTTTTAACAATAACAAGGGTTTGGGATCTTAAAGAAAGTTTATACGCTGGATTATAATTATTATTATAAATTAACGAATAGATTGTAAAAGTTATCAATATAATGGTCAAGATTGATACCCATAATCTGCTTTTAGGAAAATAAAGTATTGAAAAAATACTCAAAAAGCAACTTGCTACAATTGCTTTAAAAAAAATAATATAAAAGACATAAGTATCTGTATATAAATCAATGCTATGTAAAAAAGAGGTAATTCCAATAGATATGATTATTAATGCAAAATTGAACTTAAGAACTATGGGTCTTTTGAATTTTATCAATAAATCAAATAAAACCAAACAAGAAACAACAAAAATAGAAAAAAATAATTTTTCGAAAAATAACATAATTTGATATTAAGATTATATCTATTTAAGAAATAATTAATTTAAGATACTAAATATCTAAATATTAAACAAATAACTTATTGATTATTACTAATAAAATATAAATCCTGTTTCAAATTGGTACTATCGTACTTTAAATGTAATTGAGCAGCATTTAAAGTAATAATTTGATATTTATTTATAATTGAATCTTTTATCTTACCGTTGTTATCATAGGTATATAGTTTCAATTTCAAATCCTTTACAGTAGGCATTTCCCATGTTCCATTTAATCCATCTCTGTCAGTAGTAGCTCCATTACTATAAAATACTCTATAATATGATTTAGCATTTGTACTTAAATTATATACTAAACCATTTATATAAAGAGAGTCAATTTTCCATGTATGCTTTTCATTCTGATAACTACCTGAACCTGCTAATAAATTTTTTTGAAACATAAGTTCATTAATAACTTCTTGTTTAGCACAAGATGTCATTAATGTTAATATAAATAGTAAAGTCGTTAATTTACAACTTAAAATAAAAATTGATCTATACAAATTTTTCTTATGCATAATTATTTAAATAGTTTTCTTGCATAAAAGAAGCCAAATTGAATAAAACTATCTTTTGGTGAATTTGGACTATTTCTTAATTGTCCAGCACTAATTGGTCTTGAAGTTGGATTTGAAAAATAAACAGCCGCATCTGCATTTACTTTAGTTTTTGCAAGCAACTTAGCAACATTAGGGTATTCATCTGGCCCTACATCATCTAAATAATCAGACATACTTTTATGAAGCATGAAGAATATTCCAGCACTATTAAACCTGTTAATTTGATATTTTAATTTAACGTTTAAAAAATAACCTAAAGCCATAAGTGAATATTGCTTTTTGGTACTATCTATCATTTGACCACCAGTTCCTAATGATTGTAAATCGTACTCTTTCCCTTTATATATTCCAGTTGGTTTAAATGAAATAAAATCAAGTCCAAACCCTACCGAAGGCCTAAATCTTTTTGCTTTTGTGTATAATCTATTATCAACAAAATCATAATTTAACGACGGAGAAATGCCTAAAATAGAAGTACTAAAACTCATACCTCTAGCAATTTGATCATTGTTGGTCGAATTTAAATCTGAATTACTAAGTTTACTACTAAAAATAGTAAGCCCAGCACTTATATTAGAGTAAATTGTGTAACCAACATTAAAGCCAAATGCCATATTCATTTCGTTATTGAATAAATTAGAATTGCTAATTGTACCAGTAAATATGGTTCCTCCCCCTAATAATGATAATTCAAATCTACTTTTTTGAGGAGCTTCGATTTTTTGGAATTGATTTTTAACAGAATCTAACTCTTTAGGTTTAGGCGGTACAGTATCTTTTTTTTCTTTTAATAAATCAACAAGCAACTTATGTTTTCGATAATCTAATAAAAAAGCTTGATACCCAATTTTAACTTCAGGCACATATTCACTATTTGAGCCTGATACATTTTTAAGTGAATAATAACCAACTTTCTTAGGGGATGGAATAGTTTTGGTTATTTCTAATTTGTTTGTAGTGCTATTAATTTCTTGTACATTGAAAGTCAAAATTGTATCAATAATTTTTAAACTACTATCGGATTTGAAATATTTGTAACTTAAAGCTGCTTTACTATAATTTGCCTTTTGATTAGAAGCAACTATTATACTTTTTAAAGGATCTTTAATAGTTATTGAATCTTGAAACTCTTCGCCATTTTCACCATTTTTAACACTATATATAAACAGTGGATTTGATTCACTTGGTGATATTAATATACTGTCTGTATTTAATTTAGGGGAACTGTAGTTTATAGTTTGATCATAAATGCCTTTTTCAATAAACTTTTTGTTACTAGTACCCCAATAGTTTTGATCAATATTAAAAGTTTTTTCTGACCCGTAGATTCCAAAATTTGCTAAATGCGCAATTGTATCGGTAATATTATCAATTAAATAATTTTTATAGAAACTATTTTTAACAATTCGAGGAACAAATCTAGTAAAAATTTGATCTGCCCTACCATACATAAAGTTAGTAGAAATATTATAATTTTTAAATCCATATATATAATTGCCCGCAATAGTATTATTAGAAAAATCTATGTTGATATGATCACTTCTCAAATCTTCAAAATAAATTGCCGCATTATTATCTGTAAATAAATTATTTACAATTTTAAAATCCATATAAGAAGAATCAATATTAAAATTAAAGGGGGGATTTAATACTTGAATTAATGAATTTCTTCCAACATTACTAATAAATACATTGTTTGAAATTTCAACACTATTTCTTTTCCAACCAAAGTCAAATAATAAAGGCAATTGCAAGCCTTTAAAAACTGCATTATTTATTACAATATTATTTGAGTCAATATTCTTAATTACAAAACCAACTCCCTCTAAATTTTTCTTACCAAAAAACTCAATATTATTTTGTACTCCTTTAATATTTATAGCTCCCTCACATACAATCAACCCTTTATCAATTAATTCAAATTTTGCTCCCGGCTCTGCTTCAAATGTTCCAGTAACTCTAATTACATCTTTAATGACATGTGAACCTTTACTAACTTTTAAATTAGCATAAATACCTGAAAGGGTATCTTGGCTATATAAGTTATAGCTAATAAAAATAAATCCAATCATAAACAATAAAAACCTATTCATTAATCAATGATTTTATAAATGATCGGAGGTGAGGTTCTGGTTGAACCATCAATTAATGACATATTTACATTATCAAAAATAAGTAAGTCATTTTTCTTTAACCCCCCTAAGAGTTTTTGTGTTGTTGACTGAAATAATTCTCCGTAATTACTAATTGATTCTTCCTCCTTGCCATTATGTATTTTAATAACTTTGAAACTATTAATACGTCCTGGGAAGAAATTAAGATTATTAATTTCAAGATTTGCTTCTAGTCTCTCTGCACCTAATAAATCTTTAACTGAAATAGCATAGGAATTTAAATTATCTCCCTTTACTCTTACAACAGGATCTGGTAAAGAATTTACATTTATTTTCTTTTCAAATAATATTTTTCTTTTGCCATTTCTAGTATCATAAAAACGCAATAAGTATTCACCTGTTTTATTAAATACTACTTTATAACTTTTACCACTTTTAGCAATATTTACTTTTGGCAATATTTCTACATCAAAATCTTGACCCAGTAAAAATTCAAAATCTGATAAAAGTGTATTGTTTAAGCCTACAAAAATATTTTCAGTATGTAGTGAGTTAATAATTTTTTTGAAAAGTTCATCGAAAACTTCTTCTGTGACATTAATCACCTTCTGATTTGGTTGTATAATTTCTTCTGGCTTATATTCTTTAACGGTAGATTTTAGAACGTATAGTTTAGGATTAAATTTAGAGAAGTAAGTAGGTTGATAGCCAATTTCAGCTAAAGCCGCTTCTTGATACAATAATTGCATTTTTGCAATTAATAGTTTGATTCTTTGAAGTTGCATATAACTAATAGCCGATGGCTTATGCATAAACATATAATAACCCCATTCATCCACTTTTCCTTTGATTGTAGTTACTTCTTTTCTGATAGGCACTAATGAATCAAGTGAAGTTTGTAATTTATACGGTGCCTTTTTTATATTGTCAGATAAATCAAATAAATCTATATCTAATTGCTTTACGCCCTTCTCAGATTTAAGGATTTTTTCTATCAAATTTCTACTATTAAATTGCTTTAATAATGTAGTATTTTCATTTTTAAATTCATTATCAACGTGATCAATTACCCCATTAATTACTTGGTAACTCTTAGCAAGTCTGGTCCTAATTTTAAGATAACTTTTTGCCTTCTCGCTTCTGTTCAATAAGTCAATATTATCATCAATGATTTTATTACTAATATCAACTTTTTTAACTTCTTCCACAATCAAAGACTGAAAAGACTTAATAGTATAAATATTAGAATCTAATACCGACATTTTGATATTGATTACAGAGAAACAAATAAAAACAATGTACAAAAGACTAATAATCTGGTATCTTTTGACATCTACGTGACCTTCGGCCATATACTAGATTTTAAATTATTAGCTGTATTGTTTATACAATAAAATAAATGCCAATTGAGAACCTGATGGGGCATTATTACTCTTTGTTAAATGATAGTTTAACTTGTTAAATACATCTTTCTTAGAGTCTTGTTCTTTTAAATTAAATAACTCTAACAATTTAGACTTAGTAGATACATTATCTGTAATTAATTTATCTATGATTGTATTTATATAATTCAAATTATTTAACTCACCATTGACAAACAATTCATTTAATGAAACACTGTACTCATTTTTAGGTCCAAAATAAATAGTGTCTGAGTAACAATTTATCACATCATCAAGTCCAATAATCTTATTTTCATCCACTTGAACTTCTATGATTTTATTAAAGTATTGTTGACCAAGTGTAGCATCTGCAAAAGAAAGGGCCATTTGTACTAAATTCTTTAAATAAGAATAGCCATTCTCATTATTTACATTATATCTAACTTTCTTAAACTTAATCAATAATTTCTTTTTAAGTTCATCACTTTGTGAAGCTAAAATATTGGTTAATGACACTAATTCAGCTTCTTTCTTAATGTCTATATTTTGAACAAAGTATTCAACCAAATGTTCATTCTTTAATTTAACTAACCCTGCTAAACATTCGATATTAGGACTAATAATTAAATCTTTAGCATAATAAGTTTGAATATGTTTTAATACATTTTCATCTTCTCCTCCAAAAACTTGTAACTCTTTAGATTTACGAGGTCTAATTTCGATACTTTCTCCTTGGCCAGAAAGAATGAAATTATCAAAGAAAGTATTGAAATTTAAAATTGAAAAAGCCTTACATAACAGTTCAACCTCACTTGTATTTAATTCATGCGCCTTTTCAATTGACAATTTTCCCATTTCAGGAACGGGTAGTTTAACTGGGAATTGTATTAAAAAAGGTAATGCTTCTTTATTAGGTAGTTTCTTTTCAAAAACTCTCTTGAAAATTTGACTTATTTGAGCATATTCATCAGAAGATAACTTATCCCAAGCAGGTTGAAAGAACAAATCTTTTGCCAAACTTAATATATCCATTTGCTCTAACTGCCATAATGAATGCGTAGCATTTTTTTGGGATACATCCCCATTAATATCAATTTTAATGTTTTTTGTATCCTCTGTTTCACTGTTAATTGCTGAAGATTCGTTAGTCTGTATATTAATATAAGTTTCACCTTCTGCGACTTTAGCATTGGATGCAATATTCCCTAATCCCTCAGCCACTTTTGACAAAGTAGCTTCAGTTGCAACTTCCTGCTTTTCAGTCACTTCCACAAATTTTATAGCAGAAACACCAAATACGATGGCTTCAATAGTTAAGCCTAGGGTAATCAAAATATCTTGAGCCGGCCACTCCAATAACTTTGCAATTACACCAATTAGGATAACAACGGCAGCCCCACTATAAAAAAGATTGAAAATATCTAATTTCTTTTTTACGACTGTTTTCATAGGTAGATTATTTAGAATTTTGAAAATACAACTTAAGTTGTAAAATCAATCGAATTTATAGTGAAGAAATTATTATGCAAAAAATTGAGTGTAAAATTATAATATTTATAGGAAATAATCTTGAGTCACTGTATTACAGTGTATTATAAAAGCAATAAATTACTTATAGATTAAAAATGATTTAAAATTAAAGGTGTTTTATATCTATTTTATTGCAATTTAAGCCTTCATTTTTTGCCATATTTCCTCCTTTTCCTGCAAACTAAGCTTGCTTAAATCTAGACTATGCTCATTGGCATATAACTCCATTTGCTCAAATCTATGTTTAAACTTCAAGTTGGTTTTCTCCAAGCAAATGTCAGGATCAATATCTAAAAACCTAGCATAATTTATTAAGCTAAACATCACATCACCGAACTCTTCTTCAATTTTGTTCTTATCCGCCTTATTCACCTCTACTTTCAGTTCAACTATTTCCTCCTCCACTTTATCCCAAACCTGTTCAATGTTTTCCCATTCAAAACCAACATGCTTAACCTTTTCTTGTATTCTAAGTGCCTTGACAATGGAAGGCAAGCTATTGGGAACTCCAGACAAAATGGACTTCTTCCCTTCTTTTAATTTTAATTGCTCCCAGTTGCGTTTCACATCATCATCATTTTCAACTGTCACATCCCCATAAATATGCGGGTGTCTATGTATTAATTTTTTAGCAATGGCTTCCATCACTTCATCTAATGTAAATTTCCCTTGCTCCGATCCAATTTTTGCATAAAATAGTATATGCAACATGATGTCTCCCAATTCTTCTTTAATCCCATCCCAATCTTCTTCCACAATAGCATCCACCAATTCATATAATTCTTCAATGGTATTACTCCTTAAACTATGGATGGTTTGCTTTTTATCCCATGGACATTTTTCACGTAGTGTATCCATGATTGCTACTAATTCTAAAAAACGTTTTGACACTAATTCTTGATTCATATTTATACATTAAAAAGAGAAAGTAAAAGAAATACACCAATTAACAAAGTCATTAAAACTGTAGTTAATATATTAAGGATTAGAAACTTAATTATTGTTTTTATTCGCGACTGATGAAAATGATTTCGTAATGATTTATACAGATAAAAGGATAATATAAATGCTACTGAAATATTCAATATAATCAAAGGCTTATGCGTGATGATTTGATATAACTCATCTATCATTTTTACTATAAACAAAATGATAAAAAAAGCACAATAAATATGAATGCTAAAAATTAAATGGTCAACAAAAAAATGTTCTTTATTATGTCGATAAAGTACCCAAACAAAAAAAGCAAATATGGGCAAGGATATATATAAAATTCGTGAGAAATAATGTTCAAATTGTTCAATAATTGCTTTACCAACTTCGAACTTATCCCCTTTGTATTTTTGATTTAAATAAATAGATTGTTTAGCTATTTTAGATTCAAACCAATTATCTCTTTTAGCCAATGGCAATGATTTTTGTGATGTTTCGTAAGCCTCAATAGTTTTATAATTAAATGTATCTCTTCCTATTTGAAACTTAAACCCTTCTTGATTATTTAAAATACTATCTTTTTTTGTCTTTGGAATCTGAGCAGTAATTTTAGGATTCAACTCCTTGTTTACTTGAATGGGATTATCGGGTCCCGCATTGAAAATGAAAAAGAAAAATACTGCCGAAACAAATAAATACATTCTTATGGGATGTAAATAAGTAGCACGTTTCCCGTCCATATAATGTTTTGTCAAACTTGCGGGCTTTAATAAAAGCAACTTCAAAGTTTTCCAAAGCTTGCCGTCAAAATGTGTTAAGTCCTCAATAAAATGCATCAATAAATGCCAAACACTTTCCTTTACTACTACATTTTCCTGGCCACAATGATGGCAAAATCTGCCGGCTACTTGTGTTCCACAGTTTAGACAGTTCTTTTCAGTTCTTTCTTTTAAATGTGACATATTGCTAAGATAAGTATAAAATGGGACTGCCTTTTATTCAAGCATGCTTGATTCACGTCATCACATAAAAAAAGCCTCTCACAAATGTGAGAGGCTTTGTGCCTCAGGCGGGAATCGAACCCGCACGGGCGTTGCGGCCCACAGGATTTTAAGTCCTGCGTGTCTACCAGTTCCACCACCAAGGCGTCTATTGAAAGACTTAAAAAAAACCCGAACCGAAATTCGGGATTTTTGAGCGAAAGACCGGGCTCGAACCGGCCACCCCGACCTTGGCAAGGTCGTGCTCTACCAAATGAGCTACTTTCGCTTGTACAAGAACTATTTTTAGGAGTGCAAAAATAAGGATTCAAAGCACTCCAGCAAAATTTTTTTCTATTTATATTCTGGCTTGTACTGAGAGCTAGTTTGTACCTCTGGATTTGGCTTTTTAAAACCACTGCTGAAAACCTTTGAACAGTTTCCAACTACCAATGATAAGATAGCAAAAATAGAAACGTAGAATAAGAATTTAGATGAAGTTACCCAATTAGAATTGATATCTTTAGATACTTCTGGTTGATTTAAATCTTGTGACATAGTTATTAATTACGGACGCAAAAATAACAACTAGTTCTTAATAAAGAACCAGTTAGTTGACTATTTTATTAAAATATTGCTTCTTTTTTATAAAGTATTGAAAAACGAGAGATCCATTGTACACTCCACCCAATGATTTTAAAGATTTTGTACCGTCTGAACGCTTCACTTTGCCAGCAATAATATAACCAATAAGCGCAAAATGAGCTTTTACTATTGCAGTAAAAAAGTAAGTGTCGCCACTTAATAGCCCTTTCCAGGCCGAAATAGCATCCAATGCGAATCTGATGGGTAATTTCCAAGCAAGTTCTGGAAAAGGTAAATTTTTACAAAGCATTATCAAATTGTTCCTGAAATTCAAGAAAACTTTACGCCCCCCTCTTGGCAAAGTCCCAGCCCCAACATGATATACTATTGCAGATGGACAACAATAAATTTGATACCCTTTTATTTGAATTCGCCAACAAAGATCAATCTCCTCTTGATGTGCAAAAAAACTAGCATCAAATCCTTCTAATTCATGAAACACATTTGATCTAATCATCATAGCAGCTCCAGATGCCCAAAATATCATTTGATTGTCATCGTATTGAGCTAAATCTTTTTCACATATATCAAATATCCTTCCTCTTGAAAATGGATATCCAAAAGTATCCATCCAACCACCAGCAGCTCCAGCATATTCAAATAGTTGTGGTTCTTTTTGAGATAATAATTTAGGTTGACAAGCAGCAACATTTTTATGAGAATTCAATAAGTCAACCATTGGCGTAATCCAATTGGGAGTTACTTCAACATCAGAATTTAATAAAACAAAATAGTCTGCTTCTATATTTTTTAAAGCCCAATTATACCCGCCTGCAAACCCTTCATTTGTGGAAGAAGTTAAAATCCTAACAGTTGGAAAATTGGTTTGTAAAAATAAAACAGAATCGTCAGTTGAACCATTATCTGCAACCACCACTTCATAGTTTTCATACTGCGTAACAATGACGGATGGTAAAAACTGTTGCAAGTATTTTACACCGTTATAATTTAAGATTACTATGGATACAAAAGGTTTCAAACGGATTTGTTTTTGCGAATGTAAGTCCAAAATATGGGAATTTAAAGAGAAAAACTTAACTTAGAGGCATGAAAAAGGAACATATCCTGATATTGAACCTAGATTTATTGAATCATCCCATGGGGTAATTGAATTTACCACCCTTTTTTGGTTTCTTTTTTAATTACACTTCCTTAATTGAAATGTAATTTTTTCACTACTTTTTTTGAATTTTTAAATTTTACAAAAATGAACACTAATCATGATGTGAGTGCCAATGCTGCAAAGTATTTGGAACTAGAAGATAAATTTGGAGCACACAATTACCACCCTATTCCTGTTGTTTTAGAAAAAGGCGAAGGAGTTTATTTGTATGATGTTGATGGTAAAAAATATTTCGATTTTTTAAGTGGCTATTCCGCTGTTAACCAAGGTCACTGTCATCCAGCAATAATTAAAACATTACAAGAGCAAGCTGCCAAACTCACTTTAACCTCACGCGCTTTTCACAATAATTTATTAGGAGAATACGAAGCTTATATCACTAAGTATTTTGGATATGATAAAGTATTACCCATGAATACGGGTGTTGAAGGTGGTGAGACCGCCATTAAATTAGCTAGAAGATGGGGCTACAATATTAAAGGCATTGAAGAAAATAAAGCAAGAATCATATTTGCAGAAGGCAATTTTTGGGGACGTACATTAGCTGCCATTTCTTCCTCAACCGACCCAAGTAGCTTTAAAGGTTTTGGCCCTTATATGCCTGGATTTGGGCTAGTTCCTTATAATGATTTGATTGCACTAGAGCATGAATTAAAAGATGCAAATGTTGCTGCTTTTATGGTGGAGCCCATTCAAGGTGAAGCAGGCGTAGTATTGCCTGATGATGGATATTTAAAAGGTGTCAGAGATTTATGTACAAAATACAATGTGCTATTTATTGCCGATGAAATTCAAACAGGTTTAGCAAGAACTGGAAAAATGTTGGCATGTGATCATGAAGGGGTTAGACCAGATATTTTGATTTTAGGGAAAGCATTAAGTGGAGGCACATTGCCAATTTCTGCTGTACTTGCAGATGATATTATAATGACACAAATTAAACCAGGCGAGCATGGATCTACATATGGTGGAAATCCACTTGCCTGTGCTGTTGCAATGAAATCATTGGAAGTTTTAAAAACTGAAAAGATGGCTGAAAATGCCGAAGCAATGGGTATATTATTGAGAGCTGAATTAGAAAAATTAAACTCCCCTTTCATAAAATTAGTAAGAGGGAGAGGTTTATTAAACGCGATTGTCATCAATCATAAAGACCCTGAAGTTTCTTGGGAACTATGTTTACACCTAAGAGATTTAGGATTATTAGCAAAACCAACCCACGGAGATAAAATTCGTTTTGCACCGCCACTAATAATCACAGAAACTCAAATTAAAGAAGCAGTTAGCATTATTGATGAAGCTTTAAAAAGACTTTCATAATTAGATCATATAAAAAAGCCTCGCAATTTAGTGAGGCTTTTTTATATGATCTATTAGTTAGCAGATTTTGGAATCTTTATCTTAGGCAAAAAGGTCATTATTAGAATTCCGAATGAAATAATGATACATGCATACAAAGGCCATTGCACTCTTGGACAATCCCCCATTTGGCAGGTAGAAAGCACCATGAAATTTCTAAAAGACCAGGCCAATATTAATGATGCAAAAGCTAGGTTAAATCGCTTTGCCCAAATAAATGGTAAAGCGAAAAATAATGCTGCGAAACTGCCAAAAATAGCAAAAAACATTCCTGGTTTCCCGAATGAAGTTCCTGCAGTTTGCCAGCCAGTGATTACTAAGTTTTTACTATCAATAATTACCAGTGGCTGTGTGGTACAAAACATTAATAAAATACAAAGTATAATTCCAATTGTTTGTGAATGTTTCATGGTGCAAAAATAGGTGAATGAGGGCGGATTGCCAATGCTTCGCATTGTCATCCGTCTCGGATAACTCGGATGAACTCCTCACTTGGTTCGTCGTTGATCCGTCTCGGCTAACTCGCTTTACCCAAAGCCTTTTAAAAAATGTCATTTTTAAGCTCACTACGTTAGTTTTAAAATGGCATTCTTTGGCTTTTTTGCTTCTCGACTGCTTACACAAGCAAGCTTGTGACGCAGTCTCTAAACAAAAAAGCCTCTCAACTTTCGTTGAGAGGCTTTGTATCGAGGTCCCGAGCGGATTCGAACCGCTGTAGAAGCTTTTGCAGAGCTCTGCCTAGCCACTCGGCCACAGGACCTTTTCGGGACGCGAAAATAACACAAAGAAGTTAATTATAAAAGAATTTTCCAACTATTACGAATTAAACGACATTTGTACCTTAAAACAAGAGCTATGTCAGTTATTGGAGCTTCAGAACTAATTATAAATGATCGTGGGGCTGTTTATCACTTAAATGTTAGACCAGAAGAAATTGCTGATACTATAATTACCGTTGGTGATCCTGAGCGTGTTCCCAATGTGAGCAAATATTTTGATCGTATTGAATATAAATGTGAACATAGAGAGTTTGTTACCCATACGGGTTATATAGGAAATAAAAGAATTTCTGTGATGAGTACAGGAATTGGACCTGATAATATTGATATTGCCCTTAATGAAGTTGATGCTTTAGTGAATATAAATTTTGAAACAAGAACCATTAATGAGCATCACAAATCCGTTTCGGTTATTAGAATGGGCACCTGTGGTTCTCTACAAGGTGAAGTAGGTGTGGATCAATTAGTAGCAGGTACACACGGATTAGGTATAGACAACTTGTTGCATTTTTATCAACTGGATAATACCGATGAAGAAAAATCAATTTTAGCCGCATTTGAAGAACATACTCAAATCAATAAGACAAATATTAAACCTTACATAGCAAGCGCAAGTAATGATTTATTAAAACATTTTAAAGAAGGATACAGCAAAGGAATTACGGTTACTTGTCCTGGCTTTTATGGCCCTCAAGGTAGAATTTTAAGACTCCCATTAAGTATGCCAAACTTAGTTGATAATATGACAAGTTTTAAACATGGCAATCATCATATTGCTAATTTTGAAATGGAAACAAGTGCTATATATGGACTTTGTAAATTGCTAGGACACCATTGCTTAAGTGTAAATGTGATCATTGCTAATAGAGTAAAAAAAGAATACAGTAAAAACATGGCAGTAGCTGTAGATAATATGATTCAAAAAACGTTGGCCATCATCGCTGGCATCTAAAATATTTCAAAACGCATCCAATGAATATTCAATTCTCAAAATACCAAGGCACTGGAAATGATTTTGTCATCATCGATAATAGAGCTGGTGACATTACATTGTCTAAACAACAAATTGCTTTTTTATGTGATCGTAGATTTGGTGTAGGCGCCGACGGATTAATGTTATTAGGAACTGAACTTGGGTACGATTTTAAAATGACCTATTACAATGCAGATGGAACTGAAGGTACCATGTGCGGTAATGGTGGTCGCTGTTTAGTTCGGTTTGCTCATGACAACGGCATTGTGAAAGCAGATTATACTTTCATTGCCATTGATGGCCCTCACGAAGCGAGCATTCATCATAATGGCTGGGTACATTTAAAAATGTCTGATGTAAATTCTGTAGAAGTAGGTGGCGATTTTTTTGTGACCAATACCGGATCCCCTCATTATATTAAAATGGTAAAGTCCATTGAACAATTTGATGTTTTTAATGAAGGAAAGAGCATTAGATACAATGATCGTTTTTCAAAAGAAGGTATTAATGTAAATTTTGTTGAGCACCAACAGGATCATTTATTTGTGCGCACTTATGAAAGAGGAGTTGAAAATGAAACCTATAGTTGCGGCACTGGTGTTACTGCCGCAGCGATCACTTCCTGTTTACACAAAGAGGGCGAGCATGATATTCAAATAAAAACAATTGGTGGAAATTTAGCCGTTAGTTTTAATAATCAAGGTGGTGGTCACTTTAATCATATTTGGCTAAAAGGTCCTGGCACATTTGTTTACAAAGCTAACATTCACTTACAATAATATCCTTTTAAATATTTATACAATGGCATTATTCAATGTTCGTGTTTATGGAATTCTAATAGATAGTCAAAACAGATTATTAGTAAGTGATGAATTCATTAGAGGAAATTATATTACCAAATTATCAGGTGGCGGACTAGAAATTGGAGAAGGAACTAGAGATGGATTAGCAAGAGAATTTATGGAAGAAGCAAATTT
>CAJADG010000012.1 GCA_903938445.1 uncultured Bacteroidota bacterium | reverse complement strand
ATCTCTTGATTTATAGCCTAATTGAGACTAACTTTATACTATGTTCAAACAGCTATCGATCATATTGATAAGTGCATTGGGATTAAGTACGTTTTCTAACCCAATTTTGGCTCAAAAACCAACCACAAAACAATCCAATCAGGCTAAGTATATCTTAAAAGGCACTATCATTGACGAATTAAGTCGACAAAAATTACAGGGAGCTTCCATTTACATTGCTGAATTAAAAAAGGGGGTGTTGACCAATGCACAGGGGCAATTTCAAATTCAATTAAATGCCGGAAATTATATTATTGAAGCAAGTTATTTGGGGTATTCAATTAATGTTAAGAATATTCAATTAAATGATTCCACGACAAAAAATGGAATTGCAGAAATCAATTTTGAATTAAATCATAGCGCAGTTGAAAATCCAAATGTAACCGTGACTAGTTTTTTGCGTGCAACAAGTTCAAGAAAAACACCCACACCCATAAATATTATAAAGAAGGAAGATTTATTAAGAGGTTCGGGTACTAATTTAATTGATGCACTTTCACAAACACCAGGTGTTACACAATTAACAACTGGTCCAGCAATTTCAAAACCCATCATTAGAGGGCTAGGATATAATAGGGTAATGGTTTTAAATGATGGTGTAAAACAAGAAGGTCAACAATGGGGCGATGAACATGGAATTGAAATTGATGAATACAATGTGACAAGAATTGAAGTGTTGAAAGTGCCTGCTTCTATTATTTATGGTAGTGAAGCATTAAGTGGCGTTATTAATATTGTGTCTAATGTGCCTGTAGCAGAAGGTGCAGTGAGAGGAAACATTTTTAGTAATTATCAATCCAATAATAATTTACAAGGTTATCATTTTGACATTGCCGGCAATAAAAAAGGTTTTGTATGGGGAATCAATGGATCTTCAAAAACTGCATCTGATTATCAAAATAAATATGATGGTTATGTTTTTAATTCAAAATTTAAAGAACTAGATGCAAGCGCTTATGCAGGTATAGAAAGGGATTGGGGATACTCGCACTTTTTTGTAAGTCAATTTAATCAAAAGTTGGGCATGATTGAAGGTGTGCGTAATATGGCAGGTAATTTTACAAAACAATTAGCCATCAATGCGATAACAGGACCTCTGGTTGCTGAAATACCCGCTACAGATGCAGATTTTTCTTCGACCAATCCAACTATTCCTTATCAACATATTGTGCATACAAAATATACACTTGACAATAATATTAAATGGGGTGAAGGAAGATTAAAAGCAAATATTGCTTATCAACGTAATGAGCGAATGGAGTATGGTAATATTATCGAGCCAACGGAAAAGAGTTTGTATTTTGATTTAGGCACATTAAATTATTCGTTCCAATATTTGTTGCCAGAAAAAAATAATTGGAAACATACCATTGGTGTCAATGGAATGCAACAACAAAATAAAAATAAAGGGGTTGAAGTATTGATTCCAGAATATTCAACTACCGAATTAGGCATGTTCTTTTATACACAAAAAAAGATTTCAGATTTTACATTGAGTGGTGGCGCAAGAATTGACAAGAAAGGGGTGGAGTTTACTGATCTTATGAATAACGATCCTAGTTATTTAAATAGTAAGGTTTTTATACAACCACAGCAACATCAAAAAGATTTTGGTGACTTAGCCGGATCCTTTGGTATGACCTATGAAGCGAGTAAAGAATGGGTCTTTAAATTAAATATTGCACGCGGATATCGTGCGCCCAATATGTCTGAGTTGGGAAGTAATGGAGCACATGAAGGAACCAATCGTTATGAATATGGCAATCCAAATTTGGAATCAGAAAAAAGTGTACAATTTGATTTAGGCGCAGAGTGGAGTAATGAACACGTTTCATTTACAGGAAATGTTTTTTACAATATGGTGACTGGGTATATTTATTACCAAAAATTAAATAGTGCATTAGGCGGCGATTCTATTTTAACAAAGAATGATCAAAAGTTTTATGCATTTGCGTATAAGCAACAAAATGCAAGCTTATATGGTGCTGAATGTAATTTAGATTTTCATCCGCATCCCTTGGACGGACTGCATATTGAAAATACTTTGTCCTATGTAAGAGGTACATTTAATCATCCTGTGGACTACAGTAATAATTTGCCAAACATTCCACCATTTAGATGGTTGAGTGAAATTAAATATGAGTTTGGAAATATCTCCAACAAAAAAAATAATTACATTTCTGTTCAGTTAGATAATGTTTCTACACAAGACAATCCATTCACTGGATATAATACCGAAACCGCAACGCCTGGTTATACTTTAATAAATGTGGGTATGGGTACACATATTAAACATAATGGCAAACAAATTTGCAGCTTAAGTTTGGTGGCACAAAACTTAACGGATATAGCTTATCAAAATCATTTAAGTCGTTTAAAATATACCGACGAAAATTTTGCAACAGGCCGTATGGGAGTATATAATATGGGCCGCAACTTTAGTGTAAAATTAAATGTCCCGTTGGTGTTTGATTAAATTTATTCCTCACCTGCAATTAGTAATGCCTTATTGAAAATCTCTGGCGATAATCTAAAATTGGTATTATTGATTTTTTCAAGTAAAGGTTTGATGGTTTTAATATAACCTAATTTTTTTGCTGCAATTAAAACACCAATGGTTCCGCTAAAATTTAATTTATAAAGTACTGCAAGTTTTCGAGCTTTATAATCATCAAGAATTAATAATACATTTTTATTGATTAATGCAACTGAAAAAAGACTAGCCTCTCCATTACCAATTATAGGTAAATGATTGTTATAATAATTTTCTTCATCAACAATAATCCAACTAGGAACTGTTCTGCCAAATTCTTTCGAAATAGGAATAGTAATATATACAATCCCATAAACCATCTTTAAAAGTGGAAGTTCATTTATGTTGCTGAATAAAATTAAGACGCTAGTGTCTACGTATACTTTCTGTTGCATTTTTCACATCTGATTCTAATTCAGATGCGGGATAATTAAAAATGCTAACATTAAATTTATAGAGCGTATCCATAAAATCTGCGATACTAAGACCGGCCATTTCAGCTGCTTGTCCCAT
The DNA here is from genome assembly GCA_903938445.1 of uncultured Bacteroidota bacterium. Classification (GTDB taxonomy): domain Bacteria; phylum Bacteroidota; class Bacteroidia; order Chitinophagales; family Chitinophagaceae; genus Sediminibacterium. The sequence goes on along the minus strand of CAJADG010000012.1, from coordinate 6,231 downwards.
GGTTAACGTACTAGCTTCAAATAGTTTAGCTGCAATAAAGATTGTTAACTCTTTATTGTCTAACTCAACTGATTCAGGAAGATTTATTGCTAGTGTTTTCATTTCTCTAAATTAATTAATATTTCTTGCTTCTAATTATATTTTCCGCAACAGAATGATTGTTTAATAATAGAATCGAATGTCTAATTAATAACAATATGATTTTGACGTATTTATACGCAATAATTTTTTGTATCTTGTATTAGTTAATTTTCTAAACGACGAATTATGAAAAAAGTATTTGTTCTAACGACAATGTTAGTAGCTGCGGTGATGAGCGTAAACGCGCAAAGCAATAGTGTGCAAAGCAAAACCTTGAATAAAGAGGAGCAGCAAATACTTGCGTACATTGATGCAAATATGCCAAGGGCGATAGCATTGTTAAAAGAATCGGTGAATATTAATAGCGGAACTTTAAATATTGAGGGGGTGAAAAAAGTGGGAGCTTTGTTTGCCAAAGAATTTGAGGCAGCAGGATTGCAAACGCATTGGGTGGCGATGCCTGATTCTATTAGACGTGCGGGACATTTAGTAGCCATGACACCAGCCGCGTCAGCAGAAGTAAATTCCGGAACAAGCGCAGGAGCAACAGCCAAAGCCCCGAAGGGCAAAAAGCTTTTTTTGATTGGACATTTGGACACGGTGTTTGAACCAGATATGCCTGCGAATCCATTTACTATGTTGAATGATAGCACTGCAACGGGACAGGGTGCGAATGATATGAAGGGTGGAGACGTCATTATATTAATTGCCTTGCAAGCATTGCAGGCACAGGGTTTATTAAAGGATGCAGCAATTACAGCGTATTTTACGGGAGATGAAGAAAATGCAGGTTATCCAAGATCGGTGAGTAGGGGCGATTTTATTGAGACAGCTAAAAATTCACAGATTGCATTGGCCTTTGAGGGAGCGAATGGATTAAACTCAGTGGCTACTGCAAGAAGGGGTGCAAGCGGATGGCAGTTAAATGTGACTGCTAAAACAGGACATAGTAGTGGTGTATTTACACAAAATGCTGGATACGGAGCCATTTATGAGGCAGCGAGAATTGTCAATGAGTTTAGAGTGCAGTTAAGTCAGGAAAAATACCTCACTTTTAACCCAGGCGTATTTATTGGAGGCTCAGATATGCAATATGATCCAGCCAAGGCAACGGGTACAGCTATTGGCAAAACCAATATTATTTCCCCAAATACGGTGGTGAATGGAGACCTTCGTTTTTTAACGGAACCTCAAAAAATAGCAGCGCGCAATACCATGCAAAATATTGTCAATCAAAGTCTTACGGGCACAAAAGCAACTATTAGCTTTCAGGATGGCATCCCCAGTATGGCGCCAACCAAGGGCAATGAACAAGTAATGGAAGTGATAAGCAATGTGACCCAAAGTATGGGCTTGGGTGCTACCACTGCGGGTGATCCAGGTGCAAGAGGGGCCGGAGATATTTCCTATGTAGCAGCTTATATGGATTGTATCGACGGATTGGGTGCTTCGGGAAGAGGCGCACATGCACCAGGGGAAACAATAAACCTTAAAGAATTTCCGTTTTTAATGAAGCGAGCAGCCTTAACAATGTATCGTTTAACTAGATAAATACAAGATTAAACAAAGTTCATTTTTTGTTTAACCTTTAATGGAAATAGTTGGATCAAATATTTAACAATAAAAATATAAAATCAACTTAGAAAAAATGGCGTAACTTATTATAAATTAATCGATAATTACCCTATTTTCGCAATCCTCCCCCATTGAATTTATTAACAAAACTGTATACAAGAAAACCTTAATTTGTTATGGTTTATCGAGTATTTAGTTTAATTTTGTAGCAAATAAAAATAGCATTCTAAAACGTTATTTTTTAACATGTTACGCCTTAAAATGTGACTAAGAATGGCGAAGCCATGCGAACACGCCAAAACAAAGCTATTCAATAGCAAAACAACCACTACACTAGCCCCTTAATTACGCAAATATGAAATTATTCAGAATCTTATTGTTAAGCATTTTTGTAATTGCACTTAGTCATCAAGCTAATGCTCAAAGTTTTTTAGCAGGTAAAGATTTAAGTACTATCAAAGTAGATGCATTAACCGAAACTGAGGTAGCACAAATTCAGCAACAACTAAAATCAAATGGATTAACCATTGATCAAGTGGAGCAACAAGCCATTGTAAAAGGAATGTCTGCAGCTGAGTTTGCAAAATTAAAAACAAGATTACAATCTGTAAAAGCAGGAACTACTGGAAATAAATCTCCATTAACCAAACAAACTTTAAATAATAAGCCTCAAACAATTAAAGACACTGCGAAACAAATGGATTTTGAGCCATCGCATGTGAATCCTTTAATTTATGGTTCTGAATTATTTAATCCAAACACAACAGGTTTTGGTGAGAATCAAAATATTGCAACACCCTTAAATTATGAAATAGGACCTAATGATGTTTTAAAATTAGTGGTGTATGGTGTTCAAGAGTACAGCAGTGATTTAACTGTTAGCAAGGAAGGAAGAATACAAATTGATAATGTTGGACAAATAAAAGTAGCGGGTTTAACGATCGAAGCTGCTATAGAACGTGTCAAACAACAAATGTCAAAAACCGCTTATCCAAGTATTGGACGTGGTGAATCAAAATTAGCATTAACATTAGGGGACATTCGTACGATACAAGTAACAGTGATTGGTGCTTACAAAAGTGCTAACTACAGTGTATCTTCTCTATCAACAGTGCTTAGTGTTTTAACCATTGCTGGCGGACCCAGTGATATAGGAAGTTATAGAGAAATTGAATTAATCCGCGATAACAAATTATTTAAGAAAATTGATTTGTACCATTTTATGCAAAATGGAGATCAATCACAAAATATTGGTTTAAAGGATCATGATGTTATTAGAGTCCCTCCTTATAAAAACCGCATTGAAATTAAAGGACAAGTAAAGCGTCCAGGTATTTTTGAATTAGTAGGTGGTGAAACTTTTGATCAATTTTTAAAGTATGCAGGTAATTTTAATGATACCGCTTATACTGCATGGGTTAAAGTGATTCAAAAAAATGATAAGGAAAAAGCAATCAAGGATTTAGCTGCAGCCGATTTTGGAAAATATATTCCACAAGGAGGAGACTTAATACAGGTATCCAAAATATTAGATCGTTTTCAAAACAGAGTAAAATTAACTGGAGCAGTTTTCCGTCCCGATGTGTATGAGTTATCATCAGGCATGCATATTTCTGATTTAATTAAAAGAGCAGACGGATTAAAAGAAGATGCTTATACAGGAAGAGCACAATTAATAAGATTAAAGCCTAATTTATTAAAAGAATTAATTAGCATTAATTTATCCAAAGCATTACAAGGTGATCCAAACCATAATTTAGCCTTACAAAGAGAGGATGAGTTATATGTGAATTCTGTTTTAGAAATTAGAGACTCTTTAACCATTGATTTATTAGGAGAGGTAAGAACACAGGGCCGCTTTAACTATATAGATAGTATGACGGTGAAGGATTTGATTTTAATGGCTGGTGGATTTAAATATGCAGCCAATAAACAAATAGAGGTAGCAAGAATGGTACAGTTTGCAGATAAAGTAAATACAGACCAAACAGCCACCATTTTAAAAACAGAAATTAATGGTGATTTAAGTTTTAATCCAGGACAACAAAATATAGTGTTACAACCTATGGATGTGGTGACCATTACTAAAAAGGCAGGGTACACTAATCCTGAAGTAGTAACCATTACAGGGCAGGTACAAAATGTAGGTAGATATACTTTAAGTAAAAGAGTGGAAAGAGTAAGTGATGTATTAAAAAGAGCAGGAGGATTAATTGGTGACGCTTATGGCGAGGGTGCATATATTAAAAGAAGCCGCTATCAAATTGATACTTTAAGATCAGATGAAAGTAAAACCAGTTTGGAACAAGCTTATTTAAGAAAACAAAAAGCACAACAACAAGCCGAACAACAGGATGTTGCAAAAACATTAAATGAAACAAGTGGTAGTGTAGGCGGTGTGGTATCGGTACAAAACAAAAACAATAAAACAATAAAGGATAGTTTAGAGGTATTGTTCAAAGAATTAGAAAGCGATTACTATCAAATTGCGATTGATATTAATTCGATTGTAAAAAATCCGGGTAGTGAATTAGACTTAGTATTAAGAGATAAGGATGAAATTGTTATTCCCAAAGTGGATAACCGCGTAAAAATAAGTGGTGGTGTTTTAAGACCTACTAATATTGTATATCGTGATGGGTTAAGTATTGGCGATTGTATTAGTGCTGCAGGTGGTATTAGTGAGTATGCCAAAAGAGGAAGAGCTTATGTGGTTTATGCCAATGGTAAAAGTAATAGAACCAAGCATTTTGGATTATTTAAAATTAACCCCATCATTAAGCCAGGTTGTGAAGTAATTCTCCCTGAAACCAATGAGAAAAAGGATAAGCCATTAACTACCATTACAACCATGATTGCTACTATTGCGCAAGTAATTGCAGCATTGGCCACTGTTAAATTGTTAACGAAGTAATAAACGCATAATGACAGAAAATAATACCCAACTTACTAACGATACCGATGAAATATCGTTAAAGGAATTGATTGTAAAAATAAAAGAGTGGGTTGCTTATTTAAAAACAAAGTGGAAGTTAATCATGGCGATTAGTGCCATTGGAGGAGTTATAGGATTTGTATATGCCAGTTTTCAAAAGCCTACTTATAAAGCAGTGATGACCTTTGTGTTGGATGATGCACAGGGTGGTGGTGGCATGAGTGGAGCCATGGGATTAGCAAGTACATTTGGTATTGATTTAGGAGGCGGCGGTGGAGGCGGCTTGTTTACCAGCAGTAATATTTTAGAATTGATGAAGAGCCGTTTGGTGATTGAAAAAACATTACTCAACTCAGTACCTTTTAATAATAATGGTAAAATTGAAAATATTAGTTTAGCCGAATATTATATTAGAATAAATGAGTTAAGAGAAGCTTGGTCAAAAAAGCCAGGATTTAAGGACATTCAATTTGCACCCAGTTCAGATCGTTCTCATTTTTCATTACAACAAGACTCTATCTTACAAACTATATCAGGTTCTATTGTAAAAAATAATTTAACCATTGCGCAAAAGGATAAAAAAGTAAGTATCATTAGCATTGAAGTAAAAACGGAGAATCAAAATTTTTCAAAATTATTTTGTGAGCAATTAGCCAAAGAAACTTCAGATTTTTACATTGAGACTAAAAGTAAAAAGGCAAGAATTAATGTGGACATTTTGCAAAAACAATCTGATAGCATCCGAGGAGAATTAAATGGAGCCATTGTAGGTGTAGCAAGTGCCAATGATAATGTCTATAATTTAAATCCATCTTTAAATGTAAAGCGCACACCCGGAACACGTAAACAAGTGGATGTGCAAGCTAATACCGCTATTCTAACTCAAATTGTAGCACAACTTGAATTGGCTAAAGTAAATCTAAGAAAGGAAACTCCATTGATTCAAGTAATTGATCAACCTATATTGCCTTTAGAAAAAGATAAAGTAAGTAGATTAAAATCATTAATCCTTGGAGGATTTTTAGCCGGATTTTTAACAGTATTATATTTAATATTTTGGCAACTGTATAAAAAAATAGTTGCTTAATATTTTAATCAAAAAATAATTTAGTTCAATCCCCCCGTTGAATGAACACAACAAACACAACAATCATGTTTAAGAAAATCAATATTGTCCCCCGATGGATTATATTTTTACTTGACATTGGGGTAACTTGCTTTTCATTTCTACTAGCATTTATTATTAAACAAAATCTAGCATTTAAAGGAATAAGTTTTACTCCTTTATTAAATAGTTTTGTATTATTATTAATTATAAATGTATTGGTGTTTGCAAGTGTAAAAACCTATTCAGGGATTGTTCGTTATACAGGCATGCAGGATGCAGTGCGAATAGCTGTTTCCATTGCCATGTCCACTTTATTGTTATTTTTAGTCGCTAATTTTTCATCCAATATTAGCAACACTTTTATTTTAGACAATGTTGTAATTATTATATATGCAAGTTTTAGCTTCTTAAGTTTAATAAGTTATCGAATAGCCATTAAGTTTTTATTCTCTTATGCGAAAAACTATAAGATGAAGAAAAAAACAGTGGTCATATTTGGAGCGGGTGAAGCAGGTGTGGCTACCAAGCGCGT
>CAJADG010000011.1 GCA_903938445.1 uncultured Bacteroidota bacterium | reverse complement strand
TTTGTAAGTGGTTTAGACATTCAAAATATAGTAATGCTTAAAAATATAAATACTGAATTTCCACTAGGAATTGATCTTATACTTACAGATAGTTTTGAAAATATTATTTCCATACCAAGAAGTATTTCAATAGAAATATTTAATAAAAATTAATATGGGATATTTTGCTGTAAAAGGTGGTGCGGACGCAATAGAAAATTCATTAGCACTATTGGATTTTTTTCGTTTAAAAGAGGCAACTTCTCCATTAGAAATTAGTCAAATTGTTTCACAGCTCAGAATAGCTGTTGGAAAAGTGATGAGTGAAGGAAGTTTATATACTCCTGAATATGCTGCAATTGCGATTAAACAAGCAGAGGGTGATTTATTGGAAGCTGCATTTATATTAAGAGCCTACAGAACAACGTTGGAAAGAAGATTTGTTTCTGAAACATTGAATACAAGAGAGATGTTTATTAGAAGAAAAATCTCTGCCTCATTTAGAGAAATTCCAGGAGGACAAATATTGGGTCCTTCTATGGATTATTCTCAAAGAATTTTAGATGTAAAAAAAGCTATTGAAACTTCAGAAGATATTAAATCCATTTTAAAAACATTTGAAGGAAAAATTGACAAAAATAATTTGACTGAAATAAGTCATCATGACAAGGTTATAGATATTTTAAATAAAGATGGATTAATACAAAAGGGAAATGAAACGGAAGATCGAAAATTAGTAGATATCACAAGAGAAGCTATTCGTTTTCCCGCTCCAAGGTCTGCTAGATTACAAATGATGGCCCGTTCTGAAACAGGTGCATTAATGAGTATGGGATATAGTAGTATGCGTGGATTTGGATCTGTTCATCCTACTGTGGGAGAATTAAGATATGGTACTGTTCCTGTTCGTATAAAAGATCCCAGAGGACGTATTAGATATATTGGTGCAATTGAAGTAACGGAAGCTGAAATGATTACCGAAACTAAAAAAACAAATGACGATGGTGTTGCTCTTTTTTCAATTGGATATGGTTTATGTTTTGGACAAAATGATACTAAAGTAATTTGCATGGGTATTTTAGACACTACCTTACGTAATCCGGATCCAAGCTTACCTGCAAATGATCAAGAATTTGTATTATATCATAGCGAAGGAATTGAAGCAATGGGTTTCACTAATCATTTAAAACTGCCGCACTATGTTACTTTTCAGTCTAGCTTAAATAATGTAAGAGAAGCAATTGAAAGAAAAAAGTAATAAGCGAAATAAGATATTATGATACAAGAAAATAAATTTTCAACCCAATATAGGTTTGCATTTATTGATGAAGCTACTAAACGTGAAATTAGAAGAAAGCTACTAAAAGCAATTTCTATTCCTGGATATCAAGTACCTTACTCTTCCCCAGAAATGCCAATTGCGAGAGGATGGGGAACAGGTGGTCTGCATGTAACACTTGCTATTATTGGGCCTAAAGATATTTTTAAAATTATTGATCAAGGAAGTGATGCAAGTGTTAATGCTTGTAATTTGCGCAATTTTGTACAAACCATGACTGGTGTTGAAACTACATTAGACACTGAAAAAGCTACGATCATTCAAACTAGACATAGAATCACTGAAGAGAAATTAAGTAAAGATCAAATTTTTGTATACCAAGTTCCACAACCTGAACCTTTGAGAAGTGTGGAAAGATATGAAAACAAAACTAGGCAAATGCATGGTGAAGCTGATTATGCAAAAATGTGGGTTTCCTTGTATGAACAATTTGTACGACATGGTGATATCATGCTTGGTGCTGGTTATCCCGTGAAAGTAAATGGTCGTTATATTATGGCACCTTCTCCAATTCCTAGATGGGATATTCCTAATTTAAATAACTCTGAAGCTATTCATTTATTTGGAGCTGGAAGAGAAAAGCGATTGTATGCAGTCCCTCCTTATACAAAAGTGGAGCCTTTAGAATTCGAAGACGTTAAATTTCATATTGAAGATTTTAAAGGAACCCCATGTTTTAGAACTGGCTACAAAAAAGCATTTTTAGATGAGTTGTATTATGATGATGGATCCAAGCATTATGTGATTAATGATAGTAATTTCTTAGATAAATTGGCTAATAAAGAAACACCAATTCAACACGAAAATGATTATTTAAATAAATTGGAAAATGAGGCATAATAGTGAAAATTGGTTGTTAAAAGTGGAAGGGTTAACCAAAATATATGGTGCACCAAATAATAATTCTATTCATCAAACTGGGCCTCAATTTGAATCAAACATTTGTCCAGAAACAAATGCAATTGTAGCATGTGCAAATATTGATTTTGATTTATATCCAAGTGAAGTATTGGGTATTGTAGGAGAAAGTGGATCTGGGAAAAGTACTATTGTAAAGATGCTCTATTTTGATTTAGAACATAGTGGCGGAAATGTATTATTTAATAAAGCACCTTATCTGGGGAAAAATATTTTAAATGAGAGTAATCAATCTAAGAGAGCTATTCGAAATCATTTAATGGGTATGGTATATCAAAATCCAAGAGATGGTTTAAATTTTAAATTTACATCTGGAGGAAATATTGCTGAAAAATTAATTATGGCAGGCCATTATAATGTAAACAATATTAGAAATACTGCCTCCCATCTTTTAGAAAAAACAGAAGTTCCAGTTTTACGTTTAGACGACATTCCAGCTCATTTTAGTGGTGGAATGCAACAAAGAGTTCAAATTGCTAAAGCCATAGCAAATCAACCTCCATTGCTTTTTTTAGATGAGGTTACAACTGGATTAGATGTTTCAGTTCAGGCAAAAGTATTAGACTTAATTAGAGAATTACAACAAGAAATGGGGGTGGCTATGATTGTAGTATCTCATGATTTATCGGTGATAAGAATGCTAACAGATAGAACGATGGTTATGAAAAATGGAAGAATTGTAGAGCAAGGTTTAACCGATCAAATTTTACAAGATCCTCAACATCCTTACACTCAATTATTAGTAAGCTCAATTTTATAATATGCATCCAATTTTAGAAATAAAAAAATTAACCAAATCTTTTACCATGCATATTTTGCAAGGTAAAAAAATTGATGCTTTACTGGATGTAAATTTTACTGTAAATGAAGGGGAAATTATTGGATTAACTGGGAAAAGTGGTTCTGGTAAATCAAGTTTAATGAAATGTTTATATCGAACCTATTTAAGTGATGGTGGACAAATACTTTTTAATACAAAAGAAGGCATAATTGATATAGTAAAGGCAAATGATTATGAAATTTTACATTTAAGAAAAAATGAAATTAATTATTGTGCACAATTTTTGAGTGTAATACCAAGGGTTTCTGCCCTTCAAATAGTTGCCCAACCTTTACTAAAAAAAGGATATGAGGATAATTTAGCTACTGAAAAAGCAATGCATATTTTAAAAGCGTTAGGTTTATCAGAATCGCTTTGGTCAGGTTTTCCTGTAACTTTTAGTGGGGGTGAACAACAAAGAATAAATGTAGCTAGGGCGATTATTGATCCGCCAAGATTATTACTAATTGACGAGCCAACAGCCTCATTAGACCCAGCTACAAAAAATGTGGTAATAGAAATGTTGTTGGAACTAAAAAAATTAGGAACAACAATAATTTGTATTTCACACGATGAATTTACATTAGATAATTTGGTTAATAGACGTATTCATTTAGATAAAGGAATAATTGTAAACTAATATATTATGGAAAACTGCTTTACCATTGCAAATGGCAAAATTGTGACTCCCACGCAAATCATTGAAAACGGATATATATCTGTAGTAGGAAAAAACATAGTAGACATTGGGAAAATGGAAGACTATGATTATGATCCCAATTTAGAAGAAGATATCATAGATGCACATGGTCAATATATTTTACCGGGTATTATTGATATTCATACTGATGCTTTAGAGGCCGAAATAATACCTAGACCAGGGGCTGATATGCCAATCAATGTGGCATTCAGAGAATTAGAGCGTAAAATGAATGGATGTGGATTTACAACTGTATATCATTCTCTTCACTTAGGTTACAAAACAGCTGAATATGGATCAAGAAGCAAATATTCAAGACAGCAAGTATATGATACCATTTTTAAAGCAATAAGTGGGGATACTTTAATTAACAATAAAATTCACTTAAGATTTGAAATCACCGGGGTAGATGCTTATGATCAATGTATTGATTTTATAAATAAGGGTTACATTCAAATGTTAAGTGTAATGGATCATACTCCTGGTCAAGGCCAATATACTAAGGAAGTATTTATGGAAGTAAGTATCAAAAATGGCAAAACTGAAGAACAAGCACTTCAAGATTTTGAAGAAAAAACAAGTAGACCTAATATTAAAGGTGATAAGATGAACCAACTTATCCAATTGGCATTGCAAAAAGGAATATCAGTAGCCTCACATGACGATGATACCATTGAAAAAATTGATGAAATGAGCGCATTAGGAGTTAGTATTTGTGAGTTTCCAATCAATATGGAAACTGCTGCTTATGCAAAGGAAAATAATATGCATGTTGTTGGTGGCGCTTCTAATGTTTTAAGAGGAGGCTCATTAACAGGTAATTTAAATATAAAAGACGCTATTTTAAATGGATATGTAACTAGTTTATGTTCTGATTATTATCCACCTGCAATTTTACATTCTATATTTAAATTATATTTTGAACATGATTTAACATTAGTAGATAGTGTAAAATTAGCCACTTTACATCCCGCATTAGCTGTTGGTATTGATAAGTTTACAGGATCCCTAGAAATTGGCAAAAATGCAGATATTATTTTTGTTAAGCTAATTGACAATATACCAACAGTAACTAAAAGTTTTGTGAAAGGTAGAAAAACCCTTGAAATACCTCACTACATTAGTTACAACGAAAATACATACTAGTATGATACCAGAAAGTGCAGTACCCATTACCGACTTAAACTATATTGATTACCATTATAAACAATGGAAAGAATTAATTTATGAACAACAGGTTTATAAAGCCAACCATGTAAAGGCGGCTAATAATTTTTCATTTGAAAATAATGAATGGGTTGCACTACCCTATTATGGATTTGGAATGATTAGTATGTTACAACAACATGAAAAAAATGTTTTATTAAGTCAACAGTTAGTAGATACACAAGAAAAACTAATGCTATTGTTACAAGAAAAAACTAGCATTGAAATTCATGGAAAAATTTATTTATTACCTGAAAATAGTTTTCACCAAACCATTGCAAACGCCTTATCCAATACTAGATACGATTTAAATATTACAGAAAAAGGGTTGACTGAAATTTATCCAGATTATTTAAATAAATTATTGAAAACTTATAAAAGTGTATCTGATCATAAAACACTTAGAATGAAAATGATTGGATTAGGAATTTTTGGAAATGCCATTGGGATATTAGGCGTATTTGATGATCCACTTGAATATAATAGTATTTTACATTTTAGGGATTATTTTTATAATAATGAAATGGTCACAGGAATGGGTATTCAAAAAACAAGACCCTTTATTGGTCATATTACGCTTGCCTATATTGAGTCAGATTTATCATTAATTGAAAAAACAGCTTTGGTAGAAGTTACCACAACATTAAATGAACAATGGCAAAATGAAAAACATTTTTTTTATATTGATCAAACTCAATTAACATCTTTTAAGAATTTGTCTAACTTCCATACTTTTCAAAATAATCAAGTTATATATTTTTAATAATGCACTATTTTGAAACATATCCTGAAGCAATTAATACTGGATTAAAATCAGTTTTAAAAAAAGAACCTAATATACATTCTACATGTATAATAAAAGATTCACATTTAGGTGATTATACTGAATTGATGATGCATACTTATATTGTTGAATCAAATTTGGATGATTATAGTTATTGTGCAGGTAATGTTCAAATTATATATAGTACAGTAGGAAAATTTTGTTCTATTGCCAATAGTGTTAGAATCAATCCAGGGAACCATCCTCAATGGAGAGTAACACAACATCATATGACCTATCGAAGAGTAGCTTTTGGTTTTGATGAAACTGATGATACTGAATTTTTTAATTGGAGAAGAGCGCATAAATGTACTATTGGACATGATGTATGGATTGGACATGGAGCCATTATTATGCCAGGCGTAACTATTGGACATGGCGCTATTATAGGGTCAGGAGCAGTAGTAACAAAAGATATTCCTCCTTATGCTATTGCAGTGGGTGTGCCTGCAAAAGTTATTAAATATCGATTTGATGAAAATACAATCGCCTCTTTATTAACTATTGAATGGTGGAACTGGGATAGAAAAACTTTAGAAAAAAATTTTAAAGATTTAAACGATGTGCCCTCCTTTATAGAAAAATTTAAATTATGAAAAAATTAATTATTCCCTTTTTAACTATACTGGTAGTTTTATTGGGATGTTCAAGTGAGCACAGTAAAACGCCTACAATTTTAAGAATAGGTATCTATAGTGGCGATCAACCTATTCAAACCAAAGAAAAAATAAAAGATTTTCAAAAATACTTTCAAAAGGAATTAAATATGCCTGTTGAATTTGTTTTTACCACTGATTATACCACACTTGTTGAAGGGATACAAAGAAATAAATTAGATGTGGTTCAGTTATCCCCATTTGCTTACGTATTAGCAACGAAAAAGGATTGTTTAGTCCCTTTAGTAACAATAGGAATGAATCATATGAGAACAGAATACCATAGTTTTATTTTCACCTATCCATCATCACCTATTAATTCGATAGATGACTTGAAAAAACATGCAAAAGAATTAACCTTATGTTTTGCAGACCCTGCATCTGCTTCGGGACATTTAATTCCAAGGTCATATTTAAAATCAATTGGTTTAGATCCTGAAACCAGTTTTAAGCAAGTTGTTTTTGCTGGCAGCCACCCCGCTTCTATGTTAAGTGTGAAAAATAAAAAAATTGATATTGGTTGTTCAACTAATGAATTAGGTTATCAAAGATTAATTGTAAATGGTAGTTTAAAAGAGGGGGATTTAAAAACACTTTGGGTATCAGATCCCATTATAAATGATGCCATTTGTGCTAATAAAAATTTAGATAGTAAATTAATTGAAAAAATTAAAACTGCATATTTAGAGGTAGATAAAAAAGATCCAAAGGCATTTGCAGGCTCTATTTCAAGATATTATTCGGATGCCACTAATATGCAATTTATTGTTACTTATGATAGCTTATACAATAATATTAGACGTATTGCTGAAAGTATAAAAGAATTAAAAACAGTAAAATGAGAAAATTATTATATAGTTTCTTTTTAATTACCCTTGCTTTTGCCTGCACTAGCAATGTAAATAAAGATAAAAATGGAGATCCAAATACATTAACAATCGCCGTATTTGGTGGTAGTGGTGATAATAATGGTTCTGTAAAAAAAGCAATGGAACAATTTAAAAATTATTTAGAAAAAAAATTAGATAAAAAAATTAAACTTTATATCACAACTGATTATACTTCTGTTATTGAAGCTTTGCATGCTAATAAAGCGCAGATTGGTTATTTAAGTCCATTTTCTTATGTGTTAGCAGCACAAAAAAAGGACATTACCCCCATTGTAGCCATTGGAGCCAATGGAAAGCCAAGCATTTACCATAGTATTATTTTTACAAATAATCAATCCGGAATTATTGACATTGAATCTTTAAAAAAGAACGCTGCCCATTTATCACTTTCTTTTTCTGATCCCGCCTCCACTTCTGGTCATTTAATTCCATTTGCCTATTTACAATCAATTGGATTGAATCCTGATAAAAATTTTAAACAAATTGTTTTTTCTGGAAGTCACGCTGCGACTGTTTTAGCGGTTACATCTCATAAAATTGATATAGGATGCTCCACCAAAGAATATGGAACAGATATATTAGTAAGAAAAGGACTTATTCAAAAAAATGACTTCACCATTTTATGGGAATCAGACCCAATTGTTGCAAGCCCTGTTGTGATTAGGAAAGATGTAAATAAGCAATTGGCTGATAAAATTAAATTACTTTATTTAAACTTACATCGTGACGATTCAACTGTGTTTAATGCTTATATAAAGTTATACCATACTAATCCCCGTGAATTGGCTTACATGTCTATTGATGATTCACTTTATAATGGAGTTCGCAAAATTGCCAATAGCATTAAAGATGTTGAATTATTAAAAAACCATTAACATGATCAAGGCCGTTGGAATTACAAAAAAAATAGCAACCGGAAAGGTTTTATTGAACAATATTTCCTTTGAAGTAAGAAAAGGAGAGTTTGTAGGTATTTTAGGGGCAAGTGGTGCTGGAAAAACCTTAACCCTTAAGTCATTAATTGGTTTAATGGATTTGAATGCAGGAGAAGTATGGATTGAACAAGAAAATAATCAACATGTTGATATTTATAAGACAAAGGCAACTGTACTTAAGAAATTAAGAAGTAAAATAGCACTTATTTTTCAAGGTTATCATTTAGTACAAAGAGCATCCGTTTTAGAAAATGTTTTAATGGGAAGACTTGGTAGTATTAGTACTTTTCGAAGTTTATTTATTGGTTTTAATACGAATGAAAAAAGCGAAGCATTCAAAGCTTTAGAGCGTGTTAATATGCATTCATTTGCCAATACTAAAGTGAGTGCCTTAAGTGGTGGTGAAAAACAAAGAGTGGCCATTGCACGTGCTTTGTTTCAACAACCAAACTTACTATTAGCAGATGAGCCGATTTCAAATTTAGATCCCAAAAATGCAAAGACAATCATGGTTTTACTAAAAGAATTATCCCAATTGTTTCCAGTAATTGGAGTTTTTCATCAACCAGATTTATGTGCAAAATATTGTTCAAGAATAATTGCCATTAAAGAGGGAGCAGTTTTTTACGATGGACAACCCAATTTAGATGAAAAAACATTGGAAGCAATTTATGGTGATGAATTATCAAGCATTTTATCTTAGTAATTATAATGATTAAAAAACTCATACCCTATATCATTTACCTAATTACAATAGTAATTACTTATTATGCAACGCAAATTTGTGGTTTTAAAATAGATGCATTGCAAAAAGGATTACAAGATAGTTTTGTATTTATCCGACAAATGTTTCCACCTAGTTGGAATGATTTTAAAGAATTGTTGATACCCGCTTTAGAAACAATTTCATTGGCATTATTAGGAACATTTTTAGGTAGTGTATTATCTTTATTCATTGCCTTATTTGCAGCTAATAACTTAACCTATAATTGGATAAAATTTATAGTAAGATCATTAATTAGTGTTGAGCGTTCCATTCCAGAATTATTTATTTTACTGATATTAATTGCAGCATATGGGCTAGGTGCATTATCTGCTGTATTAGCATTAATGATTGGCTGTATAGGAATGTTGGGAAAATTATTTGCAGATGCAATTGAAGAAACACCAAGTAGTGTAATAGAATCACTAAAAGCGGGTGGGGCAAATAAAGTTCAAATTATTTATTTTGGTATTTTACCCGACTTAATGCCTAAATTAATTTCCTACTCGCTATTTAGATTTGAAATAAATATCAGACTTTCTGTTTTATTAGGTGCAATAGGAGCTGGAGGAATTGGTTACGAATTAGACTATGCATTTAGTATGTTACAATTTCATAGAGCACTTTCTTGTTTAATAGTTATTTTAATATTAGTAATAGCAATTGAACAAATTTCAATATTTATAAGAAAAAAATTAGCCATCCAACAATTTTAAGTAAACATGACATTCTTATATAAATATAAAAAATGGATGATCGCTTTGGTTGTTCTTTTTGCAATGTTATTGTTAACGATTTTTTTAAAAATTGATATTTCGGTTCTTTTTGCTGACTTACATTATGTGACTGATTTATTAAATGAAATGTTTCCTCCAAATTTTAGTATTATTTGGGAAAACAATATTGTTATCAGTTCCATCATTCAAACCATTGCAATGGCGTATTTAGGAACTTTATTGGGTGGAATTATTGCATTTGTTTTTTCCTTAATCGCTTCCAATAACATCTTTAGAAATAAATGGATAAGTAATGTATCAAAGTGGTTATTATCCTTTATAAGAGTAATTCCTAGTTTAATGATTGTACTCATTTTTGTGGTGGCAGTTGGACCTGGTGCATTTGCTGGAGTGCTTACTATTATCATATCAACTATTGGCACAATGGGAAAACTTTTTACAGAAAGTTTGGAGAATCTTGACCCTACTAGTGCCAATTCATTAAGGGCAACTGGAGCCAATAAATTACAAATATATAAGTTTGCTATTTGGCCTGAATTTCAGCCTTCATTTATTTCTAATTTATTATATTGTTTTGATATCAATATGCGTTCTGCAGTTGGTTTAGGCATATTTGGTGGAGGAGGAATAGGTTACAAGCTATATTTAGCAATGCGTGTATTGCACTACAAAGATGCCCTTGCTTTAATTACATGCATTATAATATTACTTCTTGTAATTGAAAATATTTCGAATTTTATAAGAAGTCAAATTTTAAGGTAATAACAGATTAGCTGGCAAAATTTGCTTTGCAATTCCAGGACCTTTAAATAATACATTTAACCAATAACCTCCAGATCCGTTGTAATAATCAACAGATATATTGTGTATTCCTTTTGTTAAATGTATTGTACCATTTTTTTCAATAACACCATGATCTCCATTATTATTTATGACCTCCTTATTATCAATAAATAGTTTACTTCCATCATCTGATCTAATGTAAAAAGTATAATCACCATCCTCTTCTATTTTCATCTTACTTTCTAATTGAAGTGCAAAAGTGCTATTACCCTCTTTCAATAGTGGTCCAATTTTTGTTCTTTCAATTTCAAATTCAAAAGTATCCCAGGAATAGGACGTCTTTAACAAATTAAAAAATGGTAATTGATTCCATCCCTGATCTTTTCCATCATAATATTTAATATGAACAGCAGGTTGATAATTTGTTGGTATTAATCTAAAATATGCGGAGCTTACAACGCTTGAATTTCCTTTTTTATCAAAAGAAATTGCATTGACGGTTGTGGTTTTGTTTAAAATAAATGCTGAATCATAAAGTAAACTTTTTTCATTAGGAATAGTTCCATCGATAGTATAATATGTTTTTGCATTTTCGGCCATTGTTTTAATACTTACTTTAGGATTTTTACCTATGAACAATACACCAGCTTCAGCATACAAGTTTTTCCATGGTTCAATTTTTGGATAAGGAATAATTGAGTTTCCCAAAAACAAATTACTTGGTTCAGAAAATCCATTAAAAGCACTTTTAATTGGTCTTCCCGTCCAAGCATAAGGAGGTTGAATCTGTAATGCAAAAGCAATAGTTGCAGCCAAGTCATAAGTATATACTTGTTGTTGAACTATATAATTAGATTTGATAGATTTCCCATTTAAAATCATCGTAATTTCTGCTTCTTCAACTGTTGCACCACCATGACCATACCCAACTCCGCCATGATCTGCAGTAATAATTAATAATGTATTTTTTTCTATGCCTGCTTTAACAATGCTTTCTTTTACCTTACCTATTAAACTATCTACTTTTGTAAGTGCATTATAATAAAATGTTGTCCCATGACCATATTCGTGTCCAATATCATCTATTAAATCTAAATGCATGAAGCCAAGTGTAGGCTTTTTTTGTTCTATATAATTACAAAATGTAGCAGTTGTTTGTAACTCATCAGGCATATTTTTATCATAATTCACTGCAGCCTTTTCGAATAATCTGCCAAAACCAGACCATTGATAAACAATACCAATTTCTGCTTTTGGTTTGTTTTTTCTCAACCAACCAAAAATAGTTGGAAATAGTCCATCCTCCATTCTCACAATGGGAGGTAAAGTATAATCTGCTCTTCCCCAATCATTATCAATAATTCCATGCGCTTCAGTTCCTGCACCCATAATCATACTAGCCCAATTGGGACTACTTGAAGAAGGCAAAACCGTACGGACATTCCTTTTTACTGCACCATTTTTAATTAAATTATGTACAATTGGCATATTAGCCTCTTTTATTCCATCTGATGAAGTTCCATCCAAACCAATTACAATTACATGTTCAATACCTTTTGGATAAATGATACGTTCATCTTGTGAAAAAGTTTGAATAGTATTAAATAACAGAATTAAACAAAATGAAAGCGTATAATTTTTCATGACTTATAAATGTTAAAATGAAATTAATGCATTTAAACTAATTACTTAAAATTCAAAAAACAACATTTTATTAATTTTAAAAAAGAATTTAAACAACTAAATAAGGTATTTTCATTTAATAAATAACCCTATGAAAAAAGCATATATAACTTTATTTTTTATTCTTTTTTTCACGCTACTCCTAAATTCCGCAAATAGTCAAAAAGCAGTTTTTGTGATAGCCGATGGAATACCTGCTGATGTTTTGGAACAAAGTACCTTACCTAATATTCAACGCGTTATAAAAGATGGATCCTATATTAGAATTCATGTTGGTGGCGATAAAGGAACTTATAATCAAACGCCTACTATCTCTGCAGTGGGTTATAATAGTTTATTAACAGGTACTTGGGTGAATAAACACAATGTATGGGATAATAATATTAAGAATCAAAACTATAACTATCCGAGTATTTTTAAATTATACAAGGAACAATACCCATCCAAAAAAATTGGTGTTTTTAGTAGTTGGTTGGATAACCGAACCAAATTAGTAGGCGATGGTTTATCTCAAACCGGATTTTTAAAAGTAGATTATGCAAAAGACGGTTATGAATTAGATACGCTTCAATTTCCACATGATAAGTATTCAAAGTATATGCACCAAATTGATCAGAAGGTAGTTGCTGAAGCAGCTCAACATATCAAATCATATGCACCTGATTTGTCTTGGGTATATCTAGAATATACTGATGATATGGGTCATAGGTATGGAGATAGTCCTGAAATGGAAGATGCTTTACAAAAACTTGATCATCAAATAGGTGTACTATATGATGCCATACAATACAGAGAAAAAAACTTTAAAGAAAACTGGGCATTTATCATCACTACCGATCATGGAAGAGACGAGAAAGATGGTAAAAACCATGGAGGTCAATCACTTCGTCAACGTTCAACTTGGATGGTCGCCAATTTAAAATTAAATAAGTATGCCAACCTATACTATCCAGGTATAGTTGATATTATGCCAACTTTAGCTAAATATTTAAACGTAAACATCCCTTCCAATAATGCTAAAGAAATAGATGGTATTCCTTTAATAGGAAATGTTTCAGTGGTAGATCCTCAAATTAATATTTTTCAAAATAAATTAGATATTACCTGGAAGAGCTTGGATAATGAAGGGACTGCAAAAATATGGTTATCAATAAAAAACGAATACGCAACTTCAGGTAAAGAAGATTATGTTTTACTTGCCGAAGTTCCAGTAAATCAAAATAAAATAGTTGTTGACATATCTAAATACCCTTCAACTTTTTACAAAATTGCCATTGAAGGCAAGTACAATACTATCAACAAATGGTTTTCGAATACTAAATAATCCATTCAAAATTTAATAAATAAAATGAAAAAATATTTATACATCTTCATCGTTTGCCTGTTATGTAACTTTAAATTATTTGCTCAACAAGCAGATATTATTTTTACCAATGCCAATATTATAACAGCTGCACAAAAAGGAGCTAGAGCTAACGCTATGGCTATTAAAGATGGAAAAATAGTATTTGTTGGAGATGAAAAAAATAGTTTGCAATTTAAAGGAAGTGAAACTCAGGTGATTGACCTTAAAGGAAAAACGATTATACCTGGATTTAACGATGTGCACTTACATCCAAATCCAGAAACTAATTTTAACGAGTTAGATCATGTCATAAAAATTGATACAGTCACCTCTATCAATAGCTTACTTAAATTATTAGCTGCAAAAGCAAAAATTACGCCTCCTGGAATGTTAATAAGGGCTAGAGGATATAATGAAAGTAAATTAGGAATGGAACCAACTTGCACGATACTTGATCAAGCGAGTACAAAACATCCAATCATCATTACACATGCTTCAGGACATAAGTCAGTTGTAAATTCTTTCCTTTTAACAATTAATAAAATCACTAAGGAAACACCTAATCCTAAAGGGGGCACTTTCGAAAGGTTTAGTGATGGTAGCCCTAATGGAATTTGTAAAGAAGCTGCTGCTAGTAATTTAACAAACAATGCTGCCATCGTTCCATTTCCTGAAAAGTCATTTGAAACTTTACTAGCAAATTATAAGAAATATTTCAATACCTTATTATCATTAGGTATCACAAGTATTGGAGATGCAGGTTCGGATATGAATAGATTAAAAATTTACCGTGCATTGGCTGCAGAAAATTTTCCAATACGTTTAAACATCATGATGATTGATAAATTGTTGCCTGAAATGGAAGGAGGTGACGCACATCATGAAACCGATTCATGGAAAACCCTATCTGATTTTGAAAATGCAAATATTCAACAATCCGAAACTGACTTTTTACGCGTTAAATCCATTAAAGTATTTCATGGTAATTCATTAAGTGGTAAAACTTGTTGGTTATATGAACCTTATCAAATGGTAAATCCGGCAACTGGAAAAAATGATTATTACGGAATACCTTATAAAAGATCGCAATCTGAATTAGACTCATTATTCTTAGCAATTCATAAAAAGGGTTTACAAATTGCGGTGCACAGTAATGGAGACAAAGAAATTGATATGGTATTAAAAGCATTCGAAAAAGTATATGCTACTGGTAATCCATTAAATATTCATCATAGAATAGAACATTGTAGTGTTATTAACGATAGTATTATTATGAGAATCAAGAACTTAGGGGTAATACCTGTTTTACATAACTATATTAATGAACTTGGAGATCTATTAGATCCCTATGGAGCGGAGCGATTAAACAATATGTTTGCAACTAAAAGTTTTTTGAATGCAGGTATATTACCAGCATTACACTCTGACGCACCTGTTTCTAATTTTGATCCAAGAACAAGATGGGAAAGTACGGTTATTAGAACTACTAGTGCAGGAAAAGTATTGGGTCCAAAACAATGTGTAGATGCCGAAGATGCACTCATTATGTATACAAAAGGGGGGGCTAATGCTACCGGAGAATTGGCAAAAAAAGGAACTTTAGAAATAGGGAAATTTGCAGATTTTGTTATTATAACTGAAAATCCACTTACCATAAATCCTAATCAAATACATAATATTCATATTGAGGAAACCTGGGTAAATGGAAAAAAAATTGGACCAAGTTAAAGATTTGATAATATTCATTCCCCTATTGAATTGATACTTTTGATTCAAATAATATAAATGAAAAAGTTACTTTTTGCTTGCATTGGTATCCTTTGTTTTTTGAGTGTTACGATTGGACAAAAATCATACTCCTATCTATCCGTACCAGGAGTGTCTGAATATACTACTATTGATAAAAATAATCATAGCGTATTACCAAGTGGACGCTATTTAACCCCTGCTGGCACAACCATTCAAATAACACATGATCCTTTTGGTATTGCCCTATCACCTGATGGCAACAAAAGTGTTACTTTACATAATGGTGTAATTACTATTATTAATAACGGTACGCTAAAAACAACACGCATACCTAGCTATGATAAAAAAATTGAAAATCCATTAAAGAAAGGATCATTTTTAGGGGTGACATTTGCTGGACAAAATAATGATTTAGTTTATTTAAGCGCAGGAGATGCAGGCGCTGTTATAGTATACGATATTAATCAACTTAAAATGATAGATTCCATTTCTTTAAATGGAACCATCAATGGAGAAAATTTTGAAGAAAGCTTTACCTCTGATATTATTTATAACGAAAAAGAAAACGAATTACTTGTTTTAGATAGAGGTAATTTTAGAATGGTAAGAATAGATTTAGCTACCAAAAAATTAAAAGCTTCCATTAAAACAGGTAGACAACCATTTAACTTAGCATTGAGCCCCAATAAGGATTTGGTCATGGTTGCAAATGTTGGAATGTATGATTATCCTATTATACCTGATATTACAAAAGAAAATTACGACACCTCCCTAATATCATGGCAACCCTATGGAAATAATACCCCAGCTTCTATTCATGGTACTACCATTAATGGAAGATTTATCCCAGGAGTTGGAGATCCATTATCACCTGATGCGATGAGTGTATTTACCATTGACTTAAATTCAAATACGGTAATAGATAAATTTAAGACTGGTTATCAAATTGGTGAAATGATTGAAGGGGCTGAAGTAGTGGGTGGGGCGAGTCCTAATTCAATTGCAATTGGTTCACAATACGCTTATGTTTCAAATGCAACCAATGATAATATCTCCATCATTGATTATAAAAATCATAAAATTATTGGAGCTATCCCTATTAAATTAAATGATACGATTGATAAATATCGTGGATATCTCCCTTTTGGAATTACGATGACATCCGATGAAAAAACTTTGTATGTTGCTTTGCTAGGATTTAATGCAGTTGCAGTAATTGATTTGGAGCAAAGAAAAACAATTGGATTTATTCCAAGTGGATGGGGTACTTCTAAAATTAAATTAAGTAAGGATGAAAAGGAAATGTATGTTATTTCTTGTAGAGGATATGGCGCTGGACCTAATGGAGGTGCAGGTTTCAAAAAACCAGACCAAGGTACATATATTGGGGATATTCAATTAGGTACTTTTCAAAAAATAGCTGTTCCATC
>CAJADG010000010.1 GCA_903938445.1 uncultured Bacteroidota bacterium | reverse complement strand
GTACTTTACTAATTATCAATTTGGGTTTATGTATCTGCGTTATTTCCTTTGGAATTTCGCAGGTAAGCAGAATGACTTACAGGGTTTCGGAAATGTAAGAGATGGTAATTTCATTACTGGCATTTCAGTTGTTGACAATGCATTATTTGGAGATCAATCTAAGTTACCAGATTCTATTAAAAATCAAAACAAGGCACATAATACCTTGTTTATGCTGCCATTTATTTTAGGTATCATAGGATTTATATATCAGGCACAAAAAGCAAAAAATGATTTTATTGTGACTGGTTTATTATTCTTCTTTACTGGTATTGCCATTGTATTATACTTAAACCAAGTTAGCTTACAACCACGTGAACGTGATTATGCTTATGTTGGTTCTTTTTATGCTTTCGCTATTTGGATTGGCTTAGGAGTTTTACAAGTAATGGAATGGTTTACTAAGTTTATGAATCAAAGAGTTGCGGCTATTACGGCAACATTGATTTGTTTATTAGCAGTACCAACTTTAATGGCTCAACAAGAATGGGATGATCATGATAGAAGTCAAAAAACTTTGCCTCGTGATTTAGCTAAAGACTATTTAGAAAGCTGTCCTCCAAATGCAATTTTATTCTCATTCGGTGACAATGATACTTACCCATTATGGTATGCGCAGGAAGTGGAAGGTATTCGTCCAGACGTAAGAGTAGTAGTGAATAGTTTATTGGGTTCTGATTGGTACATGAAAGAACTAAGATACAAAGTGAATCAAAGTGATAAGTTTGATGTTATTTTTAGTGAAGAGCAAGTTGCAGGTAACAAATTAAATGTTGCTTACTATAATGCCTTACCTGATTTTGGAGAAAAAACTTACCATAATTTAGATTCAGTGTTGCGTTATGTGGTAGCTGACCCTTCTGGTAAATATCAAGCATCAACACAAGAGGGACCGGTAAATATTTTCCCTACACACAAATTCAAAGTGCCAGTAAACAAAGCAAATGCAATTGCTGCAGGTATTGCAAAGCCAACTGATAATATTGTGGATGAGTTATTAATTGACTTTAATCCAAATCGCCAATACATGGTAAAAAATGAAATGGCGATGTATGCAATAATTGCGACTTCTCAATTTAAGCGTCCAATTTGTTTCACTTCACTTCAGGAGTTAAAAGAACTAGGTCTTGATAAGTATGTTCGTCAAACTGGCATGTCTTATCAATTAGTACCAGTATTGGGAGATGGCGCAAGTGTTGATACGGATGCTGCTTACAAAAACATTATGACTAAATTTGCTTTTGGAAATGCAAAAAATCCAAATGTTTATTTTGATGAAGAAAATAGACGTCATTTAAATTCAATTAGATACAGTATAGCACAAGTTGCATCTGCTTTGGCATTCGAGGGTAAAAAAGACAAGGCTAGAGACATCTTAAGAAAAATGGATAGTGAAACAAATCAAAAAAGTTTCCCTTATGCAATGACTTCTAATCGAGGAAATCAGCATGATTATTTCTCATTTGTATTTTTACAATCTTGTTATGCTGCAGATGACGAGGCTTTAGCCAAAAAGATTGCAGGTTTATTGACAAAGGATTTGAAACAACAAATTACCTACTATCGTTCAATGGGAGATAATATGACCGAAGATCAATTTTTGCAAAATTGTGAGTTAGCTTATCAAAATAAACCCAACTCACTTTCTAACAGACAAATGTCATTTGTTCAAGAGGCTATTAGTTCTTATCAATTGATTAATTCCATTGAAAAAATGGGAGTAGATTATGCTAAATTAAAAGCTACAAATAAGTAATAGGAAGTTTTTCGAATACAAACAGATCGGCCCGCAATTGCGGGCCGATCTGTTTGTATATATTCAGTTGAATTTTTTATGAATTTCAAGTTTGGTTTTTCAAATATATTTTTATACCAAATCCTTTAAGGTCTCAATGACTTTATCAATTTCTTGAGTAGTATTGTTTTTTGAAAAAGAAAAACGAATGGTTGCAATATCATCTCCCTTTTTTAATGCACTAATTACATGAGATCCTTGTTGCGCTCCGCTAGAACAAGCACTACCCCCACTTGCGCAAATATGATGAATGTCTAAATTAAATAACATCATTTCAGACTTTTCATTTTTTGGAAAATTAACGCTCAGTAAAGTATATAAGCTTTTTCCAAAAGTATCTCCATTAAAGCTAATGCCAGGAATTTGAGCAATCAATTGGTCATGCATGTATTTGCGTAATGAATTTATATAGGCACTATCTTTTTCGTAATGTTCTGTAGCTAATTCAAGTGCCTTGGCAAATCCCACAATACCATATAAGTTTTCAGTACCCGCACGCATATTACGCTCCTGAGCACCTCCATGAACCAATGGGTTTATTTTTATATTTTCATTTACATATAAAATTCCAACGCCTTTGGGTCCATGAAATTTATGACCCGCTCCTGTAATAAAATCTACTGGCGTTTCACTTAATTTAAATGGAAAATGTCCAACTGTCTGTACCGTATCGCTATGAAAATAGGCATTGTATTTTTTGCAAATTTCACCTACTTCTTGCAAGTCAATCATATTGCCAATTTCATTATTAGCATGCATGATACTTACAATGGTTTTATTAGTATTTGATGCCAATAATTCCTCTAAATGTACAAGATCAATATGTCCGTTTGGCAAAATATTTACATAATCTAAATCTACACCAGCCGTTTTAGACAAATGCTCTACGGAATGTAAAGTGGCATGGTGTTCGATAGGAGAGCTTATAATATGCTTACATCCTAAATCATAAATAGCTCCATGTAAAATGGTATTGCTACTTTCTGTGCCACCACTTGTGAAAAATATTTCAGCAGGTTTAGCACCCAAATGCTTTGCTACCGATTTACGGGCCTGTTCCACAGCCATTCTAGATTCTCTTCCATAGCTATAAATGGAAGATGGGTTGCCAAATTTTTCAGTCAAATAAGGCATCATGGCTTCTAAAACCTGAGGGTCTAATGAAGTGGTTGCAGCATTGTCAAAATAGATTCTCTCCATATTCGCTAAATTACTTAATTGTGCCAATAATAGCAATGATCTCATCAGCAAGTTGGTCTGCTTCCACTTGTGAAGGAGCTTCCGTATAGATGCGAATGATGGGTTCTGTGTTACTTGATCTTAAATGCACCCATTTATTATCAAAGTCAATTTTAAAACCGTCTACTTTATTAATAGCAAATTGGCCAAACTTTGATTCTAGGGTTGCAAAAATTTTATCCAATGAAATATTGCCATCCAAATCCATTTTTTTCTTACTCATGAAATAGGCAGGATAACTTGCCCTTAATGCAGAGGTAGACATATTGGATTTTGCCAAATGCGTTAAAAATAATGCGATACCTATTAATGCATCTCTTCCATAATGAAGATCAGGAACAATAATCCCACCATTGCCTTCTCCTCCAATAACTGCTTGTTGATTTTTCATCATCGTTACCACATTTACTTCACCCACAGCACTAGCAAAATATTGACATCCGTACTTTTCGGTTACATCCCGCAATGCTCTTGTAGAAGATAGGTTGCTTACGGTAGCTCCATTATTGTTTTGTAAAATATAATCAGCCACCGCCACCAAGGTGTACTCTTCTCCAAACAATTCACCATCCTCGCTTACAAAGCATAATCTGTCTACATCTGGATCTACTGCAATACCCAAATGTGCTCTCTCGTTTACGACTGTAGTGCATAATTCAGTAAGATGCTCTTTTAATGGTTCAGGGTTGTGTGCAAAATTACCTGTCATTGCAGAATTCAATACTTTAATATTGTTTACACCAATAGCGTTTAACAAAGCAGGAACGGTGAAAGCACCCGAACTATTAATGGCATCTACCACTACCGAAAAATTTGCTGCTTTGATAGCAGCTATATCTACTAATGGATATTCAACAATTGCTTTGATATGTTTTTCTAAACTTGTTTCATTTGCAATGATCTTACCCATGTTGTCTACGGAAGCGTAATTAAAATCTTCATTAGCAGCCAGGGTTAAAATTACTTTTCCTTCCTCACCACTGACAAACTCTCCTTTTTCATTCAATAATTTTAAAGCGTTCCATTCTTTTGGATTGTGACTCGCTGTTAAAATAATGCCTCCATCAGCACCCTCAAACACCACGGCCATTTCAACAGTGGGGGTAGTGCTTAATCCCAAATGAATCACATCAATTCCTAATGCCAATAAACTTTGCTCTACTAAGGCTTCTACCATTTCGCCACTCATTCTGCCATCACGTCCTACCAATACTTTTTTAGGTCCAGCAGACTTGCTTTTTAGCCAAGTTCCATATGCAGAGGCAAATTTTACAATGTCAATAGGGGTAAGGTTATCATTTGGCTTTCCACCAATGGTACCTCTAAATCCAGAAATGCTTTTTATAAGAGACATAATGCTTGTTTTTGCTTTTTAAAAAGGATTTACAAATTTACTTTAAATTTTTGCACTTCTTGGTATCTTTATCAAATGATGCAAGACTTTTGGAACGATTTATTGGCAAATGATAAAGCTGTTTTTGCTGTTTTAAATGGTAAATGGACCAACTCTTTTTTCGATATCCTAATGCCTTGGTGTAGAGATTCCAAAAATTGGATCCCCTTATACTTTGTTATATTGACTTTGTTATTTTATAAATGGGGAAAGAAAGCTTGGAAATGGGTACTAATGGTTGTTATTAATGTTGCTTTAACCGATCAAATTAGCAGTAGTTTTTTTAAGCCGGTTTTTCATCGTCTCAGACCATGTGCCGATCCAACGCTGATGCATCAGTCAAGATTATTATTAGATCATTGTTCGGGTGGGTTTAGTTTTACCTCATCCCATGCAGCCAATCATTTTGGACTTGCCATGTTTATGGTAATGACCATGCAACCTTTGTTAAAAAATTATCGATATCTATTTTTAATTTGGGCAGCCATTATTTCCTATGCACAGGTGTATGTTGGAGTGCATTTTCCATTAGATGTATTTGCCGGTGCTATAATTGGTATTTCTGTTGGATACCTTAGTAGTAAAATGTATTATAAAATTGCAGGCCTTCCATAAATACGCATAAAATTCTACCATGAATAAAAATACTTTTCTTCTTTTATTGGCTGCATGCATTGGATTGTATGTAATTGGAAGTTTTATGATCCCGCTAATGGATATTGATGCATCGCAATATGCTTCCATTAGTAGAGAGATGTTAGCGCGCAATAGTTTTTTACAAGTGTATGATTTAGGGAAAGATTATTTAGATAAGCCACCCATGTTATTTTGGTTATCTGCATTTTCAATGAAAATTTTTGGCATACATGATTGGGCTTATCGTTTACCCTCTTTGTTATTTTTAGGAATCGCGCTTTATTCCACTTTTAAATTTGCTGAATTATATTATGGAAAATTAACCGCACGTCTTGCTACCATTATATTGGCAAGTTGCCAAGCATTTTTCTTAATTGCACATGATGTAAGAACTGATACCATGTTGGTAGGTTGGGTTATGCTTAGCATTTATTTAATGGCAAAATGGGCAGAACAAAAAAACAATGCCGATTTCTTTTTAGCAATTGTTGCAATTGCTGGTGGCATGATGACAAAGGGCCCCATAGCATTGGTAGTGCCTGTTTTAGCTATGGCACCTCATTGGGTAAGTCAAAAAAAATGGGCGTTTTTTTACAAGCCCATTTACATACCTGGTATTATTTTATTGGCTTTATTATTAGTTCCTATGAGTTGGGGGCTGTATCAACAATACGATTTACATCCAGGTAAATTAATTAATGATCGACCTATTAAATCTGGTTTGGAATTTTATTATTGGACCCAAAGTTTTGGCAGGTATACAGGGCAGAATTATTATAAGGAAATGGGGTACTTTACTTTCTTATTGGAGAATATGTTTTGGAGTTTCCTTCCTTGGATCTTTGTTTTTTTATGGGCATTTTTTGCAAAAGCTTTTGCTATTTTCAAAGAAGGTTTTTTCCAACCAAGTACCGAGCTTATCTCATTTTTCGGTTTTGCTTTAACTTATTTAGTGCTTTCTCGTAGCCAAGCTCAATTGCCTCATTATATTTTTGTGGTTTTCCCATTAGCCGCGGTTGTAACAGCCAATCATTGGCAAAATACCCTTTGGAATAATAATGCGATGTCTAAAATAGTAAAAGAATTTTATGGCTTTCATCTATTTATATTTTCTATTTTAATGATTGCTGCAACTTTAATAGCTATAGTACCATTTGGTTTTATTGGTTGGATAGGAGCTATTATAGGACTTATTCTTTTTGCTATTATCCTTATTCAATTTCTTTCGAAAAGAACAATTGGACAAAAGTGGTTTTATATGTCTGTGGTATTAATGATTGGGGTAAATACTTTTATGAATACTCATTTTTATCCTCACTTATTAAATTATCAATGGGGGAATCAATTGGCGAATGTGATGGATCAAAAGGGCTGGGATAAGGATAAAATGGTATTGTATAAAATTCCCAACAGCAATGCCTTTCACTATTATGGGCAACATGTATTCGCAAATACAAAAGATAGTTTGCAATTAAAAGAAGGAAATTGGGTAATCACAGATGCGGTGAACGACTCAAGTTTGAAAAAACAATTCCCTTCAAGCATTCACCATTATACCTCAAACCGATTTCATGTGACCATGCTAAGTCTTCCTTTTCTAAATCCAAATTCTAGGCCAAAAGAAATAACCCCATTTGAAGTATTGGAATTAAAACGATAAATTTTCGGTGTTTAAAAATTAAATTGAGTTTTATTTTTGGGTGCGGTCAATTCAAAGCTCTTCTTTTGTCCATTTGCCTTTGCATGAATAATATTTATTTGCTGCGGATCTATGCCAAAGAGTATTTCACAAAAAACTTCCAATTGTTTTAATTGCTTTATGTTCTTAATTTCAAAATAACTCCAAGTACTTTCTTTCTGAATTTCAAATCCAATATAATCCATATTGTATTTTGCGCCATTTGAACTTAGGGCTAATCTTTTTTGAACATATAAATTAATAAATTGGTCTGCTTTTGCTTTTTGTTTTGGATCCGCTAAATCTAATTTTACATGATACTCTTCCTGTATTCTAGTTTCAAGATCAGTGGTAAAAGTGCGCACACTTATTTCAATACTTGCTTCCTTTTCATTATGATTAATATCAATTACGGAAACATAAAAAGGGTGAAGTAATGCGAATAAAAGGGTTGTAAGTGGTTTGATACCAATCCAGGTCATAATTCTTATATTTGTCTACTACAAATGTCTTGATTAATTGTCGAGACTAAAAATTTGATTTATGGACGAAGTAGGAATGTATTTAAACTTAGGATTTAGGCATATTATGGACTGGCAAGCATGGGATCATATTCTTTTTGTCTTAGTCTTAACCATCCGATACCAATGGACTGATTGGAAAAAATTATTGGTTTTAATATCTGCTTTTACCATTGGACATTCCATCACCCTGGCCCTAAGTACGCTTAATTGGATAAATTTTCCCACTGCCTTGATTGAGTTATTAATTCCAGTAACCATCGTTTTTACTGCAGCCTCCAATTATTGGGTAAAAACCTTCGATTTTAGGTCAAAATACCCCCTAATTTACTTTTTAGCCCTGTTCTTTGGGCTAATTCATGGTTTAGGCTTTAGTACTTTCTTGAAAAGCATGTTAGGAAAGGAAGATTCCATATTGGCCCCTTTATTCACATTTAATATCGGATTGGAGCTAGGACAGCTACTTGTCGTTAGCATAATTTTAATTATTTCGTTTATATTCGTATCCGTATTAAAAGTGAATAGACTGCGCTATGTTCAGATTGGTTCTGGCATCGCCATGGCTTTTGCTTTCAGTATGGTTTTTGATAGAATTGTTCCTTTATTAAAATAGAAAAAAATCACAAATGAAGAAAATTTTAACCCTCGGGTTTCTTTTAATGAGTACGTTCTCTGTACTTGTTGCACAGGATATCCGTAACAACCCAACATCAAATCACGGAAACAAGTTTGAACAATTGGGTACGATTTTACCAACGCCAAATGAATACAGAACGGCAAGTGGTGCACCCGGTCCAAAGTATTGGCAACAACGTGCCGATTATGATATCAAGGCAATATTAGATGAGAAAAAATTATTGTTAACAGGTGCTGAAACAGTTACTTATTACAATAACTCACCTGATGTATTAACTTATTTATGGTTGCAATTAGATGAGAACGAGCATAGCTCAACAAAGAATGCAGGTTATCCTGAATCAAGTTTTTTGGGACGTGGAATGTCTCCATCAGCTATTGATAAATTGGCAGAAGAAAAAACAGACAACGGCTTAGGTGATAATATCATCAAAGTAACTGATGCATTAGGTGCTAAGTTAAAATACACAGTGAACAAGACAATGATGCGTATTGAATTACCAACTGCATTGAAGCCAGGTCAAAAATTTGCTTTTAAAATTGATTGGAATTACAAAATCACAGATCGTATGACTATTGGTGGTCGCGGTGGATATGAGTTTTTCCCAGAAGATGGCAATTACTTATTTACAATGACACAATGGTATCCTCGTTTGTGTGTATACTCTGATTTCCAAGGTTGGCAACATCATCAATTTACAGGAAGAGGAGAGTTTGCTTTGACTTTTGGAAACTATAAAGTGGCAATCACTGTTCCTGGCGACCATGTTGTAATGGCCACTGGTGAATGTAAAAACTATCCTGCTGTATTAAGTCCAGCTCAGTTAGCTAGATGGAATAAAGCCCAAGCTTCTTACACTGAACCAGTTGAAGTTGTTACATTAGAAGAAGCAACTAAGGCTGAAAAAAATCCAGTATCTACTACAAAAACATGGGTATTCAATGCTGATAATGTACGTGACTTTGCTTTTGGAAGCAGTCGTAAATTTGTTTGGGATGCCTTAGCAACCAATGTCGAAGGTAAAAAAGTAATGAGCATGAGTGCTTATGGAAAAGAGGCTTATGGTTTATACCGTAAATTCTCTTCAAAAGCAGTTGCACATACAATTAAAACTTATTCTAAATTTTCTATTCCTTATCCATATCCAGTGGCTCAAAGTATTGAAGCTGCTAATGGAATGGAATACCCAATGATTTGTTTTAACTATGGTCGTACTGAAAAAGATGGTTCATATACAGAAGCAACTAAAAATGGTATGTTGGGTGTAGTAATTCATGAAGTGGGTCATAACTTTTTCCCAATGATTGTTAACTCTGATGAGCGTCAATGGTCTTGGATGGATGAAGGATTAAATTCTTTCGTTCAATATTTAACACAAGAATTATACGATAATAAATTCCCGTCTCGTGGTGGTCCAGCTTGGTCAATTGTTGACTACATGAAATTGCCAAAAGATCAATTAGAGCCAATTATGACAAATAGTGAAAACATTATTGGTTTTGGTCCTAATGCTTATACAAAGCCAGCAACTGGTTTAAATATTTTACGTGAAACCATTATGGGCCGTGAATTATTTGACTACTCATTTAAAGAATATGCAAGAAGATGGGCATTTAAACATCCAACTCCAGCAGATTTATTCAGAACCATGGAAGATGCAAGTGCCGAAGATTTAGATTGGTTCTGGAGAGGTTGGTTCTATGGTATTGAGCCTTGTGATATTGCTATTGATACAGTAAAACATGCTGTATATGATGCAACTGCTGCTGCTCCTGCTGCACGTTCAGGTGTACAAAGAGGATTGGATAAGCCTGCAGTAAATGCGTTCGAGGATATTTCAAAAATCAGAAACAAGCAAGACAAATCAATTGTCTTCTTAACAGATTCAGATACTACTTTACGTGATTTCTATTGGAGATATGATCGTGGATTAGAGCCATATGATTCAGTAACAAAACAACCAGCTCCCTCTTTTGGTGCACCAACTGTGTTAACTGATGAAGAAAAGGCAAAATATGCGGATGCTAATTTGTATGAAATTACTTTCTTAAACAAAGGTGGATTGGTAATGCCAATTATTGTTGAGTTCACTTTTGCAGATGGTAGTAAAGAAACAAAACGTTTACCTGCTCAAATTTGGAGAAAGAATGAAAATAAGGTTACAAAAGTATTCTTGACAAATAAAAAAGCGGTTTCTATTAAATTAGATCCAATGCGTGAAACTGCCGATATTGATGAGTCAAACAATAGCTGGCCAAATGTTGCAGAGCCAAGTAAGTTTACTTTATTCAAAACTAAATCAGTTGGTCGTGGTCAATCCGTTGGAGTATCTCCAATGCAAGCCGCCGCTACTAAAAAATAATCAATTCAGTTTGATCCATAAAAAAAGCCCTTGAATTTTCAAGGGCTTTTTTATTTGAATACTTAAAATAGGCTATAACTACTTCTTATTTCTCAAGACTGTGTGCAGCAGATTTGTAATTTTTCCATTTAGTGATCGCTGCTTGAATATCATTAGGAATTTCACTTTCAAAACGCATCATTTCATTGGTGGTAGGATGCACGAAACCCAAAGTTGCTGCGTGTAATGCGCATCTAGGACAGGCTTCAAAACAATTGTCAACAAACT
The DNA here is from genome assembly GCA_903938445.1 of uncultured Bacteroidota bacterium. Classification (GTDB taxonomy): domain Bacteria; phylum Bacteroidota; class Bacteroidia; order Chitinophagales; family Chitinophagaceae; genus Sediminibacterium. Next base: position 23,272 of record CAJADG010000010.1, on the reverse strand, counting down.
GTTTGTACTTGGTATAAATAGTTCCTTTTAAAATTCTATCTCCACCATATTCATTGTCATTAAATAAAGTGTGACCAATATGTTTCATATGTACACGTATTTGGTGTGTACGTCCTGTTTCCAAAATACAAGAAACTAGAGTGGTGTAATTGTACCTTTCAATTACCTTATAATGAGTAATAGCATGCTTACCAACCTCTCCATCTGGATACGCATCAAACATTTTTCTGAAAGTTTTGTGACGAGCAATATGTGCCACCACTGTGCCTTCATCCTGTTCCATATCACCCCACACTAAAGCAACATATTTTCTCTCTACCGTATGATTAAAAAATTGCTTTGCTAAATGACTGGCAGCCTCGGCAGTTTTTGCTAATACAATTAAGCCAGTAGTATTTTTATCAATTCTATGTACTAATCCAAATCTTGGTAACACGTCTTCGTTTAAATCTGGGTTTTGAGAAAGTAAATGATAGGCTACACCATTTAATAAAGTGCCTGTGTAATTTCCAATGCCAGGATGCACAACCATATTGGCTGGCTTATTGATAACCATTACCGCATCATCTTCATAAACAATATCTAAATCCATTTGCTCGGGTTTTAACTCCGTGTATTCTGGATTTACATAACTCATATAAGTAACTTCATCACCTGGTCGTGTACGATAATTACTTTTAACTACTTTTCCGTTTACTGTTAAAAAGCCCCCTTCAATTCCATTTTGTAATTTACTGCGCGTCATTCCTTCAATGCGCATTTGTACCCATTTATCAATACGCATGGGTTCCTGACCTTTATCTACCATAAAAGTCAGTTTCTCGTATACTTCCTCGTTATTTTCGTCTTGTATTAAATCTTGTTCGGTTGACATGCTGCAAAAGTAGGATATTGCTGCTTAGTTTGTAACTTTGTTGTATGCGCCAACCAGTATATTTTGAGGATTTAGGTATAAAATCATATCAACCCACATGGGATTATCAGGAGCATCTTTTGGCTAAAAACACTCATATCAAATCTTTAGCTAGGGAAAAAGACGAAGATGTTAAAGAAACCGCTACCGAACATAGATTGTTATTTGTGGAACATCCACCTGTTTTTACTTTAGGAAAAAATGGGAAAAGAGAGCATGTTTTAGTTTCAGAGGAACATTTGCAAAAATTAGGCATTGAGTTTTTTCATATCAATAGAGGAGGAGATATTACCTATCATGGACCTCAACAAATTGTGGGATATCCCATTTTAGATTTAGATAAATTCAGGACCGATCTTGGTTGGTATTTAAGAAGTTTGGAGCAAGTAATTATTGATACCATTGCAGAGTATGGTTTAATTGGAGAAAGAAGTGCTGGCGAAACAGGAGTTTGGTTGCAACCCAATGATCCATTTATGGCAAGAAAAATTTGTGCCATGGGTATTAAGTGCAGTCGTTGGGTAACCATGCATGGATTTGCTTTGAATGTGAATCCTAACCTAACGCATTTTGAATACATTGTTCCTTGTGGTATACAAGGTAAAACGGTTACTTCCTTAGAAAAGGAATTAGGCTATAAAGTAGATTATGAAGAAGTAAAAAATAAAATCAAAAAACATTTCAAATTAATTTTTGATTGCGATTTATTGGAAGGCTAGTAAATGAATAGCTAGTGAATTAAAAGATTAATGTTCCTTTTGCCACCGATCTGTTTCCTTGCAAACCACCGCTATGTATGATTAATACACTATTATTAGTGTTAAAATAATTTTGTTTTATTAATTCGTTCACTGCAAAAAATACTTTGCTGGTATACACAATATCAGTGGGGATTGTGCATTGATCCCATAACAAGTTCATGAAATTAATTTGTTGCTTTGTAGTTTTCGCATACCCCCCTTGGTGAAAATCATGCAATAAATTGAAATCCGATTCTTTGTTTATTAATAGTTCACGTATTTCATTTTCGATACTGCCTTCATTTTTTAATACAGGAATTCCAATAATTTTTTGACGAGTTGTTGCGGCATTTATGATTCCTGCAATCATTGTTCCAGTGCCCACTGCACAAATTATATAATCGTAATGTTGATTTGGATAAATAGTACTTGCTCCTTTTGCACCTAAAATTCCATAACCACCTTCATCTACATAATATATAGCTGGGTTTTGCATTTTGGAATGCGTTTCGAGCATATCGTTTTTCAAGCTTTGAAAATCTTGTCTTCCTAAAAAAACAAGCTCCATTCCATAATTAATTGCTTCCTGTAATGTAGGTGTAATGGGTTCTCCTTTATTTGACCTTACGTATCCAATGGTGTGTAAGCCTTTCCATTTTGAGGCATAGGCAAGCGCCACTAAATGGTTGGAGTAGGGACCGCCAAAACTAGCTAAAGTGGATGCCTTCTTCTCTAAGGCATCTTGAATATAATACCTGAGTTTATACCATTTATTGCCACTAATAATGGGGTGGATTTGGTCCAGTCTTAGGGTATCCACCGTTATTTCAGCATTACTTAATAAGGGCACATTTTCTATGATAGGACTGGGGAACAAATTGATAATTATTGTGATATTTATTAAGTGAAATCGGTTATTTTTGCGTGCTGTATTTTATAAAAATACTAAATAAAAACTTTGAACAATGAGTGCACCTACATTAGTCATATTGGCTGCGGGAATGGCAAGTAGATACGGAAGTCAAAAGCAAACTGAAGGCTTTGGACCTAATGGCGAAACCATTATGGATTATTCTATCTATGATGCAATAAGAGCTGGATTTGGAAAAGTAGTTTTTATTATAAGGGAAGATTTTGCTGAGCCATTTAAAGCCATTTTTGAGCCAAAGTTGAATGGCAGAATTGCAACAGAATATGTTTATCAAGCTTTGAATAAATATACCGAAGGTAAATTGGTAAATCCAGAACGCACTAAACCTTGGGGAACTGCACATGCTGTTTTATGTACAAAGGGCGTAGTAAATGAGCCATTTGCAGTAATCAATGCTGATGACTATTATGGAAAAGAAGCTTTTGAACAAGCATTTAATTTTTTGACTAAGGAATGTAATGATAAAACTTATTGCATACTTGGTTATGAGTTGGCAAATACTTTAAGTGAAAATGGGACGGTTAGTCGTGGTGTTTGTAGTGTAGATGAAAATAATACTTTGACGCAAATTAATGAGCGTACAAAAATTTACAGAAAAGAAGGGCAGATTGTTTTTGAGGAAGAGGGAGTTGAAAATCCTTTAAAAGAAGATACAAGAGTGAGTATGAATTTTATGTGCTTTGCCCCTAATTTCATTGACTTGTGTGAGAAAGAGTTTGATTCATTTTTAGATAAACAAGGAATGGAATTGAAGTCTGAATTTTATATTCCATTTGTTACAGGTCAATTTTCAACATTGGGATTAGGAGATGTAAAAGTAATTCCAACAAATGCAAAATGGTTTGGAGTTACCTATAAGGAAGATGCACCTTCAGTGAAAGCTAGTATTGATACATTGGTAAAGTCCAATGTTTATCCTTCAAAATTGTGGTAGACAATAATTAATTATAAGATCGAATATTGAAGATGAAATTTTTCATCTCTCCAATTTGTTTCTTTCTATCACTGCTTTTACTAGTGCTCATACTTTTTGCAATATGAACTGCTTTTTCATTTGATTGCTCATTTTGTGCAGCTTCGATTAAATCAAATATTTTAGACGACTTAATAGCAAAGGCAACGCCTTCTGCCTGTTTTTGTCTTGTATTAATAATACCGATGATTTCGGCATTATTATTAAATATAGGGGCTCCAGAATATCCTGGATTTGCACTTATTTGAATTTGATAAGCATTGCTATCTCCTTCAAAACCTGATTGAGCACTTAAATAACCTTTACCATAAACAATATCATTATCATTTCTCGGATAGCCTAATGTATAAATCTCTTCTCCTAATTCAGTTGCTTTTTTGCGAATAGAATAAGGTATAGATTTTGGTTGGTTAAAATCGGAGTCAATAATTTTTAATAAAGCCAAATCCACAGATTTGTCTGCATAAACAATAGTTGCATTTAATTCCTGTCCTAAACTATTAATAACAATGGCGCCATTTCCTTTTAAAACATGGGCATTGGTGATGATATATCCTTTTGTGTCAATTAAAAAGCCAGAACCGCCACTTAATAATTTGGCATTTTCTGGCAACTTCGTTTTCACTTCATTTAAAATATGACCCTGAACCTGTTGATTTTTCTTAATTACTTCAATGGCCTTGCTTAATTGTAATACCTGAGAACCATTTAAGCTAGGAGAAAAGTACATCACTAAAGTAGAGGTAAATAAAGCAATGAATCCACCAACAGTGGCAGCAATTGCTGTTACCTTTTTGTATTTAGTCCAAAGTTGAATTACTTTAAACTTAGTAGTTTGCTCGTCAATTGGAGCCCATTCACCTGCGTTATATAAATTATTGAATGTCTCTGTAGAAAGTTTTGAAAAATTCTTTCGGTTGGCGTAGTTGCCCATTTCAAGTAAAAACATGTCATGTTCAACAACCATTTGATCAATTTCAGGAGTTTGCTTGCGGATGGTTTCAAATTGCGCAGCTTCACTTGCCGACATTTCGCCTGCTAAGTATCTTTCGATCGCCTCCAATAATTGAATATCATCCAACTGTTTCATAATCTTAATCTCCTATATTATATTGCGAAAAGAATAGCTTCTTTAATCGCATTAAACATTTATATTTTTGGTTTTTCGCATTGTCTGAATTGGTATATCCAAACTCTGCCGCCAACTCCTGCATCCCTTTTTTATTTAAATAGTATCCTTCTAGCAAACTCTTACAAGGCTCTCCTAAACTATTTAACGCTCGATCCATGATGGCATAGGCGGCATCTTTTTTTTCAAATGCCTCTATATCCGTTTCTACCGAAATACTCTCTTCCTGAGTGCTCAAGGGAGTACTGTATTTACCCATCTGCTGTAAACGCTTGAGCCACAAGTGCTTACATATTGAAAACAAGTAAGTTTTAATTTGACAGGTGAGTGTAAAAGATTCGCTTTGAACCTTTTCATATAAGGTGATCATTGCTTCTTGAAAAACATCCCTTGCATCGTCAAATGAACCATTATTGTTTTCGATGAAGTGCTGGATAGTGCTAAAATGATTTTTATAAAGCGTTTCAACCGCTTTAGAATCATTATTAGCCAACCCTTTTAACAGGGCAATTTCATTGTATTCAGCTTTCAAGATATTAATACTTAGGTAGGTCAAAAGTAACCCAATTTGATTAGATAATATTTTTTTTGAAAATTTTAGACCGCGGCGGGTTACTTTTTATTCGTTTCGGTATTAAGATTATAAATAAACAATTAAAACCTTTCCAAATGAAAAAAGTATTTGCAATTTTCGCTATCGCTGCATTAGCTGCTTGTGGTGGTGCTTCAACTGAAGTTAAAGCTGATTCTACTGCTGCTAAAGCTGACACAGCTGCTGTAAAAGTTGATTCAACTAAAGTTGATTCTGCTGCAGTTAAAGTTGATTCTGCTGCTAAGAAGTAATTAAATTAATTGGACTATTGGTCCAAATGAGGGAAACCTCGTTTAAAAGCTTGCCAACCAATAGTTATTCGAACAATTTTCATATGGCAAGCAATCGTTAGAGCCGCCCTGTTTCCACAGGGAGGCTTTTTTTATTCTAAAGATTTGGAAGTTCCTCGCGGAACTTTTTATACCTAATACTAGTGGTTTGTTGCAAACAACAAGATCAATTCCAAAAGTATAATGTAACTAACGCATGCAAATAATACTTGACCAACTTCTTTACTCATAATGTATATTTTTTTCAAAATTATATAATTTTCAGGCGAATCCAAAAGCCTTTAATGCGAATAATTGTTAGTAAAATGTAAAAAACTTTGTGTTTTTAGCCTATAATCGGGCATTTTAGCCTATATTTGTATCACGATGAAAGCAATTAGCAACTGGTTTTACTTTTTCTTTTATTTCTACTTTAATCAAAGTAGCCGGGTAGTATTTGTAAAAGCTTAAACGAAATAACTAAACATACAATCCCGGCCAAAACAGCCGGGATTTTTTATTAAAAATATTTGAATAAGAAAGGATTAGGATAAGGATGAATAAAAAAGTGACGATACAAGGATACGAAGGTAGTTTCCACCAAGTGGCAGCAAGACAGTTTTATGGAAAAACGGTAGAGGTGATTACTTGTGATACGTTTAGGGAAGTGGTAAAAATTGGCGCAGATCCTAAACAATCAGATGGTGCGGTGATGGCTATTGAAAATTCTATTGCGGGAAGTATTTTGCCCAATTATAATTTATTGCAAAAAAGCAATTTGCAAGTAATTGGGGAAGTGTATTTGTCTATTAGCCAAAACCTTTTAGTAAATCCTGGCGTTAAACTTTCAGACATTAAAGAAGTGCATAGTCATCCAATGGCTATTTTACAATGTTTGGATTTTTTAGAACAACATCCATACAAATTAGTAGAGTCTGAGGATACGGCATTAAGTGCAAAGATGGTACATCAGCATAAAAGCAAACATGTTGCGGCTATTGCAAGCAAGTTGGCTGCGCAGTTGTATAACTTGGAAGTAATTGCTCCTGACATTCATACTTTGAAAAATAATATTACGCGCTTTTTAATTTTAGTTCCAGCAAAAGCAAAGGTTGAAATTAAAGACGCTAATAAAGCATCTATCTATTTTCAAACAGACCACTCTAAAGGAATTCTTTCCAAAGTGTTGGCAAAGATTGCGCAGGGTGGTGTGAACTTGAGCAAATTGCAAAGTATGCCTATTCCAGGTAGTACTTTCAAATATGGATTTTATGCAGATTTAGAATTTGAGAATAATAAACAAATTGAAAAAGTATTGGAAGCGGTAAAAGGCATGACCAATAGTTTTAAAGTTTTTGGATTGTATAAAAAAGGTAAAGTTGTAAAAGGCTAATTATGAACCTAACATTATCAAATAGATTAGAGGGTATTGGGGAATATTATTTCGCTACCAAACTGCGTGAAATTGATGAACTTAATAAAGCGGGTAAGCAAATAATTAATTTGGGAATTGGAAGTCCCGATTTACCTCCACATCCATCAGTGTTGGCTACCTTAAATGAGGAAGCTGCTAAAGATAATGTTCACGGTTATCAATCCTATAAGGGCTCTCCAGTTTTGAGAGAAGCTATTGCCGAGTGGTATAAAAAGTATTATCATGTTGATAATATTAATCCAGCAACAGAAGTGCTTCCATTACTCGGGAGCAAGGAAGGGATCATGCATATTTGTATGACCTATTTAAATGCAGGTGATCAGGTGTTAATTCCAAACCCAGGTTATCCTACATACACCAGTGCAGTTAAATTAGCAGGGGGCACTCCGCTATACTATGAGTTGACTGCAGAGAATCATTGGGCGCCTGACTTTGAAAATCTAGAAAAAACAGATTTATCAAAAGTGAAATTGATGTGGGTGAACTATCCACACATGCCTACAGGTCAAATGCCTACTAAAGCACTCTTTGAAAAATTAGTGGCATTTGGTAAGCAGCATCAAATATTAATTTGTCACGACAATCCTTATGCTTTCATCTTAAATGATCAACCGGAAAGTTTATTATCGGTGGAAGGAGCAAAAGAAGTGGTGATTGAATTAAACTCTTTAAGCAAAAGCCAAAACATGGCTGGTTGGAGAGTAGGTATGTTGATTGCTGCCGAAGAAAGAGTCAACGAAATATTAAGATTTAAATCCAATATGGATAGTGGTATGTTTTTACCTGTGCAATTAGCAGCGGCAAAAGCATTAAGCTTAGATAAATCTTGGTATGATTCAGTAAATCAAGTTTATACCGAACGTCGCCAAAAAGTGTATGAATTATTAGACACATTAAACTGTGCATATTCAAAACAACAAGTAGGGATGTTTGTTTGGGCTAAAATTCCAGCCACATATAAAGATGGATATGCATTAAGCGATAAGGTGTTGTACGATGCGAATGTCTTTATTACACCTGGTGGCATTTTTGGTTCGGCAGGTAATAATTACATCCGTGTGAGCTTATGCGGTTCAATGGAGAAATTTAATGAAGCAATTAAAAGAGTGAAAGCATGCGTTTAGCAGTAATTGGTATTGGTCTCATAGGAGGTTCATTGGCATTGTCTTTGAAAAAGAAAGGCTTTGTTTCCAATGTGATTGGCGTGGACAATAATCCAGACCACCAAGCCGAGGCATTGCGTTTAGGGATTGTTGATGAAATTATGACATTGGAAGATGCTGTAAAATTATCGGACATCATTGCCATCGCAACGCCTGTGAATATTGCTGAAAAACTATTGCCTTCGGTTTTAGATTTAGTTGACCAACAAGTCGTTTTTGATTTAGGATCCACCAAAGAAGCAGTTGCGCAGATAGCCAGTGCGCACGCGAAAAAAGGAAGATTTGTTCCAACACATCCAATGTGGGGAACGGAGTTTAGTGGTCCTAGTGCTGCACAAAGCGATGCTTTTGAAAATAAAGCAACGGTAATATGCAATAAGGAACAAGTAGATGCGGATGCGCTATTGACAGTAGAACGTTTGTATACAACTTTAGGAATGCATATTGTTTCCATGAATGCTACTAAACATGACATTCATGTGGCTTATGTGAGTCATATCTCACATATCACTTCTTTCGCATTGGCTAATACCGTGTTGGAGAAGGAAAAAGAATCGGATAATATATTCGAGTTAGCGAGTGGTGGTTTTGATAGTACCGTGCGTTTGGCAAAATCCAATGCAGCAACATGGGTGCCCATCTTTATGCAAAACAAAGAGAATGTATTAGACGTTTTGAATGAGCATATCAGTCAGTTGAGAAAATTCAAGTCTTGTTTGGAAAAAGAAAACTTTGAATATTTATCAGACTTGATTGAAAATGCGAATGGGATTAAGAGAATTCTAAAATAGAATTCTTATTTAAGAAAAGTAAAAACAACAAAATGAAGAACACAGAAGATATGGAAGTTAAAAATGAATTGATTGAAGCAGTAAAAACAAAAATGACATTTGCAGAATTAGGTGTAAATGAGCAATTGGTGAAATCAGTTACTGAATTAGGGTACACACACGCGACAGAAATTCAAGAGCGTTCTATTCCGGTATTAATTAGCGGAACAAAAGATTTTATTGGTTTGGCACAAACAGGTACAGGTAAAACTGCAGCTTTTGGTTTGCCATTGATTCAATTAATTAAAACAGCTGATAAACATCCACAAGCATTGGTGGTATGTCCTACACGTGAATTATGTATGCAAATTGTAAATGAAATTAATTTGTTTAAAAAACATGTTTCAGGTTTACAAGTATTGGCAGTATATGGTGGTACTTCTATCGGTATGCAAATTAGAGATTTGAAAAGAGGGGTACAAATTGTAGTGGCTACTCCAGGTCGTTTAATTGACTTGATTGAGCGTAAAGCAATTAACCTAGAGCAAATTGAATATGTAGTTTTAGATGAGGCAGATGAAATGTTAAACATGGGATTCCAAGATGACATTGAATTTATTTTAAAGAATACACCTAACCGTGAAAGCATTTGGTTATTTAGTGCAACCATGCCACCAGAAATTAGAAAAGTGAGCAAGCGTTACATGAAAGAACCAGTGGAAGTAACCATTGGTAAAGTAAATGCAACAAACAAAAGTATTGATCACCAATATTATTTAACCTCGGCTCAACACCGCTATGAAACCTTAAAACGTATCATTGATTTTAACCCTGGTATCTATGGTATCATCTTTACACGTACTAAAGCAGATGCACAAGAAATTACGCAGCGTTTAACGCGTGAGGGTTATGATATTGATGCATTACACGGCGACTTAACACAACAACAACGTGATAAAGTAATGGGACAATTTAGAGATAAAACTTTACAATTGTTAATTGCAACTGACGTTGCTGCAAGAGGTATTGACGTTAAAGGAATCACACACGTTATTAACTACGAATTACCAGATGATGTGGAAGTTTATACGCACCGTAGTGGTCGTACAGGTCGTGCAGGCAGCCATGGTAATTGTATTTCTATTGTGCACTCAAGAGAGTCTTACCGTTTACGTCAAATTGAAAACATCAATAAATGTACTTTCCACAAATTGGATATACCAAGTGGTAAGGATGTTTGTAGAAAACAATTTTTCCATTTAATGGATAAGTTAATGTCTACTGATGTAAGCCATGGTGATTATGAAACTTATGTTCCGATGTTGGCAGAGAAATTTGCAGACATGAGCAAGGAAGAAATCTTAACACGTTTCGCCGCTTTAGAGTTTAACCGTTTCTTGAGTTATTATGAAAATGCACAGGACTTAAATATTCGCGCTGCAGAAAAAGGTCGTCGTGATGTAGGTGGTATGCAGGATCGTAATCGTGAAAGAGGACGTAACGAATATTCAGATCGTCGAAGTGGTGGTGATCGCTCTAATGATCGCGGAGATCGTGGTGCTGACCGCGGTGATCGTGGAGACGGTCGTGGCCGTACTGCGAATCGTGCTGCTGCAGGATCTACTCGTTTGTTTGTAAACCTTGGTACCAAAGACGGATTTTATAAAGCTAGTTTCTTGCAGTTTGTTTTAGACATGAGTGACTTGAAAAAAGAAGTACTTGGTAAAATAGACATGAGAGATATGAATAGCTGGATTGAAATTGAATCAAGTGCTGCTAAAAAAATGATTAGTGCTATTGATGGCAAGAGCTATAAGGGTCGTCGTATTCGAATGAACGATGCTGATAGCGGAGGTCCAAGAGGTTTTAATAAAAACGAAGGATAAAAAATAAAAAAATAAATAAATACTTAATACTAAAATTAGTTAAAAATGGGAACCTTAACTGAACAACAACAAAAAGTAAGCGCATTATTAAAAAAAGCTCCATTGATTATCTCTGGTCCTTGTAGTGCCGAAACTGAAGAACAAGTAATGGCCACTGCTAAAGGATTAGCAGCAACAGGCAAAGTAGATATCATGCGAGCAGGTATCTGGAAACCAAGAACACGTCCTGGAAGTTTTGAAGGGATTGGTACGAAAGGTTTACCATGGTTACAGCAAGCAAAAAAAGAAACAGGTTTGCCAGTTGCAGTAGAAGTGGCAACAGCAAAACAAGTGGAAGATGCTTTGCATTTTGATGTGGATGTTTTATGGGTAGGTGCGCGTACTACTGTGAATCCTTTTAGTGTGCAAGAGATTGCAGATGCATTAAGAGGTGTTAAAGTTCCGGTTTTAATTAAGAATCCATTGAACCCAGATTTAGAATTATGGGTGGGTGGTATGGAGCGTATTGCAAAAGCAGGTATCGAAGATTTAGGATTAATCCATAGAGGATTTAGTTCTTATGGAAATACAGAATATCGTAATGCACCAATGTGGCACTTAGCCATTGAAATGAAACGTCGTTTTCCAGGTGTTCCAATGATCAATGATCCTTCACACATTTGTGGTCGTCGCGACATTTTACAAGCGGTAGCGCAACAAGCAATTGACTTAGATTTTGATGGTTTAATTATTGAATCACATGTAGATCCAGATAATGCATGGAGTGATGCAAAACAACAAATCACACCCGAAGTATTAAAGTCAATGTTGGATAGCATGCATTGGAGAAAAGAAGACGTTCAAAACGAAGACTTCCATAGCGCATTAGAAAAATTCCGTCAACAAATTAATCAGTTAGATGACGAGTTGTTACAAGTATTATCTACACGTATGAAAGTGGCTCAAAAAATTGGTGAATACAAAAAGAACAATGAAATCACCATTTTACAAACCAACCGTTGGAATGAAATTTTAGATCGTGCTGTATCTAAAGGAAATAAATTAGGATTAAGTGATGAGTTTGTTACTAAATATATGGATGCTGTTCATATGGAAAGTATTAATCATCAAAACAAAGTAATGAATAGCTAGTTGTAAAACTAAATTTCATAAATAATTGAATGATGAAAAATTGGAAGGTTAAATTTTCGAGTGCTACAGTGACATTTGTGTTAGATGGCAAATTTGCGACTATTGATAAAATGGTTGATAAATCTCAAGCAATCTATATTACAGATGAGAATGTATATGCTTTACATGAAAAGAAATTCAAGGGTAAAAAAACCATTGTAATTCCTTCGGGTGAAGAACATAAGCATCAAGCCACCGTAGACTTTATTATTGAAGCCTTACTTAATTTCGGCGCCACAAGACAAGCCGTATTAATTGGTGTGGGCGGTGGAGTGGTTACCGATATGGTAGGTTATGTTGCCGGTGTTTACATGCGTGGGGTAGCAGTAGGTTTTGTTCCCACTACTGTACTTGCCATGGTAGATGCTTCTATTGGCGGCAAAAATGGAATTGATGTTGGGTTGTATAAAAACATGGTTGGATTAATAAGACAACCTCAGTTTTTAGTATACGATTTTGACTTTTTACAAAGTTTACCAACACACCAATGGGAAAACGGGTTTGCAGAAATTATCAAACATGCTGCAATAAAAGATGCAGCCATGATGAAGGAATTAGCTGCACATGATATTGCCTACTATCAAAAAAACAAAAAAGCTTTGGCTGCACTCATTGAAAAAAATGTGCAGGTCAAAGTGAAAGTGGTTCAAAAGGACGAGTTTGAAAAAGGTGATCGTAAGTTGCTCAATTTTGGACATACCCTAGGACATGCTATTGAAAATGAACATGCATTATTACATGGGCATGCCATTAGTATTGGAATGGTGTATGCTGCTAAAATTTCACAGGTATTGCAAGACTTCAATGGTGTTGGTTTATTGGTGGAAACATTAAAGCGATACGGCTTGCCAACTACTATGCATTTTGATATTGATGCAGCCATGGAAGTGATGCAGAAAGATAAAAAAAATGCAAAAGCGGGTATGCAATATGTATTGTTGAACAAAATTGGCAAAGCAGTTTACGAAACAGTGCCTATGAAAACATTGTATAAATTGATAAAATTGTATTCATAAAATGATTGCGATTGTACATCCAGGAAAATTAAAAGGGGCTCAGGTTGCTCCAGCAAGTAAGAGCAGTATGCAAAGAGCATGCGCAGCTGCGTTATTGCATGTGGGCGAAACGATCATTTTGAATCCAGGTCATTCCAATGACGATTTAGCAGCTTTAGATGTGATTCAGAAATTAGGAGCACAAGTACAACAGTTAAATGATAAAATTAAAGTTCAATCCAAAGGGGTTGCACCAGTAGGGCCTGAAATGAATTGTGGTGAAAGTGGTTTAGGAATCAGAATGTTTACACCTATTGCGGCTTTAAGTAGTCAATCTATCACTATAAATGGTAAAGGAAGTTTAGTAAAACGTCCAATGCATTTTTTTGATCAGATATTCCCAGCATTAGGAGTAACGATTCATTCTCAAAATGGATTTTTACCCATTCAAATTCAAGGTCCATTACAAGCACCTGCTACTATTACTGTTGATGGTTCTTTGAGTTCACAATTTTTAACGGGTTTATTAATGGCCTATGCTGCAAGCGATGCAAAGGATGCAGTGATTAAAGTATTGGATTTAAAAAGTAAACCTTATATAGATTTGACCTTAGCTGTTTTAAATGCATTTGGTTGGAAAGTGCAACATGATAATTATGAATCTTTTACTTTTTTACCTCATGAACCTTTACAAGATATAATTGAATATACGGTAGAAGGGGATTGGAGTGGGGCAGCATTTTTATTAGTTGCCGGTGCTATCGCAGGTCCAATCATTGTAAAAGGACTACAAATGGATTCAACTCAAGCTGATAAAGCAGTGATGCAAGCATTGCAAAATGCAAATGTTTCAATCGCATTACATACAGACGGAATTCAAATTGGTTCGGCCGAAGGAGATGCATTAAGAGCATTTGAATTTGATGCTACGGACTGTCCTGATTTATTTCCACCATTAGTGGCACTTGCTGCGGCTTGCATAGGTGTCTCAGAAATTAAAGGAGTTAGTAGACTTGCACATAAGGAGAGCGACAGAGGTTTAACATTACAAACTGAATTTGCGAAGTTGGGCGTTCAAATTGATTTAGAAGGTGATATTATGAAAATACATGGTGGTGTTGAAATAAAAGGAACCGAGGTATTTTCTCAACATGACCATAGAATTGCGATGGCCTGTGGAGTGGCTGCATTAATTGCGAATGCACCAGTAAAAATCACTGAGGCTGAAGCAATTAACAAATCCTATACCGACTTTTTTGATCATTTAGCTCAATTAGGTGCAAAAGTTGAAATCAATTAGCCATTTATAATTATTAACTTGTAATATCAAGATTAACATGAATAGTTTTGGAACCTTATTTAAAGTACAAATTTTAGGCGAGTCACATGGTGCCTGTGTAGGTATTGTCGTAGATGGATGTCCCGCAGGTTTGCCATTGTTGGTAGCAGATTTTGTTACCGATATGGAGCGTCGTAAAGGGGGCAAACAAAAAGGAACTACGCCAAGACAAGAGGACGATATGCCAATTTTTAAATCAGGTTTATTTAATGATACGACTACGGGTGCACCTATAATGATGTTATTTGAAAATAATAATACACGTAGTGGTGATTATGAAAAACAAAGAGCCGTACCTAGACCAGGTCATTCTGATTTTACGGCGCATCATAAATTTGGTGGCTTTGAAGATTTTAGAGGAGGAGGACATTTTAGTGGTCGTTTAACAGCAGCTTTAGTAGGAGCTGGAGTGATTGCCAAAAAATTATTAAAAGATATTTCGGTTGAAGCGCATATTGTAAGTATTGGTGGCGAAACAGATTTGGAAAAAGGATTGCAAAAAGCAATTGATCAAAAGGATAGTGTAGGTGGTATTGTTGAATGTGTGGTGAAAGGGTTACCTATAGGTTTAGGGGAACATTTTTTTGATTCAGTAGAGTCTTTAATTAGCCATGCTGTATTTGCCATCCCTGCCATCAGAGGTATAGAATTTGGAACTGGTTTTTCAGCTGCAGCTATGTTTGGAGTGGATCACAATGATCCTATTTTAGACGAAACAGGTAAAACTAAAACAAATCATGCGGGTGGTATAGTAGGTGGGTATACGAATGGCAATGATTTGGTTTTCAGAATTGCTGTTAAGCCTACATCATCTACTCCTAAGGATCAAACCACTTGGAATTGGGAAACCAATGAACAAGAAGTATTTTCGGTAAAAGGAAGACATGATTTATGCATCGCATTAAGAGTACCCGTTGTATTGGAAGCGGTTACAGCGATTGTGCTTGCAGATTTAATGTTATTGGAACAAAAAATTTCAAGAATATTGAAATAGAAATAAAAAAAGAATAAGATTAAAAACAATTAAACTAATTGATAAAATTAGTTTTAAAATAAAAAAATTAAAAAAATGGAAAGCGAATACATATATCATGTGACTACTCAGAAAGAGTGGGAGCAGGCAAAAATAAATGGAGAATATAAGCCAGCAGGTTATGAGCAAGATGGATTTATTCATTGTTCAGTTGAAAAGCAAGTAGCTGGCGTATTAGACCGTTTTTATAAAGGTCAGACAGGATTAATTAAATTGAAAATTGAAAAAGCGAAAGTAAGTCGACCTGTTTTATTTGAATTAGCAATTGATTTAGATGAATTGTTTCCTCATATTTATGGCACATTAAATTTAGATAGCGTAGTTGAGGTAATTAATATTGGATAATGAATAATTTATTGTTCATATTATTTTTTATGTTGCTTGCGCCTTGTTTAAAAGCGCAGGATCATTATGGAGTAAATCCTTTTGTAGAAAATTGTATTGATAGCGGATTGATAAAAAAATATCATCGACTTATTGATACCAATAAAATTAAGATTGAATTTAATAAAGTAACTGGTAAGGCTACTTTTTACAGTGCTAATTTGCATGGTACAAATACCACTAAAGGAGAACGGTACAAGAATAATAAATTTACAGCTGCTTCTAACATTTTTATGTTAAATTCAATAGTTAGAGTCACTAGTATGAAAAATGGGAAATCGGTATTAGTAAGGATTAATGATAGGATGCATCCATCCATGCTTAGGAAAGGTAGGGTGATAGATTTAAGTGGTGCAGCAGCTAAAAAATTAGCTATGAGTAATAAAGGAGATGGTATCATAAAAGTGGTGATAGAGGCAGTAGATAAGAGTGAGAAGAATCCTAAAAATGAAAAGTAGAATTAAACATTAATTTATATAAATATGAAAAAAATAATACAAATGACAATGTGCTTGCTATTGATCAATGGCTTAATGGCACAGGATACAGCGACTGTCAAGCCTGCATCCATAGCTTTGAAATTTGGTTTATTGGATTTTAAGCAAACTAATCACACAGAGGGGTTGACAAAGGCTACATTTAATTATGGGATTCAATATATCCAAGGTTGGACAAAGAATGTAGATATAGTAGCCAATTTAGATTTTGCATCATTAAAATATCCTTATTATACCTCATTAAAAGTAGCTGCTGAGTCAATTTCAAAAGATTTCGCTTCATTAGACTTAGGATTAAATTATAAATTTTTAACGGATGAGCATACAGTTGTTCCTTATGCAACTGCAGGAATTGGAGTTGGACTTGATCGTTTAAACTATATCACTGCTTATGCTCCAGTTGGTGCTGGATTGCAAATAAAAGCGAATAAAGGATCTTTTATATTTGTACAAGCAACCCATAATGCCGAAGCATCTCGTTTAACTAAAATGCATCAAAATTATTCCTTAAGTTATTCATTAACCTTAAAAGGAAAAGATAAAAAACCTGTATTACTTCCACCAGCGCCTTTAGCAGTTGATGCGGATAATGATGGGGTGGTAGATAGCTTAGATAAGTGTCCAAATAAAGTAGGTACTGCAAAATATTTTGGCTGTCCAGTACCGGATTTAGATAATGATGGAGTAAATGATGAAATGGATAAATGTCCTAATGTTGCTGGTTCGGCTAAATATGGAGGGTGCCCAATTCCTGATACTGATAAAGATGGTATAAATGATGAGCAAGATAAATGTCCAACAGTTTCAGGATTAATTAGATATGGCGGATGTCCAATTCCTGATTCAGATAAAGATGGAGTAAACGATGAGGAAGATAAATGTCCAACTGAATCTGGAATTGCTGCAAATCATGGCTGTGAAGATGTGCAATTATTGTTAAATGATGTAACAAATAATTTAAAATTTGAAATAGGTAAAGTAACTATTTCTAATAAAAATTTACAAAAGTTAGATGTAGTTGTCACAGCATTTAATAAATATCCTAATCTACATATAGATATTATCGGAAATACAGATAATACAGGTTCTAAAAAAGTAAATATGCCGCTTTCTTTAAAACGCGCTTCAATTGTTTATAATTATCTAATTAAAAAAGGAATCGCTGCTGAAAGATTAACTAAAAA
Source organism: uncultured Bacteroidota bacterium (assembly GCA_903938445.1). Classification (GTDB taxonomy): domain Bacteria; phylum Bacteroidota; class Bacteroidia; order Chitinophagales; family Chitinophagaceae; genus Sediminibacterium. Next base: position 5,869 of record CAJADG010000010.1, on the reverse strand, counting down.
AGGGATTGGTGATACAAATCCGATAGATACCAATAAAACAGCAAAAGGAAGAGCCAATAATCGACGTACTGATATGAAGGCTAACTATTAATAGAAAAAGTTGCTTACATAAATAATAAGGCTCCGAATTTACGGAGCCTTGTTATTTATAATATGTTCACTTCTCTTTCGAGTGTAATCCCAAATTTATTTTTTACACTTTGAATAATTAATTCGGAAAAATCAAATATTTCCTTACCCGATATAGCGCCATAACTAACAATGACTAGGGCTTGTTTTTCATAGCAACCTACATTGCCTTTTTGAATACCCTTCCATCCGCAAGCTTCAATAAGCCATCCAGCTGCAAGTTTATAACTGGTGTCAGATGTTGGGTATGCAATTAATGCAGGAAATTCATTTTTAAGTTGTTCAAATTGTGCAATTGGAATGATTGGATTTTTGAAAAAGCTTCCAGCATTTCCTATCTTTTTTGGGTCAGGTAATTTCTCTGTTCTGATTTGAATAATTGCGTTTGAAATATCAACTAAGCTGGGATTTTTTATATTACGATCATGTAATACTTCTCTAATGACTCCATAGTCAGTTTTAAGATTTGGTTGCTTTTGTAATATAAAATGAACTTTTGAAATAATATATCTGTTTTTTGAATTTTTGAATATGCTTGTTCTATATCCAAATTCACATTCATTATTATTGAAATTCACCCATGTTTCATTAAAAGTATCATAAGCGCTGATACTTTTAATAGTATCTTTTACCTCAACACCATAGGCGCCAATATTTTGAATAGGGCTTGCACCCACTGTACCAGGAATTAAACTTAAATTTTCAATCCCTCCCCAACCTTTTTGAACACAATAGCTTACAAAATAATGCCAATTTTCTCCTGCTCCCACTTCAAGTAGTACTTCGGATGCAGTTTCATTTAATTTCTTAATACCCATCAATTCCATTTTTGCTACAATCCCTTCATATTTTTTTGTAAACAAAATATTGGACCCAGATCCTAAAATCAATAGTGGCTGTTGATTTATTTTGCTCCATTTGGCTACCTCTTCAATTTCATGCTCACTTGTGATGATTGAAAAATGGCTGGCCGTTTCTTTGCAAGCAAAGCTGTGGTAGGGTTTAAGTGATATATTATTTATGGTTTGCATTCATTATTGCTTTATTCAATTCAAGCTAATTTATTATTTTAATTTGGGTCAATATCAATAATGACTTGAACTGACTTATATCTTGGATGTACTTGTATTAATCCAATGTAATGTGCTAATTGTTTTTTAGCAATTTGTAATTGATTAGATTGCGTTGATATCTTCACACACAATTCCCAAATATATTTATTTCGTACTCTATTTACTAATGGTTGGGCTGGGCCTAATACTGTTCTTTTTATTTCAGGTGTCAATGTTTGTAAAAAATGATTAGCCGCTTCTTCTGCTAAAATATTTTCTTTATGTTTAAATACAATACTCATTAGCCTACTAAAAGGGGGGTAAGCAAATTGTTTTCTATTTTGTATTTCGTATTGATAAAATCGAGCATAATCGTGCGTTTGAATAAATTGAATAATGGGGTGTTGTATTTGACTCACTTGAATTAACACTTTTCCATTATTATTTTTTCTACCTGCGCGGCCACTTACTTGCTCCATCATTTGAAAAGCGCGTTCGTTTACTCGGTATTGATTAAAATTGAGTAAACTATCTGCATCTACAATTCCTACTAAATCAACGTTTTCAAAGTCTAATCCCTTTGCTACCATTTGCGTGCCTACCAAAATATCAATTTGCTTTTGTTCAAATTGCTGAATCAATTGATCATGTTCATGTTTTCCTTTCACATTATCAAAGTCCATTCTTGCTACAATTACACCAGGCAATGCTTGGTTCAGTTTTTCTTCAATTTGTTCTGTGCCAAAACTTTTTTGTCTAAAATGTATTTTACCACATGCTTCACAGGTGTTGAGAGTAGGATAACTAGCCCCACAGTAATGACAAGAAAGTAAATTTTTATTTTTATGATAAGTAAGTGTCACATCACAATGTTTGCAATGCGGGATCCATCCACAGGTTTCGCATATAATATAGGAAGCATAACCTCTTCGGTTTTGAAATAAGATTACTTGTTTATTTGCGTCAATTGTTTTTCTTATTTCATCTAATAATTCTTGTGTTAAAATTGTTGAGCCCGAAGGTTGTTTTTTAGTATCAATTAAGTGGATACTAGGTAGCGCTCCTTGGTTAAATCGTTCCGTTAAATGAGTATAACCATATTTATTTGAGGATGCATTGTAGAAAGATTCAACTGAAGGTGTTGCCGACCCTAAAATAACTTTAGCATTTATTTGGTTCGCATAATAAATAGCGGTGTCTCTAGCTTGGTATCTAGGTGCGGGTTCTTGTTGCTTATATGACCCATCGTGTTCTTCATCAACAATGATTAATGATAACTTTTGGTATGGTAAAAAGAGTGCGGATCTCGCACCCAATACTATTTTAATTTCACCTGTTTTTACTTTATTCCAAATTTCAACTCTTTCATTAGGATTGAATTTAGAATGATAAATTGCAATATCATTTCCAAAATATTGTTTGAGTCTGCGTATCATTTGAGCAGTTAATGCAATTTCGGGCAACATATATAAAGCTTGTTCGCCTTTTTTGATTATTTCATTTATTAAAGCAACATAGATTTGTGTTTTTCCACTACCCGTAATGCCATGTAACAAATGTACTGGATGTGTTTTGAGTTGCTCCAAAATGGATGTAAATGCAATTTGCTGGTTACTTGATAAGCTATGATTACTGATAGGGCCTAGTGAAATATCTTTAGCAAGACGGTCAACTTTTCTTTTTTCTGCAATTAATATTCCCTTGTCAATCAATGCTTTTAACTGTGCATGAGAAGCATCCGATTTTTCTAAAATACCTTTTTGAGTAACAGCTTCTTCTGTTTTTTCGAGATGTAAAAAGGAAAGTAGTAATGCTAATTGCTTTGGAGCTCGGGACCATTCATTTAATAATTTTTCAAGAACAGCTTCTTCGCGATAGGCAGGCGCCAATGAAATATAATTTTCTTCCTTTACTTTATATTTATCGGTCATGTTTTCTTGAATAAAACAAACCCCTTTTAATATTAATTTATTGATTATTGGATAAACCGTTTTTTTATCCAATAGTTTTTGAATTTCATATATACTAAGTTCTTTTTTTATTTGTAATGCTTCACTAATAATATATTCTGCATCGTTTAGTTTATGGCTATCTATGGCAAAATCTTCATTGAATTTAAAGATGGACTCACTACTAATTTTTAAATGACTAGGTATGGCAGCTTGCATAACTTCCCCTTCGGTACACATATAATAGTTTGCCATCCATTCCCATAAAGCAATTTGTGCTGGAAACACAATGGGAGCTTCATCTAAAACAGATAATATGGGCTTGGGGTTAAAAGCTTCAGGTTTGACTTCAATGAATTTTTTAATAATTCCAGCATATCTCTTATTTGCACCTAACATGACTTCAACACGCATTCCAATCATTACTTCCTCCCTTAAATGATTAGGTATTTCCCATGTATAGTTTTTAGGTAGGGCAAGTGGTATGATAATTTCTGCAAACATATTGGTAAATACAAAAATACACTAAGCGTTTAATAAACTAAGGATAATTGCGGTATCTTCTTAATCCTTCATCCATCATTTGGTACACTTTTTCTTTAAGTAAATCAATATCATCCATTGTATAGTTGCTAACCTCAACAGTAGGCAGATAAACGACTCTATTTTTACCTGGATTTAGTGAAAAAACACTATCAAAATGCATTCGGTCAACTGCGTCAATCATTAAAATGGGTTGAATGGGGACTTGCATTTCAATAGCCAATTTAAAGGCTCCGTTATAGAATGATTTTAAGGGTTGTTGTGAGGTCATACTAAAAGTGCCTTCTGGAAAAATAAAAATGGAAGTATGTTTTTGTAATGCCGATTTTAAATTTCTTAAACTTTGAGCTCTCTTATCTGGACTGCTTCTATCAACCATGATTACTGCAGCTTTATAAATCCAACCAAAGATCGGAATCTTAGAGGATTCAAATTTTCCTAATGGCCTAATGGGCTGGTGCTTTAGCATTACAATAGGGGGGATATCCATATAGGAATTGTGGTTGGCTACAAAAACATGGGGAAGTTTAAAATTATGTTCCGTTTCAAAAATTTCTTGATGCTGCAAACCCGTAAATATATACCAAGATTTTCCCCAATACCTACATACTTTATAAATACGGCCTGCTAATTTTTCTTTTCCAAAAGGAAGTAGAATGAATAAAGCGATCGCAGAAATAATGGTAAATATTGCAAATACGATTAAGGCATAAAAGCAATAAGTAAGTTGTAATATTCTTTTTAAGTAATGCATCTAAGCACTAATATAATAAAAAAGGCCCGAATAGAAATTCGGGCCGTACGATTGCTTGCTTAAAATCTAAAACCAGAAAATTTTTATGCTTTTAATGGATTTCTACCATATTTTTCATCGTGTTGTGTAGCATCTAATCCTAATTCTTCTTCCTCCTCAGATACACGCAAAGGCAATAATAATGCGATGAATTTGAAGATTAAATAAGAAACGGTAAAGCTATATACAACAACGATTATCATCGCTTTTAACTGGGTAAAGAAAAATGCTGGATTACCATAAAATAAACCATCATTTCCTGCTGGGTTTACTGCTTTTGAAGCAAAAACGCCAGTTAATAACATACCTACCATGCCACCAATTCCGTGACAAGGAAATACGTCTAAGGTATCGTCCACACGAGATAATTTAAAGGCATGGCTTAATGAATTTGAAATCACTGCACCAATAACACCTATAAAAATACTTTGTGGGATACCAACAAATCCTGCTGCTGGGGTGATAGCTACTAAGCCTACAACAGCACCAATACAAAAACCTAATACAGATGGTTTTTTGCCTCTCATTACATCAAAAAACATCCATGCTAAACCAGCAGCTGCAGCAGCAGTATTGGTAGTAGCAAAAGCGCTAACAGCTAATGAATTTGCACTTAATGCAGAACCTGCATTAAAACCAAACCAACCAAACCATAATAAACCAGTACCAATTAATACGTAAGGGATATTTGCTGGAGGAATTTCTTGTTGTTCTAATTTAGCACGTCTTTGTTTTAAAACAATAGCACCTGCTAATGCAGCACATCCTGCACTAATATGTACCACTGTTCCTCCTGCAAAGTCTAAAGCACCCATCTTTAAAAGGAATCCATTTGGATGCCAAGACCAGTGTGCTAAAGGTGCATATATTAAAGTGATAAATAAAACGATGAATAAAATGTAAGAAGTAAACTTGATACGCTCAGCAACAGCTCCTACCACTAAACCTGGAGTAATAATGGCGAACATTAATTGAAACAATGCAAATAATAATAAAGGGATAGTCATTGCAGTGCCACCTTGTAAAGTAGGAGCGCCATTGGCAACACCCTTAAAGAACAAATGGGTCATTGGATTTCCAATTAAACCATTGATTGATTCTCCAAAACTTAAGCTATATCCATAAGTAACCCATATTACTGATACTAAGCCTGCAGATACAATACTTTTTATCATGGTAGATAAGATGTTTTTGCGGTGCACCATTCCTCCATAAAAGAAGGCTAATCCAGGAGTCATAATAAATACTAATGCCGTAGCCACTAATATCCACGCAATATCAGCAGTGCTATAAGTATCCGCTTTTCCAACATAACTTGGAAGTTGAGGTACAAATAAGGCCACAATGGCAACGACTAACAATAAAATGAATGGGGTGTACTTTTGTACGGTTTGGTTTTTCAT
>CAJADG010000009.1 GCA_903938445.1 uncultured Bacteroidota bacterium | reverse complement strand
GGGTAGAGTGATAGTAAATGTACTTCCTTTTTCTAATTCACTTTCATATTGAATATTTCCTTTTAGTAATTCGACATATCTACCAACTATATGAAGACCAAGTCCAGTTCCTTGAATATTAGTTACATTAGTAGCTCTAAAGAATCTTTCAAATAAATGTATTTGATCACTTTTGGGTATTCCAAGTCCTTGATCAACTATTTCTATTTTTATAGTAGAATCATTAATAGTTGTGTTAATGCTAATTGTAGAATTTTCAGGAGAAAACTTTATAGCATTTGATAATAAATTAACGATAACATGTCTTAGTAAATTACTATCTAGGTAGGTTATTGTTGATCCTGAATGAATGTATTCAATTTTTTGATTGTTCTTAAGCAATACATTCATTTCATTTATGATATTGTCTATAAATTCTGTAATGTTAAATTCTTCTGATTTTACTTCAACTTTTCCTTCTTCTATTTTACCTAAGGATAAAAATTCGTTTAAAATATCTGTTAAGGATTTAACGGATGACTTAATTCTTTCAATATGTCTATCTCTTTTAGATTGTTCTTCGGTATTTGTGTATTTTGCTAATAGTGAAATTGATGAAAGGATTGTACTGAGAGGTGTTCTAAATTCATGCGATGCCATTGATACAAATCTTGATTTTAAATCGTTGACCTCTTTCTGTTTTTCTAATGAAATTGTAAGTTCTTCTTTAGAGGCTTCTAATTCACTGAGTATTTTTTGTAATTCTAATGTTCGAATATTTACTTTTTCCTCTAGTCCTGTATTCAATAATTTAATTTCTTCATTAATAATCTCTAAATCCGCTTTCTGCTGAATGATCTGTGCTTCATTTGCTTTTCGTTTAGAAATATCAGCTATATAGGCAATTACAAATTGTTCATCATTTGTTTTAAAATGCCCAAGGCTCACTTCGACTGGAAATTCTGTACCATCTTTTCGTATTGCAGAGAGGGTCATGCCAATACCCATTCCCCTTGCCTTAGGATCATGCGTATAATTTTCTCTATGACTAACATGTTTGTGATGGTATCTAGTTGGAATTAACTTTTCTAGCATTTCACCGGTAAGAGTAGTGTCATCATATCCAAATAATGTATTTGCGAAATGATTGGACAATTCTATAATACCATTTTTGTTCACTACTATAATACCCATCGATGCATAATTAAATAATGCCTCAAATCTTATATCCTGGTTTGTTGAATTTGCCGATGCTTGCATTCTGTTTTTAATTATAAAATATATAAATGCTGGTATCCTTTTAAAGTTACAAAATTTATTCTAAGTATTGATATTGAATGTTTTAAGTCCAATTGTTAACCCTTGAACTACAAAACATGCTTTCGAAAATGCTTCATTTTAGATTTAATATATGCGCATAAGATACTTTAGTGCACTTTAATACATAGTAAAAAAATAAATATGAAATATTTTATGTAAATTGACTTAAAATTTATAATTTAGCATAATAAATGACACATATACAAAAACTTAATATAATATTTAATTTCAAAAAATGATATAAGTTATTGATTTACAATAAATATTAATTAAAGTCACATTTATATTATTATTTAAGGGTTACTAAAATGATAAAAATGTATTAAAAGTAGTGATAAAACAATACATGTAAAATATTATAATATAATTAAATAACAATTTATATATGAAAAAATCAATCTTAACATTCGGAACAATTTTATTAGCGGTTATTGGTGTAAATGCACAGTCTGATACTACCAAGCCTGCTGCTACTTCCAATACAACTACTTATACTACTTATATAGATGGTTATTATAGATCAGATTTTGAAGGATTGCAAAGCAATAATAAAACAAGCTTTACAAATTCTAACAGTGCTTTTCAGTTAGGAATGGTTTCAGTAAAAGCAGACAAAACTTTAGGAAAATTTGCAGGTACAATTGACTTAGGATTTGGTAAAAGAGCAGATGAGTTTTCTTATAATGACAAAGACTTTGCTACTTCACTTAAACAAGCCTATGTAAGTTTTGCTCCTAATTCAGTTCTAAAATTTACAGTAGGTAAATGGGCAACCCATATTGGATATGAATTATTAGATGCCTATTCCAATAGAAACTATAGTATGAGTTATGGATTTTCATATGGTCCTTTCTTTCATACAGGTCTAAGAGCTGATGTTTCTTTAGGTGGAAAGTCTGCATTTATGGTTGGTGTTGCAGAGCCTACTGACTACTTTAATTCAAAAGTAGAGCCTAAAATGGCAATCGCTCAATTTAGTACTGGTACTAGCGATGACAAAGTGAAATTATTTTTAAACTATCAAGGTGGAATGAGTAAATCTCAATTTGATGTAGTATTGAATGCTGCAATTTCAAATGAGTTTGGTTTTAACTATGATGCAACTGTTTGTAATATTTCAGGTAAGAATTGGTCAAGTAATGCAGTTTATTTAAACTATGATTTTAATTCAATTTTTGGATTAGCAGCAAGATCTGAATATTTTAATGATAGTAAAGGAGCGCTTGGTTTAGGTACTGCAATTTTCCAAAATACTTTATCTGCAAATATTCACTTTAATAAGTTTACAATTATCCCAGAAATTAGAGTGGAAGATGGGACCAACCGACCTTTTTTATCAAAGTCTTTAGCTGAAAAAGCAAGTGCGGGAAGTTTCTTAATTGCAGCTGTTTATAAATTTTAATACCCAAAAAACAAATCTTATGAAAAAAGTTGAAGCGATTATTAGAACTTCAAAATTTGAAGATGTTAAAGACTCCCTTAAGTCCATAGGGATTGATTTCTTCTCTTATTGGGAAGCGTCAGGTGTTGGTAATGAACATTCTAGAGGACATCATAGTTATAGAGGAACAGTATATGACACTCAATATATCCCAAGAATTTTTTTAAGCATTGTTTTAAAGGATGCGAATGTTGAAAAGACAGTTGCATGTATTGAAAAGGCTGCATTCACAGGTGAAGTTGGAGATGGTATGATTTTTACATATAACATTGAAGAGTCTGTAAGAATAAGCAATGGTGCAAGAGGGGAAGCTTCTACTGCAGGACCAGGCGATTTATCTTAACAACCTAATTAACTAATAACATTAAATTTATTATGATGCGTAAAATAGTATACATTTTCATCTTATCAGTTTTAACCTTTTCGGTTACAACTTTACATGCTCAAAAATTACCAGATCCTAATGGTGGATTAACTGGATCCTTTGGTGATATTGACACTACTGCAGTTAAAGTTGCAGATACCATTTCAAAGTCAAAAGATTCTACTATTGCTGCATTAAATGCAACAGTGAATAAATTAGCAACAACTGTTACTACCGTTGCTAATGCGGACGGAAAAAATAAAGTATCTATTAACTTAGTTTGGTTATTAATTACTGGATTTTTAGTATTCTTTATGCAAGCTGGATTTGCTTTGGTGGAAGCAGGTTTAACAAGAGCAAAAAACGTAGCTCATACCATGGCGATGAACTTATGGGTTTATCCTGCAGGTGCATTAGGATTCTTTATTTGTGGTTTTGCATTAATGTTTGGTGGAATGGGACCATTAGGAACTTTAGGAGGTTTTGATGGTTTGAATCAAGAATTTACAATTAGTTTATTCGGACATACTTTCGGATTATTTGGAACAAAAGGATTTTTAATGAATGGTGTGTATGACGTAGGTGTTTTAGGATTTTTTGTTTTCCAAGTTGTATTTATGGATGCTGCTGCAACTATTCCAACAGGTGCAATGGCTGAAAGATGGAAGTTTTCTTCATTCGCAATTTCTGGATTAATAGTAGGTGCTATTATTTATCCAATCTATGGTAACTGGGTTTGGGGCGGTGGATGGTTGTCTCAATTAGGTGCTAATTTCGGATTAGGTCATGGACATGTTGACTTTGCTGGATCTTCAGTTGTGCATTTAACAGGAGGAGTATTAGCATTTGTGGGAGCAAAAATGATTGGACCAAGATTAGGTAAGTATAATAAAGACAAATCTCCTAATGCAATCCCAGGTCATAACATTCCAATGGCTGTTTTAGGAACTTTAATTTTAGCATTTGGTTGGTTTGGTTTTAATGCTGGTTCAACATTTGCAGGTACTGATTTAAGATTTACGGTTGTCGCATTTAATACCATGATTGCATCTTGTGGTGGAGCTGCAGCTTCAACTTTATGGATTTGGTTTGTAAGAGGTAATAAACCAGACGTTAGTATGATGTGTAATGGACTATTAGCAGGTTTAGTAGCTATTACTGCTCCTTGTGCTTTTGTAACTCCTTTAGGTGGTTTAATCATTGGATTGATCGCTGGTATCATAGTAGTAGAAGTTACTTTCTTTGTTGAGAAAAAATTAAAAATTGATGATCCTGTGGGTGCAATTGCTGTACACGGTGCAAATGGTATTTGGGGTGTATTGTCTTTAGGTTTATTTGCAGACGGATTGTATGGTGATGGTTTGAATGGTGTTAAAGGAACAGTAACTGGATTATTTTATGGTGGTGGCTGGGGTCAGTTTATTGCTGAATTAATTGGAACTGCAACTAACTTGATATATGTTGGTATTATGGGTTGGTTAATGTTTAAGTTACTAGGATTATTAGTGGGTGGTAATAGAGTAGCGCCAGAAGTGGAAATGTATGGACTGGATTTACCTGAAATGGGTATTGATGGTTACTCTGGTGTGAAATTAGATAAGAATGCAGAGACACCTCTGTCAAGATAAAATGGGTCTATTGGTTTATTAAGTATTTTAAGCAAGCAATCAATAAGCGGGCCCCATTTCTATGGGGCCCTATTTTTTTAAATAATGTTGAATTATTTATTGCTTAATAAGTTTAATTAAAAATCCACCGCCAGGTGCATTGTGCATTTTTAAAACAGATTTTTTATTGACACTACGTGAAGTAATTAAATAGTCGGAAGCATATTTATCCGCGTTGATTCCATCCTCACAAATGGTTGCTAAATAATCTCCGTCTTCTAAAAAATCTAAATTAATATTTTGATCTATTGCATCCCAGTCATTCATGCCAGCAATAAACCAATCCTTTCCTTTTTGTCGGGCTGTTGTGATATACTTGCTTACTTTAGCATCAAGAATTTTTGTTTCATCCCAGCCTGTTGGGATGCTTCCTAATAATTCCATAAAAGGAATTTCCTGATATCCTTGTGAAGGATTACCCGAAAAAATTTGCATTGGATTATCATATACTATAAACATTGCCAGTTGATGGCATCTTGTTCCAAAACTAATAGGTGCTCCTTCCACATTTCTAAAACTTGCTTTATTGGCATTATTTAAAAATCCTGGTTCATAATCAAATGAACCTGCAAGCATTCTTGTAAAAGGTAAAGTAAGATCGTGTGCAGGAGTAACTTTATCACTCCAGATATTATATTCAGAACCCATTACTCCTTCTCTTGTAATGGCATTGGGATACGTGCGATTAAAACCTTTAGGTGCGTAGGCGCCATGGTACATTATCATCATTTTATGTTGGGCGCAAGCTTTTGCAATACGCTCATAAAATTGAACCGTTTTTTGATCATCTCTATCGATAAAGTCGGTCATGATAAAGTCAATGCCCCATTTATTAAATTGATCCAGTGCGCTATCTAATTGTTTGTTTAATGTAACAGCAGCAGTCCACATACTAATTTTAATGCCTTTCTCTTTTGCATAAGCGGTAAGCGTATCCATACTTATGCCTGGTGTGATTTTAAAGAGGTCTTTTGTGTCGCTCCATCCTGCATCCATCATAATACGATCGAATCCAAATCGTTTTGCAAAATTAATATAGTATTTATAAGTTGCTGTATTTATTCCTGGTTTAAATGGAACATTAAATAAGTTGATATTGATGATCCATTCATCAGTAGCTTTTCCTGTATGCACCCAACTTACATCACCCACTTTATTTGGACTTGCTAATTGATATACTAAGTCATTATTAGGTAAGTCTTTGTCTTCGGGAGCAATCATTAAAATGCGCCAAGGATAAGTTCTAGTGCCTTTTACATGCGCAATATAGTTTTCTCGCTTTGTGACAAGTGTTTCAGGATATAATTCATTGGTTGTTTTTTCTTCAGCAGGATAGGGAGCAAAAACACCTTTCAATCCATTGCTTTTGGTTCCTTGTAAAAACATCCCTGGGTAATCTAATAAGTCTGATTCTGTAATGGCAATTTTAGGACTATTATTGGGTGCCAATAAAACAGGATTGTAGGCAAGACTATTCTCGGATAAACTATCTAATATGGATAAGGGATATTGTTCTTCGTAGCTGGTATGAAAAATATCAATATCATCTCTTTTGTGAATTAATGGAAGCCAACCTTTGGTAGTATTGGAAAAATTGAAATTTGCAATTTCATTCTGAATGAAAATGCTATCGCTGAAGGCTGTTTCAATTTGATAGGCAACACCATTGTTGAATACTCTAAATTTAATGGAGTAGGGCGCTTTAAATTGAATGAATAACTCGTTGTAATTATCTTGGATATTTTTTTTTCTTTCTGAAACAGGAACAGTTATCGTTGCATTAACAGCATTGCGATGAATACTTTTTATGTTTTTTGCTGCTTCTGCTAAACTAATATTCCCATTAACTATAAGATTAATTGTTGCATCCTTTATAATCAGCTGGTCTTTATAGAATACATTGTATTTTAAAATAGAACTATTAGATATACGCACACTTATATTGCCATTTGGTGAAATGGCCATTAAACTATCTTTATTATTAGCAGCCTTAACCTGGAAGTTTAGACTGAATAGCAAAGGCAATAGTAATAAAAAATAAATTCTTCTCATTTTCCTTTAGTCTTTCCAACGCCATTCGCCTGCAATTTGTAAAGGCTCTTTTAAATTATTCTTAATGAGGAATAATCTAGTTTCTTCATCAGAAAAATGCTTGGCTTCTATTTTAGCAGCATCTGCAATACCAAATAATAACATGGTATTGAATCGAACTGTATTGCGCATGCCTTTATCTTCTACCAAACTAAAAATATCGCAATCAGCATGATAGCAAGGGCCTGCGCCTTTTGGCAAAGAACCTCCAGCTCCACCTCCAGTTGGAATTCCATTCAACATAAAGGGTTGATGATCGCTATGTAATCCCGCACCCACCGAAAAAGTATTTTTAAAATTGCTATCTATATTTTGTGCAATGGTACCAATGGATTCAAATAATGTTTTGCTTTCTTGAGCACTGGTTGCATATCCTTTTGGATCATTGGTCATATCATAGTTTAACATGTATCTGATATTATCAATACTTTTATCCTTAATAGCAGCATCTACATAAGCTCTTGAACCTAATAAGCCTTCTTCCTCACCCATAAACATAACAAAGTCAATGGTTCGAGCAGGTTGTAAGTTCAATACTTTAAAAGTGCGTGCCATATCTAACACAGAAAAAGAACCAATGCCATTGTCCATTGCACCAGTTGCTAAATCCCAACTATCTAAATGGCCACCCACTACTACTTTTTCATTCGGTAAACTACTTCCTTTAATAGTAGCAATCACGTTTCTTGCTTTGATCATACCAGAATGATTGGTCATTTTTATATGGCTAAATAATGGAGTGGTTTTTATTTGCTCTTTTAATGCTAGTCCATCTTCCTTGCCAACACATACTGCAGGAATAGGAATTAATTTCCCAGTAACTGAAGCAGTTCCAGTAAGCAATACACCATTGTCTGCAGTGTTAATTACGATAATTCCTTTGGCACCATATTTTGTAGCAATTGCCGTTTTTTCGGAGCGATGTAAACTTGGTGTCCCTGCTTTTGAACCAGGTAAAATACCTAAATAAACCAAAGCAATTTTTCCTTTTACTTTTTCAGGATTTGCTGCATAATCATCTTCAACTCCATTGCCCATATCCACTACTTCTAAATTAATATCTGCAGCCACGGGGGAATGTGCCAATGAAACAGATTTAATATTCTTTAAATTATTATTGCTACCTATACTAACTTGTAAGCTACCTCGACTCCAGCTTTCCACTTCAAATGGTTGAAATCTTATATTGGTAAAACCATATGACTTTAATAAATCATAAGCATATTGCTCTGCTTTTTTACCATTTTCTGAGCCTGTTAATCGATGTCCAATGGTTTCGGAAGCGATTTTGAGAGAGGCATAGGCATTAGAATTTTCAACCACTTCTTTGTTGATTTTTGCAAAAATACCTGGCCAGCTTGTTTTAGCTTGAGCATTTAATTGATAGACTAAAAACAAGCTAAATGTAGTAGCAAGGGCTAATATCTTTTTCATAGAGTGTATACTTTAAAAGCTAATTTATGGAATATTTAGTTGTAATTTTAATATAAATAACAACACTATGTTCTTAATCATTCTAGGTATTATCATATTTTTTGGAGCCAAAGCGGTTCAAAATTTAAATCTTCCCATTGCTCAGCATCCGGGTAGTATTCGTTTAGTAGGCATTATTGTAATTGGATTAGGGTTAGTCACCTCATGTGTTAAACAAATTGATGCTGGTCAAATTGGAGTTCAATCTCTTTTTGGGAAGGTGCAGGATGAAGTGCTGACAAGTGGATTGAATTTTGTGGATCCATTAATGGAAATTAAAACCATTGATGTAAGAACACAAAACTATACTATGAGTGGAGTACATAATGAAGGTGATGTCGCTGGAGATGATGCAATTCGTGTATTAACTGCAGATGGATTAGAAGTAGTAATTGATTTAACTGTATTGTATAGAGTGCAAGCAAATCAAGCACCTAAAATTGTACGTGAAATTGGGTATGATTTTAAAAATGTAGTGGTTCGTCCAATTACTAGGACTAAAATAAGAGACAATGCTGTTTATTATACTGCGGTTGATTTATATTCTGTAAAACGTGATGAATTTCAAACGAGAATTTTTAAAACCATTGAAGAGAATTTAAAATCAAGAGGCTTGGTTTTAGAACAATTATTAGTACGCAATATTTCATTGCCAGCTTCTGTAAAAGGATCTATTGAAGAAAAAATTAAAGCAGAGCAAGACGCTCAAAAAATGCAATATGTTTTACAAAAAGAAAAACAAGAAGCGGAGCGAAAAAGAGTAGAAGCTCAGGGTATTGCAGACTATCAAAAAATCATTAGCATGGGCTTGGGAGATAAGCAATTACAATATGAGCAAATTCAAGCTATGAAAGGATTGATGACTTCGCCAAACAGCAAAGTAATTATTATGGGTGGAGGTAAAACTCCAGTTATTTTAGACAGTAAGAATTAATTTTAAGTACATTATTAAATATTTTAAATACATATCATTCGACATGAAAAAACTTTCATTTATTATTTCATTTCTTTTATTTGTTCATTTTTCTTTTGCTCAATCCATTTTAAAAAGAGATCCAGAGATTGATGTGATGGTTAAAGAAATCAATGCAGATACTTTAAAAGCAAACATGTATAAATTGGTTTCTTTTGGAACAAGAAATACTTTGAGTACGCAAGGAAATGCTACAAGAGGAGTTGGTGCGGCAAGACAATGGATTTTGAGTAGATTTAATGATTATGCAAAAAATTCTGATGGAAGATTATCTGCTTTTATTGATACTGTTACTTATTTGCCGGATGGCAAAAGAGTAGATAGACCCATTATCTTAGGTAATGTGGTAGCTACTTTAAAAGGAACTGATCCTAATGATCATCGTCTATTTATAATGAGTGGACATATGGATAATATGAGAACTAATGTGATGGATAGTGTTGGTGATGCACCCGGTGCAGACGATGATGGAAGTGGTACTGTTGCAGTTATGGAATGTGCTCGTATTATGAGTAAACATAAATTTCCTGCTACCATTATTTTTGTAACAGTTGCGGGTGAGGAGCAAGGTTTGATTGGTGCTTATTATATGGCGAAGAAGGCTAAAAAAGAAAATTGGGCTATTGAAGCGGTTTTGAATAATGATATTATGGGAAGTAACAATAGTAATGAAACTAATATCATTGAGAATACCAAGTTACGCGTGTTTAGCGAGGGACTTTCGGTAACGGATACAGGTAAAGCTGCTTTACAAATTAGAAGTTTGGGTTTAGAAAATGATGGAAGGTCAAGACAATTGGCACGTTATATCAAAGAGATTGCAGAGCGATATGTGGACAATATGCAAGTAGTAATGGTGTATCGTAATGATCGTTTTTTAAGAGGGGGAGATCATACTCCTTATGTTGAAAATGGTTTTGCAGCAGTACGATTTACAGAGATGAATGAAAATTACACACGTCAGCATAAGGATGTACATACTGAAAATGGAATTAATTATGGTGACTTGCCAGAACATATTGATTTTGAATATTTAAGAAAGAACTCTGGGGTGAACTTATCTAATTTAGCTAATTTGGCTAAAGCACCAGCCGTACCTGAAGATGTAAAAATTGATGTAAAGAATTTAAGTAACACCACTTATTTATATTGGAAAGCACCAAAGACAGGAGTCGTAAAAGGGTACTATATTTTAATGCGTGAAACGACAAGTCCTGTTTGGCAAAAAAAATTATATACAGAGTCTTTAGATATAAGATTACCATATAGTAAGGACAATTACTTTTTTGCAGTTCAAAGTGTAAATGAATCTGGCAACGAAAGCTTACCTGTTATTCCAGCAGTTGGCAGGTAGGTTTTAAATAATTACAAATAATTTGATTCATGCAATTTATTAATGAGCAATGGGTAATTGAGCATGTAAAACACCGCTCCACTATTGGCCATAAAAAATCCTTTGGTCATGTTCTAGTAATTGCTGGTAGTGAAGGGAAAGCTGGAGCCGCAATTTTGTGTGCAAAAGCAGCACTTCATGCAGGATGTGGAATGGTTACAGCGATAATACCCAAGGAAGCAACCATTGTTTTATTGGAACAATGTCCTGAAATGATGTATGTGCATGAATCCAATGTTGAGCAATTAGATTTGAAACAATTTGATGCCATTATAATTGGTCCAGGAATGGGGTTTTCTGAAATTGCAGTTTCAAATTTGAAATTCATACTAAAGCATTTTTCTGGGCCGGTTATTATAGATGCTGATGCATTAACAATTGTTTCAAAAGAATTAAGTTTATTAAAATCAAATCATATCATTACGCCGCATCCAGGTGAATTTGCTCGTTTACAAGGTTTTGAATACACTGAAAAAGAAAGAGTTACTCAAGCTCAAAATTTCATCAACAAATATCAATCAGTTTTAGTCTTGAAAGGAGCGGGGACCTTGGTTGGCTCATATGACAAAGGTTTAATACAAAATACCACAGGTAATGATGGAATGGCAACGGCTGGAAGTGGCGATGTTTTAGCTGGCATTATTGGTGCCCTCTGCGCACAAGGTTATGAATCATTTTATGCTGCAACTATAGGAGTATATATTCATGGTTTGGCTGGTGATAAAGCAATCCAGAAAATATCAAAAACAAGCCTTGTAGCCTCAGATTTAATTCATTTTTTAGGAGAAATTAACCTCTTGGATTAATTAGATAATATAGGTTGATAATCAAAAAATAATATCTATTTTT
>CAJADG010000008.1 GCA_903938445.1 uncultured Bacteroidota bacterium | reverse complement strand
AACTGATAAATAACAAAGATTTATTCAACAAAATGAGGGTTTTATGCGAACAGTTGGTCGTTTCAAAGGATTGCGGAAGAAAACCGTGATGATCATTCGCTCCCCTTGGGACTGAATTTAAACACAGAAAAAATAGATTTTAAATTAAAAAAGATAGAAAATGATTTGGCAGTAAAGCGATTGCATCCTATTTTTGCAACCCGATTACAAATTGGGTCCTGGAGCGTTCGTCTAACGGTTAGGACGCCAGGTTTTCATCCTGGTAATACGGGTTCGATTCCCGTACGCTCTACAAAGCCTCTCATGCAAATGAGAGGCTTTTTTGTTTCGAGGCTGTGTCGAAAGCTCGCTTTCGTAAACAGACGAGGAGCAAAAAAGCCAAACGAACGCGTAGCGTTCGTTTGAAAGGCTTTGGGTAAGGAGCCCACCGAGGAAGACGTTCGAGCAAAGCGAGAACGGCAGTCCCAAGGATTATTGCTAAGAAGCGTCAACTATCAAAGTTCATTGACAGTTTATTTTTTTTACCCACACTACCCCTTGATTTTAAGCTTCGTAAACACCTGCAAATGAGGTAAGGCTAAAACGGATAGACTGATAAATAATAAGGTAAAAATACCCGAACTATCTTTGCTGTTTAAGGTAAGAAAGGTAATGTATGCAAAGCCAAACCAGGCCATTACCGCGAAGGGTGCTGATTTAAATAATAAGCCACCCCAACCTTTTAAAGTATTAGGAATTTCAAAGGAGAGTCGAATTTTATCAAAGGATAATAAAGAATGCCAAAAGCCAAAATAAAAAGCAAAGCTTATCCAAAGCGGCATGTACAATACAAATATTAATAGAATAGCTACTTGAGCTAAAGAATAGTAATAATATTTTGGACTTGTAAAAAAGTAATTCTTCGTAAAGAATAACACTAAATAAGTAAGGAGTAATACAACTAATGTAAAAGGATACATTTCAGCGGCTAATTGTATTAAAGGCTCTTTATGTATGGAAGATCTCCCCATGGTAAGAAAAACATCTAAAGCAAAATGGATATTCTTAGTTAATAAAAATAAAATCCAAGCAAACCCCAAAAGCGTATAAACAAATTTATGAAGCCAAGTAATTGACTTCCCCATCCAATCAATCTCTCCAAAATGATAGGAAGTAATTAAGATAAAAATAATAAGCGCGACAATTGGAAAAAAATACCAAACTAAAGCATACAGCAAAATATTACCAATATACTTTAATAAAAATATATTTTGATTGGCTTTGTTTTGAGTTAAATGCTGGTCAATATATAAATCCAATGCACCATGAGGAACACCAAATAAAATCAAGATGAAAATGAGAAAAGAAATTTGCGTTCCTGTGTTAAAATGAAAAACTAATTCAGCTATGTATAATAGTAATGCAAAAAACAACAAATACCCTCTTAATTTTATTTGCATAATTATAAATTAAAAAAAGGGGCAAGAAAAATCTTGCCCCCAACTTAAACCAATTGTATTAAGCAGACTTTCTACTTAAACTATAAATCACTAAACCGAAACCAATTTTGTTTACAGCATCTCCAATATTGTAAATAACATTCATGTCAAGTCCAATATTTTTGAAGCTAGCATACCATTGTCCATCAGCTGTACCAATTAAATATCCTAATGGATAAATTGCCCAACCAACTAATACAAACCATCCAAGCGCTGCGTTAGCCGAAGCAACAGCAGAACCTGCATTAGTAGCTAATTTTTTAACATCACCCATCCATACTTCATATACAATGTAGAAGTAAGCGATAGCACTTACAGTACCCCAAATAGTTGGATTACCTAAACCTGCTTCGCCCATGTAACCAGTAACAAGCATTACCACTGATCCTAAGATCATTTTCCATAATAAACTTGATGTACCACCTGCTTTTTTTGTGATTAAATAAAATTCAACACACATCAAAGGAACGGTTAATAACCAATCTACATAACGGAAAAATGTTGGAGAATCATGCGTTTCAGCATAATAACCACGCATGTAATAGTAGTGAACTGCTGCGATGAAAGTAATTAAACCAGATACAAGAACAGAAGTTCTCCATTCTTTACTAGTGTTGCCAACTTCCATGAAGAAAAATACAGCAGCGGCCATCATAGCCATTGTGCCTACAAAGAATGTAAAAGAAACATAGTCAGTTTTTGCAATAGCAACTGACAAGAGCGTCAAATGATCCATATTGTTGAGTTTTGGTGAACATATTCATTCACAACACTCCACATTTCATTACGGCTGTCATTAGTGTTTTCTTATACAGTAATGCAAAGCAATAGCAAGCCAATCGTTGTACTTATAATAACATCAATTTAAAATAAATGTTCGTTAGTATAAAGAAATTAGTGTTAAACGATTTTAGTCGTAGGGAAAACAAAAAGAAGCTCTTAGGCTTGGTAATCTGAAAAATGTGCTAGCGTTATAAAAATATCTCAATATAAAGTATTCATTTATAATTACTTATCAATTTTGTTTAATTAATTATGCTATTTGTTAAACAAAATCAAATTGCTTTATGTTATATAAGAATAAAAATTAAAAATTATGAAAGACTGGGAAACATTTACCAATGAGCTAGAGTTTGAATAACTAGCTTCAATAATTTATTATGAATACTCCAAACGGGTCAAGCTCATTAGTTTATGAATTGTATTGTTCTAAATGCAATACAAAGTATAATTATAATGAAAAACAAAGTTTTGCTACTTGTTGTGAAAAACCGCTACTTTTCTCATACAGTTTAGCGAAAGGAACATCTAAGGAGATACTGAACTTAGCGAATAAATCCATCTGGAGATATGCTCCATTCCTACCTATATTAAGCCAAAAAAACTTTGTATCCTTGGGTGAGGGCTTAACTCCAACTATCAAACTTGAATTTTTAGGGAATCATATAAATATTCCTGAACTATTTTTAAAAGATGAAACTAATAATCCAACTGGATCATTTAAAGCAAGGGGAATTAGTGTAGCTGTTTCAAAATTAAAAGAACTAGGCATAAAAAAATGTATCATACCAACAGCCGGTAATGCTGGTGGAGCATTGGCTGCCTATTGTGCAAAAGCAAATATTGAAGCCACTATTATTATGCCAAATCATACACCTAAAGTATTTAAAGACGAGTGTATGCTTTATGGAGCAAATCTATTATTTGTTGATGGTTTAATTAATGATTGCGGTAATAAAGCAAAAGAACTAAATAAAAATGGTGAATATTTTGATGTATCAACATTAAAAGAACCTTATCGTTTAGAGGGAAAGAAAATAATGGGTTACGAAATTGCAGAATATTTTAATTGGGATTTACCAGATTATATTTTTTACCCTGCAGGTGGCGGAACAGGTTTAATTGGTATTTGGAAAGCCTTTAAAGAATTAATCGAATTAGGTTGGATAAAAAATAAATTGCCTAAAATGATTGCAGTACAATCATCAAGTTGTGCCCCAATACAAGAAGCTTTTAATGATCCAATAAATTGGAAACAAAAATTTACTCCAGAAGCTTCCATTGCCAATGGATTAGCAGTACCCTACCCTTTTGGAATGGATTTAATGTTGAATGTAATTAAAGAGTCCAATGGGGCGATATGTACCATACAAGAAACAGAGATAAAAGAAAATGTATTGCTTTTTAGTAAAAAAGAAGGTATCCTCATTTCACCGGAAGGTGCGGCAACTTATATGGCATTATCTCAATTTCAAAAGAATGGGATTATCACCAAAGAGCATCGCGTTTTATTATTGAATACCGGCAGTGGCTATAAGTACATTGAAAATGTAATCTAAAAAATTATCTATCCTAATTTCTTAAATGCCTCTATCATAAAAGCTGCAGTTTCTGCAAATTCTTTTCCTTTATTCATACGATCAATAGCAGCACGCTCATACGCTAGTTCTTCATTTTGAACCGTCAAAATTCCAAAAATTATTGGTGTGGAATGTAATGCAGAAAGTTGACTGATACCATTGGTTACATATTGACACACATATTCATAATGATCCGTATCTCCTTTGATAATTGCACCAATAACAATAATAGATTCATATTTACCAGTATCAATTAATTTTTTAGCATAAACTACCGTTTCAACGGCACCTGGACATTCAAATTTGGTATAGGGCAATGCTTTGTCCATCAAATAATCCTCACACCCCGCTTCTAATAAATCAGTGATATGGCTATTAAATTGTGCTTTAACGATGGCTATCATTGTAAAAAAATTTAATTAAATTTTATGGTGTGTTTTCCTAATTCAATCTTATCATTAAGATATTGAGCATTTTTTTCGTTGCTAGTAACAGGCACTTGCAAAATATTAAAAGTAAAACCAGCATCCGTCAATGCTTTTATTTTTAAAGGATTATTGCTCATTAAATAAAAATCATCAATATGCATTGCCTTTAACATCCAAGTCGCATCAATATAATTACGTGCATCTTTTGGAAGTCCTAATTTTTCGTTGGCTTCATAGGTATTCAACCCTTGCTCCTGTAAAGCATAAGCGGCAATTTTATTTCCAATACCAATACCTCTTCCTTCTTGACCTTTTAAATAAACAATATATCCATGGCCATTTTGAGCGATAAGAGATAAAGCAGTATGGAGTTGTTGTTGGCAATCACATCTTAAACTTCCAAAAATATCACCTGTAAGACACTCACTATGAATTCTAACGATAGGCTTATTTTCAGATTTTTTCATGGAGATTAAAACATGTTCTACCCCCGTCAAAATATTTTCAAATACTTCAATTTCAAATGCACCAAAGGAAGTAGGCAATTCAGCTTTTGAAACAAACAATAAATGATTCTCTGTTTTATTTCGGTAATCAATAATTTGCTGAATGGTAATAACTTTAAGATTTAATCTTTTAGCAAATTCAAAAAGTCCATCACGACGCATCATATTACCATCCTTATCCATCACTTCACAAATAATTGCAGCTGGTTCATGATTGGTTAATTTACACAAATCAACAGCAGCCTCGGTATGACCTTGTCTAACCAATACTCCATTTGTTTTAGCAACTACAGGAAATAAATGACCTGGCTTAATAAAATCAGTAGGTTTACTATCTGGATTTGCGATATGTGCAGCAGTAATTGCTCTCTCTTTCGCAGAAATCCCTGTAGTAATTCCTAAAGCTGCAGTTGCGTCAATTGAATCATAAAAAGCAGTATGGAAAGCATCCATATGATTGGATGCAACAGGTGATAATTGTAAACGCTTTGCAATCTTAGGATCCATGGCAATACAAACCAACCCTTTTGCCTCCACAGCGCATAAATTTAATTTTTCCTGTGTTGCAGTATCAGCGGGAAATATGATATCGCCTTCATTTTCTCTTGACTCATCATCCACCACTAAAATGGGATCTCCATTTTTAAATGCCAATAAGGTTTCTTCTATGGTATTAAACATCTTTTACCTCTCTTTTATTTAACAGTTGTTCTGTGTACTTTGCTAATATATCAAACTCAATATTTACATTATCTCCAACCTTCAATAATGATATATTCGTTTTTGAAATGGTTACAGGAATGATACATAACTCAATTTCGTTTTCTACTACTTTATTAATCGTTAAACTAATACCATTAATAGCAATAGAGCCTTTATAAACAATATATTTTACGAATTGTGATGGGACTGAAATATTAAAAAACCAAGCTTTCTCTCCTGGAATAATTTTAGAAACTTTTGCAGTAGCATCCACATGACCTAATACATAATGACCTCCTAAATATCCATTGGGTTGCATCGGCAGCTCCGTATTTATTTTTGCACCTACTTTATAATGCTGGATAATTGTTTTGTCAATAGTTTCCGTTGAAACATAAAATGACAAATTATTTTCTTCAATTTTAATAACCGACAAACATGCTCCATCTACAGCAACACTGTCTCCTATTTTTACAATACTTGCAAATTGAGGTGCTCCAATAGTTAATTCCCAACCTAAAGCATCAGGTAAAATAGCAACGATTAAACCATCCGATACAATTCCTGTAAACATATGATAATTTGTAGGTAATTTTGAGGCACAAAGGTAATCTAAATGACTTCAGCCGAGTATTTACATATGGCTTTTTTATTATCGAAAAAGGCAAATTCTAAGGATATTCGTCCCAATCCATTTGTTGGTGCAATTCTAGTTGATCAAAATGGCTCCATTATTGGGGAAGGATACCACCAAAAAGCAGGCGAAGGACATGCCGAAGTAAATGCTATAAGGAATGCAAAAGAAAAAGTTTCAGATTTATCAAGCTGCACTTTGTATGTAACCTTAGAGCCTTGTTCTCATTTTGGAAAAACACCCCCTTGTACTAGTTTAATCATTGAAAATAAAATTTCAAAAGTGGTGATTGGTTCTATGGATCCTAATCCCTTAGTATCAGGCGTAAATGTATTAGAAGCTGCTGGCATTGAAGTGGAAATTTGTATCCTACCTGAAATCAATGAATTGAATTCTGTCTTTACTATTAATCATAAATATAAAAGACCAAAATACTTGTTAAAAACAGCTACAACCATTAATGGGAAAATAGCAGACAGAAACGCATCCAGTAAGTGGATAAGCAATAATAATAGCAGAAAACTAGTTCATGAAAAACTAAGATCAAGTGTTGACGCAATTTTAACTACTGCCAAAACAGTAATTAAAGACAATGCTACCATGAATATCAGAGTAGGTCAAGAAAAAGTAGAGGAGTTAAACGCGATTATTATTGATAAAAATTTAGATCTTTTAAAACAAGAAAACGCCTCTTTAAATATTTTTTATCCAAGAACAAAGAGCAAAATATATTTAGTAACAGATAAAATACAGGAGGGTGTATTGCCTGATAATTTGGAGGTTATTCAAATACCTTTTACGAATGGTGCTTGCGATATGGATCAGTTAAATGCGGATTTAATAAAGAAAAACTTTTGTGAAATATTGGTAGAAGCTGGCGGAAAGCTAAATGCATCAATGATTAAAGAAAAACAAATTGATGAAATTTATTTATTCATAGCTCCAAGTTTAATAATTGATACACATGCAATCAATGCTTTTAACTTAGATGAATTGCAATTAATGGATAATAAAACGGTACTTAAACTAATAGAGACCACCATTATAGATGAGGATGTATTAATAAGGTATCAACTATCCTACTAGATCCGTATTATAAAAAACGCCTTTATTTTCCTTCTTATTGATAGCGTCTTTAATTAATAATTTGGCTACTTGCAAAACTATATTGGACTCGAAATGATGAAAGTCAAAAGCAAGATCCATTTCATTGTGTAGGTCCAACTCATTTAATAATTCACCGGCCCTTATTAATCCTTGATTAGATTTTACAATACCAGCATAATGGCTCATATAATCCTGAACCTGAGTCCTGTTTATATTTCTAGTAGTAGGTAATTTTATATCAATGTTGATGGAAGGTTTAACATTCACTTTTTCAATTAATCGGGGAATTGAAAATTTTGCAAATGCAATTGCTTCTAATAATGAATTGGAAGCTAAGCGATTGGCACCATGTAAACCTGTTGATGCAACTTCTCCAATCGCAAAAAGCCCTTTTATGGTTGATTCACCAAATTCATTTACTTTGATTCCTCCACATGCATAATGTTGCACAGGAATTACAGGGATTAAATCATTTTCAATATTCAATCCTAAGCGCTTAATGCATTCATTTTTAATAGTAGGAAAATGTGCATTTATGACTTGCTTGTCAATGTTGGTGGCGTCTAAATAAACATAGAGATTTTCTTGTAGTTCAATTTCTTTCATTATTGATCTTGAAACAATATCCCTAGGAGCTAATTCAAGTCTTGCATCATATTTATGCATGAACGCCTCCCTATTTTGATTGAGCAATTTTGCGCCTGCTCCTCTTAATGCCTCTGTAATTAAGTAGGCAATCTGACCACCCTCGTATAAACCAGTAGGGTGAAATTGTATATAAGAAATATTTTCTATTGCTGCACCTAACCGATTTGCAAAATAAATACCGTCTCCTGTAGCTATCTGTTGGTTCGTTGTAGTTTGATATAGCATTCCTAAACCACCTGTAGCCAAAACCAACTTACCACAATTTATATTTGAAAAGGAGTTCGTCTTTTTATTAAATAATGCTAAACCAAAAACAGATTCAGCTAACTGCTCAACATTTACCAAGCTAGTATGTTCCTGAATAAAAATATGAGCATCATTTTTAATTTCGTTTATTAAAGCATCTTGAATGGCTTTACCAGTTTGGTCTTCTTTATGCCAAATTCTTGCTTCACTATGCCCCCCTTCCTGTGCCAAATCAAATTGGCCTTCTTTATTTTTGTCAAACTTGGCACCCCATCTTATCAAATCATCCATTAAACTAGGTGCTGCTTTAATTACTTTTTCAACAATAAAGCTATTATTCTCATACGCACCTGCATTGAGTGTGTCTGCAATATGTTTTTCAAAATTATCCTGTACACCTTTTACAGCTGCAATACCACCTTGTGCCCAATGGGTATTGGTTTCATTCATATCACCTTTTGTAATTAAGCAAATGGATAACTCACCCTGCTTAAATAATTCAGTATCTCTTAAATACAACAAAGTACTTAATCCCGCAATGCCTGATCCAACAATAACAATATCAAATGAATCTTTCATCTTATTTTATAGTAAGCATATTATTTAATGCTTTTAAAGCACCTGCTTGTGTTTTTTCATTTACCAAAATTTCAGGCACTTCATAATAAAGAGTGTTGTACAGTTTTTCTAAAGTGTTCATTTTCATATAAGGGCATTCAGCGCATGCACATGTATTGGATTCAAGCGCTGGTGCTGGAATGATTACTTTATTTGGAACAGCCTGTTTCATTTTGTATAATATTCCAGCTTCGGTTGCAACTATGAATTTATTGATATTTGAACTTTGTACATGTTCCAACAACGCCTTTGTTGAGCCAATAAAGCTTGCTTTTTCCAATATTTCTGGCAAACATTCAGGATGTGCAATTAATTCAGCATCCGGATGTGTTGCTAATAAAGCATTTAATTTATCTAATGAAATATTAACATGCACAATACAAGCACCATCCCACAATATTAATTCGCGACCTGTTACTTTTTGAACATATAATCCTAGGTTTTTATCCGGAGCAAAAATGATTCTTTTATCCTTAGGTATTGAATTCACAACATCCACCGCATTAGAAGAAGTACATATATAATCACTTAACGCTTTAATTTCTGAACTACAATTTATATAACTCACTACAACCGCATCAGGATATTGATTCTTGAAAGCTAAAAATTCAGCTTCAGGAGCAGAGTCCGCTAAGGAACAACCTGCGTTTAAATCAGGTAATAAAACTTTCGCTTCGGGATTTAAGATTTTCGCTGTTTCTGCCATAAAATGAACACCGCAAAAAACAATGATATCAGCAGCTACTTTTTTAGACGCTTGGGCTAATGCTAAACTGTCGCCCACAAAATCAGCTATAGATTGAATATCATCACTCACATAATAATGGGCTAATATGACTGCATTCTTTTCTTTCTTCAATTTCAAAATGGCCTCTTTTAGATCTATTCCTTCAGGTACAGATCTACTTAAATAACCCACTTTTGCAACTTCTTTATCAAATAACATCTTATACAATTTTTAATGATATGTCAATCGAATTTACGTGATGTGTTAAATCACCTAATGACACAAAATTGATTCCAGTTTTAGCATATTCAACAATAGTCAGCTCATTAATTCCGCCCGAAGCTTCTATTATTTTATGGGTTGAATTATGTTTTAACAAGGCAATAATTTCCTCGGGCTTTAAATTGTCCACCAATATTCTATCTACAACTTCATATTGTTTTGCAATATTGAATTCTTCTTCATTTTTAATTTCTACAATAACAGGAACTTTTAAATTATTATTCTTTAGATACTCGATGCAAGATTCAATTGCATGTTGAATACCGCCAGATGCCTTTATATGATTATCTTTTATCAAAATTTGATCATACAATCCAATACGATGATTTACACCACCTCCAATTTTAACTGCCCACTTTTCACAAACTCTAAAATTGGGTGTAGTCTTTCTAGTATCTAAAACTTTTACATGATAAGGCTCAATTAATTTAGTAAAATGACTGGTTTTGGTTGCAATCGCACTCATCCTTTGCATGCAATTCAATAATAATCTTTCTAATTTTAAAATAGAATGAATGGAACCTTGAATTTTTCCAATAGCATTTAATGCACCCACAAAATCTCCATCATTTGCACTAAAGCTCACTTTTAAATTCGTATCAACTTTATTACAAATCATCTTGGCTAAATCTATACCAGCAATAATGCAATCCTCCTTAACATAACAAATCGCTTCCCCTATTTGAGAGGTAGGAATTGTCGCTAATGTGGTGATATCTCCAGTTCCAAAATCTTCGGCTAAAGCGAGGTCAATAAATTTATTAATGGCGTCCTGCATCATCAATGATTTGAATAGTTGTTTTCTCTAGTTTAGACAATAATGGTGGTAAAACAAATGGGGCTCTTTGAAAACAGAAAATGGTAATTAAATTTCTTTTTCTATCCACCATATAAGCTGTATTAAAAGCACCACCCCAAAAGAAACTACCCTCAGATGCATTGTTGATTACTTGACCCGCTTTTGTTGTTAACCCAACGCCCAAACCAAAATTATTAAGTGATTTTACACCCCCAAATACAAAAGTTTTATCTCCTAATTGATTCGTCCAAAATTCATTTAAAATCTTTTCTCCAATCAATTGTTTACCATTATTCAATTTTCCATTATGCAACAAGCATTGTAAAAAATTTCCATAATCTTGTGTAGTAGAAACCAATCCTCCTATTGCTGAAAAATATTTTCCTTTTGTCTGTAATGGATAATCCACAGGATACATATTCGGATTGATTTCCATTAAACTATCCTTACTGTACTTTGTATACACTTTAACCAATCTATTATGCTTCTCTTTTGGCAAATAAAAGTAAGTATCTTGCATTTGCAAAGGCTCAAAAATATTTTTTGTAAGATATTCATCTAATGTAGTACCAGCTATTATTTCAATTAATCGTCCAATTACATTCGTACATAAACCATAACTAAAACGTTCACCAGGCTGATGTAATAAAGGCATAGCTGCAATTTGATCCACTTCTTCTTTTAAGGAAGCATACCCTTGATTTAGGGGTTGATTTAATTTAAACTTCTCAAATAGGGATTTATACTTTGGATATTCATCGGTTGAAGAAATGCCTGCTTGATGAGTAAGTAAGTCTCTAATAGTGATGGATCTATTCCTGGAAACCAATTTGAAAGTGTCTGCAACCATTACAGCTACTTTTTGATTGGCAAAATTGGGAATATATTTTTCAATGGGATCCTCTAAACTGATTTTTCCTTTTTCAACCAATTGTAAAAATGCAATGGAGACGATTGCTTTTGTTTGAGAGGCAATCCTGAAAATACTATTCACTTCCATTGGGGATTGTAAAGCGATATTCGCGTATCCATATGCCTTGTTAAAAACTACCTTGTTATTGTGGTAAACATATGCTACCCCGCCTGAGACATTTTTTTGTGCGATTTCGGCGTTTATAGTGCTGTCTATCTTTATAAAATTTTGCGAATGAGCAATTAAAGTTGGGGCAAAAACGATCAAACCAACCAGTAAACGTAGATGTTTCATGTTTCAAAAGTTTCACAAAGATAAGCAAACGATTATTAGTTTGCAAAACTTAGCAAAAAACACCTTTAAAATACGATTACATTAGTTTACCAATTCCCAATCTCCCTGAACAGCCGTGCATGCTGCGTCTTTTTTGCAGCCAATAAAGAAAAATAATACAATAACAACAACTAGAATTTTAAATAATACTTTCATAAAATTATATTTATAATTAATTCACTTTAAGATTAATGGTAATGGATTTAACATCATTACCAATGCTAGCAAGATAAGTGCCGCTTAATAATCCAGAAAAAACAACTTCTCCATTTGTGACAGGCTTACTATCTATTTGCTTTCCATTATAAGATAACTGTGCCAGTGTACCCTCCCTTTTTGATACAACCCTTATTGCACCTAAGGCCGCACATACTGCATCTTTTTTATAAAACAATGGTGGGTCTATTACTTGCGTAACATTTACAGTAAATACATTTAATGTAGATTCATCTTCAGATAAAACTTCAAAATTAACAGGTGCTAAAAAATTGATTGCAGTATTTCCTGAAGTTTGAGGGATTCTATTTTTTAACAAGATGGCGCCTTTACTTAATGTGAAAACTGGGGTCAAATTATTCAAAGCATAACTTTCCGAAATATTTAATTTAATTGATCCCTGATTAATAGATGAAAATAGCGTTTTAATATTCAAAAAATCAAAAGTTAAAACATCGGCCTTGTCATTGAGTGCAGGCTCAGCAATACTAAATGATTGAAATAAATTTCCAATATTTTGATAAGCTACAAAATTGATTGTTTTTGTAACTTTTACCACTTTATTATTTTTACTATTGTATATATAAAAAGTAATGGCTTCGCCAGGTGTATTGGAAAATACAGTTAAATAAGCATAATAAGTATTTACACTAGCTACATATGTCATTTTACTAACGCCCCTACAGGTAGTGCCTACAAATGCTGCAACCATATCATTGCTACTTGTTAATTGAACCCCGTCCATATTTAACTTGGATACAATTGTCATAGTATACTGATAGTTAGGTTCAATCACTTTCCAGTCAGGAATCTGTGCTTGCAAAGTAGATACAACTATCAATAAAAAACTAAAAAGTAATATTATTTTTTTCATTTTAATAATTATTAATCTTTAATAATTTTATTTAAAATCACATCGTCTCCTATTTGTACTTTTATCACATAAGCTCCAGTTGGAACATTTGGTAAGAGTCTAAAGACATTCATACCAAGATTCATGCTGAATTCATGTGAATAATAAGTTTGACTTGTAACCAAACTGTATATGATAACCTTGGCAGTTCCCTTTTCTTTACTATTAATAGCCAACTTTAATTCCTCATGGAATGGATTTGGATAAATACTAATTTCTTGCTTTGGCAATTCAATCAAAATAGGGCTTGCGATAGTGCCAAGCACTGCATCTGTTGAAAAATTAAAAGTTTTGGTGGTTGGCTGCACGATACTATTTGAACCTATATGTGCAGTAAGCTGTTCAGGCTTATTTCCATAGATGGTAATAAATGCTAAAGGTTGCCCATCCACATTTATTGTTTTGCTATTTCCTCTTAATTCACCTGCATCATTATATAAATATAGTTCGTCATATCCTTCTGGCAGTTTAACTACCGCATTCATATTAAATGCATACTTAGAATAATCAGCTGTTATCAATGGAGTTGCCTTAATGACATCATTCATAACAACGTTATTGCTTGCAATATTTCCGCCATTTACCTTAATTTGTTCCTGACCTATCGCTTGAATATATGGTGGAGTTGCATTCACCCTATTTAAATACGTAGGATATGTTAATGTTTGTGCTTTTGCAACGTTGATCATATAACCCTCTGACTGATTTAAATAAGTTAATGAACCTTTCCATGTATGTGCAACACTACTATAGATGGAGAATAAATTTTGTGACTTTATTATATCTCCCTCTGAAGGATTTAAATTGGCTAATGCATCCCCTATTGCAATGTTTTTATTGGCTACAAATGGTAACCAGTTCCAACCTGTTTGTAAATTAAATGACCAAGTATTTAAATCTACAGGAATACCTTTTAATTTAAGTTGATTTGCATTTGCTAATTTAAACTTATACATTTTTGACGTACTAATTCCTCCATTTGAACTGACACCACCAGACCAACCATTACTTGCCGAACCTGGTGCATAGTATTGATAAGAATCAAATAAAGCAGGGGCATTGGATTGGATTAAATCCGATGTACTTAGGTTTGCTCCAGCAGTTAAATTATTTAAACTACTAAACCTTGGGTCATTTACATTGAATGATACCCATGTCCAACCTTGGTTTAAATTAACAACCTGTCCTGCAACATTGGTGTTTTCAAAAATAGAAGGTGAAGTATAATTTCCAATTACTTTATCCGCTATAAATGGCACACTTAAAGCACTATCTAATGTTGCTTCTAAGAAATTACCTTGTGATGCATCCCAAATAAAGAAATTGATATTTTCTCCACTCACTACATTACTATATACAGTCAAGAAAACATTGTATAAATCAAGTTGTTTATCGTAGGTAAGTCCTACTTTACCTCTCATCTCTAATCCACTTCCGCCAGGACCTACAGCATATACTTTATCGTAAACATCTGTTTCATATAAACCATTCACTTTTATTTTACCAACAATATTCATTGACTGCGTATAATTTGCTGGATTAAAATTTAATACAGGTTCTTTAACTAATACGCGCAGGTTTAAAGGCAGTTTTTTATCAATGCCATAATTAGTTGTCAAGGATATAATATTATTATAAATGCCAGGTGCCAAATTCATATCTACTGTGGCTAAAATAGTGGTAGATTTATTTGCATCGATCGTTCCCGTTGTTGAAGATAATGATAACCAACTTGGAACATTAAATGAGTATGGCTGAGGCAAACCACCTTGGTTTACAATAGTAATTTGGAAAGTTAAACTGGAATCAGTTGTCTTAACCAGATTGGCAACATCGCCTTGACCTTCCACAAACATTTTAATTGGATTCTTATTAATGTATGCACTCCAAGTTATTGGTGAAACCTGACGATTATCATACATATCATTTAAATTTGAAACCGTTATATAAGCTACTTTCCCCTCGATACTTGCCCAATTAGCGATTGCAGGTACCAATACAATTTGATCATTATTAATAACTGGATTTACAACTATAGATTCGATTGAACGATACGGCTTAATTGATGGAGTGAAATCAGTAAAACTAGGAGTAGTAGCTCCAGTATTAGATGACTGTCCACTAAATCTTGCACTAAGTGCATCATAGTTATTTTTAGCCTGCGTTGCACTTAATGCATTTGAATACATATGTACTGCAGACATACTACCTTGTAAAAAGCGATCATTATTCCAATTACCAATAAATATTTGTCCGGGGCTATTTAACGTGTTTGTATTTCCTGTTCCTGAAGCAACTTGTATACCATCAACATACATAACGAGTGCACCAGTTGATTTTGTTCTTGTACATATTACATTATGCCAATTATTATCATTGTATGTGGTTGGTGAGGTAATATTAGCCGTTGGATTTCCTGTTCCAAACATTAATTTCCCTTGTGCTATAGATAAACCAAAATCATTTGCATTACCAGGCCAATCAGCATCTAATAAACCCATACCTCCCCACCATGAACCTAAATTTCCTGCATAGGATGAAGTTTTAAACCAAGTACTTAGTGTGAAATCATCCATTATTACACCCCTAGGAACTTGAGATCCTTGGTTTGTTCCATTAAATGTAAAATTACCGCCATTTGTATTTGTAAATGTTGGAGCATTTTGTAGCGTGGCGTTATAAGTTGCCCCACCAGTTCCAATATTTGTCCACAAATTACCAGAACCAGGATAACTACTTGTTTGAGCTGGATCTAAATTCACAACTAAACCTGTTTGTATTATTGCAATTGTATTTAATTGCATATAATCACTCACTTGTGTAAAGGCATCCTGAGGATAATAATATTTAGGCCCATTGGAATTTGCTACTGCAGGTTTATTGAAATTCGAATAAAATAATAATCCATTAGCAGTATAATTTTGCTCATAGTACATATCAGTTTTTATTTGGTCAGCAGTACGTGCCATATTCCAAATACACAATTCATCTACTTGTCCTATAAAGTATCTATCAACATTGGTGGTTCCACTTATTTGACCTCTTGCTCCAATAAATAAACTAGTAGACGCTAAGCCACCAATATTTGTTGTCGCAAATGAACCCATTTGGTTTCCATCAATATATAATTGCAACCCGCCATTTCTTG
Source organism: uncultured Bacteroidota bacterium (assembly GCA_903938445.1). Lineage (GTDB taxonomy): Bacteria > Bacteroidota > Bacteroidia > Chitinophagales > Chitinophagaceae > Sediminibacterium. The sequence continues at coordinate 4,570 of CAJADG010000008.1, read as the reverse complement.
TTAAACTTACAGCAACATGATGCCAGCTATTATCATTTACTCTTATACTTCCAAAAGAATATACCTTTCCTTCAGCAGCCAATTCAAGCCCTCCGTTTGCATTGGTATTAAATGCCCATTTATTTCTAAATTGATTACTTTCAACAACATCAGTACTATCACCTTTTCCATTTGAAATAATAGTTGCATTAGACTGAGCTGTTTTCATCCAAAAAGTAACAGTAGCATCCATTTCTTTCGAAATAATTACCTTAGAAAAAGTATTGCTGTTGGTAGTTAAATAATTGGTGCCTGAAAAATCATAAGCAGTTCCTTTTGGAAAAATATCCCAATTAGCATTGGCAATATCTAAACTTTTGAACCTAGCTACATCTTTTGCTGTGCTTCCATTTCCTTCATTCATTGGCCACAATCCTAAAATTCCACTTTCACTTCCAGTTAAAGAAAGATTCATATTTGCAACAGACTGATCTCTAGTGATTGGTTTACTCCAGAATCTTAAGTCATGAATATTACCTTTAAAGCTGCTACCACCAATAATAATTGGATTAGCGTTGGTAAAATTGAGAACCGTAATTGGATTAGGACTTGTTGTAGAAGACAGCTCCTTATCATTCTCAATGATACTTAATTTTGGTATGGTTGAATTATACGAAAGCGTATAATGATTATAATTACCATCCTTTAAAATAGTAGCACTGATACTTTGCCCACCAAGGGTATATTTTAAAACATTGTCAATTAACTCTATTTTTAGACCTCCTGATTGACTTAATAATGTAGATGTTCCACTTGGACTTGCATTTTTCATCCAAAATTCTATACTTAAATCCCCTGTGGTGATATAGGGTTTGTTAATTGTTGCAGTATTAGTTATGCCATTAAATGCAAGAGAAACTTGATGACTAACTGGCAATTGATTTTGTTGAACTAAAAATTCAAACTTAGTAACCGTACCATTTGTTTTGATAGGTTTGTTAAATCGAACAGTAATGTCATCCCCAATTCCTAAAATACCATTTTTGGGCGTAGGTGTTCCAAATACAACTGGTGCATCTAAACTAACCATTCCAACAATTATGGGCGATTCAAATGCAGTACTATTATAACAAGTAGTTCTTGCGCGTAATTCATAAGATCCATTGCTAAGACCTAATCCTGCAATATCCCATTGATAATTTAATTGATTGCCATTAATCAATGCTACATTATTATCACCCCCTTGAATAGCAGTAGACGTATCTGCAGCATTTTTATAATAAGTTTTTAAACCCGTCCAATTGGGAGTCCCTTGTAATCGATACTCTAAATTTATTTTCTGGAAACTTGTAAAGCTAGTATTGTAACCTGATAAAGTAATATTTAAAGGCTTTGTGTTGCTTCCATCATAAGCCGTGTTACGGTTAAGTAACCAATTATTAGAGGGTACCGTAACATTTACTGGAGAACATGCCGGCACAAAACTTGCTGAAACTAAAACTGAGCTTGTTGCATTACCATCGCAAAGTGATTGCAGTGACACTTTTATATTATTATAATTAAACTGATCCTGTTTCACTTTTTTTAGTGTCATGGTGTAAGTAACAGTTTGGCCAGCTGGTATATTTATAATCGTACCATTCGGATCAATATTAAAGAGTGCATTATCCGGATTAGTTGTTTGATCCACCGTTAACAAAAAGGTAGCATCTGCATTAATTGTACTAGTGTTACGTAACTTTAAAATGAACTCCGCATTACGACCATCATAGACACCAGAAATATTCGAAGAAACAACAGTGATTTCAGGCTTTTCTAAAGGTACAGTAGCCAATGATAATGGAATTCTATCACTATCACTTAAATCCACTATAGTAGATTTTGGATCCGTTACATTTGGATGCTGAGGATTATAAAAATGTGTTAATTCAGCTCCCTCGTAAGGACATGAAGTTTGTCCTCCTTTTGTAATAAATATTGGACCGTTTCCGTCAAAAGGATTAATCACATCAACACTTAATAAGTTACCAGCATTACTAGCCTTTAAAGTATAACTTACATTTGCAGTATTACTATTTTGATTTTGACTTGAACTACTATAACCACTACCAATATTGGTGGTAGTTGATATTTCAAATCCCGTCTCATTAAGCGTAGTCCCTAAATTTGCAGCTACCGAAGCATCAATTTCAATATCATATGAAAGTGAACTTGCACTCACTCTTTCCACTTCATATGACTTCGTAATTTGCCCTACCCCAGCATCAAATGAAATATTCTGAAAAAAAGTTGCATTTAAAGCATTTATTAAACTTTTTGCACTTGCAGAATAAGTATTTGTTATTGGATTTTTTAATCCATTAACAATCGTATTTAAAGAAGCTTTTAATTTATCTCTATCATTAAATGCATTGTATTTTGAAAGCTCATTATTTAAAATAACTTTTCTCCAGAGATTAATTGAATTTATATAAAAATTTCTTGACAATACTCCACCGGTATTTTGTTGTATAATACCACTATCAATTTGATTGATAATATTTTGATATTTAGGTATTATATCATTTAAAATGCTTCTTTGTGAGTAAATGAAAAATGTTTTTTGCGGTGCCTCATTAAAATAAATTGCTTTATTCATTTTTGGATACACATAATTAGTAGTACTTCCTGCATTAGGAATGACTTTAATAGGCAAGGCGCCATTTGGAGTAGCCGAAGAGGTTAAATTATTATAGGTTCCATAATACTGATTTGCAGAATACCCAATATACAAATCTGCATCACTACCATCCCAAGATGGATCGTCGCTAGTAGAAATGGATTGATTAAATGAATAGGTATTCTCCACACTTATACCATTACTTGCAGATTGAGACATAGATACACCTGATGTATAATCAGCTACAACATCTGTTTTAACTATGGGTCCAGTGATTGAACCACCAATACTTAATTCAAAGCCAGAATGTATGGTCGCACTTGTTTCAAGACCATTATTTACACTATATGAACTTTCTTTTGAAAAAGTAAAGGAAGATCCTTTATCGATGGTTGCAGAACTATTTGATCCTGGAGGATCTCTCAAAATAATTTCTGGAATTTGCGGCCCAGCCGTTACAAAAGTTTGAGTGCCATCAGATACACCTCCTAATAAAATACCTTCTGTTTTATAATTGGTAATTGGATAATCAACACCATTTAATCTATATAATAAATTAATAGTTCTTTTATAATCACTACCAGGATCTGTATTTGGAATACCTCCTCTAAATGAATATACTAAAACACTTGAATCAGTTGTAGATACCTGAACAGAATCAGAATTAGCAAGTGCTAAATTATTAGTAGCAATTAATTGCCCTCCAGAAACCGGTACCGTTGAAATAACTGGATTAGTAATACTTTGATCGTAATTGCTATACGTTTCTTGGGCTTGAATATTAATTTGATAGTTACCAAACTGTGAATAAATAGGAGTTGTCTGATCACTTGCTATAGAATAGGTATTTCCATCAGCGACGATTTGCGCATCCGAACTTTGACTCAATACGTTAAAAGAAGGATTTGCAAAATAAGTATACTTAAGAACTTCTTGATATGGTGTCCCCTTAATTGTTGTACTTCCCTGCGTAAATGAGGGTGTTTGCATTGGACTTATTGCAGTAAAATTGATGGTTTTATCTTGATCCAACAATGGTCTATTGCCTGGGTTTTGTCCACTTATAAATGTTAAATCATTTTGTGAAAGAGAATAAGATAGTGGCAATAATTTAACTCTAAACTCGCCCGTTTCGGCATTCGTTTGAAAGCTTGTTTTATATTCTGGTGTAACAGTACTTGAACCAACTGGGGTATATCCTAGTGTTAATTTTGCAGCACCAATATTATTAATAGAGGTATATACTATTGATTTATTTACACCTGCGGCATCAACATAATTGTAAGTCTTTTTACCTGAATCTCCAAAACCAATAGTTTGTCCAGCTTGCACACTTCCTCCTACCACTCTACCTATTACAGTAATCTTGGTGGTATCTATAAATGTTACTGGCTCAATTTGATCCTGATAAAAATCCTGATATGTATTTGTAATCACAGTCTGTCCATTAACTACTGAACTCGTGTTGGCAGGGAATCTTCCATCATATAAAAATGTATGTCCACTTTTAACCAATGTAATCGCATGTTGACCAATCGGCACTTGGATTGAAAAACGTCCATTAAGATCTGTCATTACAGGAACATTATTGGCATCAATAGCGGGTTGATTGTCAATATTTACATAAGCACCCGGAACCGGAATCACAGCATACCTTCGTAAACTATCAATACCACCATTTGTATTTTTAAATGCCCAATATTGTCCCTTTTGATATTTTTGATTGCCCACAGTATAGGCATTGTAAGATTCATTTTCTTTTATGTCTCCTCTAATAGCAGCGTCTGATGTAGTTGGAAAAACGCCTCTACTATCATAAGCAGCCAATCCATTAAAAGTAAAGGAAGAAATATCTTTGAAGTTTACATTATTAATAACTGTTGAACCAACCCCCACATAAACCAATTGTTGTGTAGGATTAAATTGATGTTT
>CAJADG010000007.1 GCA_903938445.1 uncultured Bacteroidota bacterium | reverse complement strand
TATTTTATTAGCAGGTTTATTCATTACCTTTTTTTGGTATAACAATAAGCAACAAGCCGAGTTGCAAGCTTACAATAAGCATATTAAAGATTCAACTGAAATGGTTAAATCTTTAGCTGAAAAAGCTGCCGCTTTAAAAAATCCAATCAAAGCTGATTCTAGTTCAAGTGCACTTGCTTCTGTAGATACAGTTAAAGAACAAATCACTAGTTTAGAGAATAATTTAATTAAAGTTGATTTTAGCAATAAGGGAGGACAAGTAGTTGCGGTTACATTAAAAAAGTATAAGAATTCAAGAAAAGAATTGGTGAAGTTAGGAGATAGTAGCTCCTTAAGTTATACTGTTAATATGGGCAACAATCAAACTGCTCAAATTAATCAAATCTTATTTCCAGTTGTAAATGTTTTACCATCCAGCGATGGTGTTCAGAAAATTGAATATGCATGGATAACTCCATCCGGCAAAACAATTCGTCATCAGTTTACCATTGCACCTAACAAATACAATGTTGAGTGGAATGTGCAATTAGATGGTGCAGATCAGTTATTAACCAATGGCCAAATTAATTTATTATGGGATGTACATTCCTATCAACAAGAACGTGCCACCCAATATGAGCGTCAAGTATCCAATGTTTGTTTTTCAGAGGGCAATGAGTTTGATTATATTTCTAGTAAAAATGTAAAGGCTTTTGAAAAGCCAGTTCAATGGGTGGGTTTGGTACAACAGTTTTTCAGCACAACCCTTATCGCAAAAGATGGCTTTAATGCTGGTAAATTAGATTGGTCAAGAAAGACTGACTCAAGTACTGGTTTGGCTTCTATGCAAGCGCAATTGCAAAATAAAGTAAATGGTGCAGTAGTAAATATTCCTTTATCATTGTATTATGGACCAAATGATTTTCAGGTTTTAAAAGCACAAGCTCCTGAAATGGAAAAGATAGTGAACTTAGGTAGAGACTTATATTCTTTTGTACGTCCTATTAATAAGTTTATCATTATGCCAGTTTTTGATTTCTTTGCTGGATTTGTAAGTAACTATGGGTGGGTAGTTTTGTTGTTAACTATCTTCATTCGTTTAGTAACTTCTCCGTTAACTTATTCAAGTTATTTAAGTAGTGCTAAAATGAAGGTGTTGAAACCTGAATTAGACGAAATCAAGAAAAAATTAGGAGATGATCAACAAGGATTTGCTATGGAGCAAATGAAATTGTTTCGTGAAGCTGGCGTAAACCCATTAGGAGGTTGTATTCCAGCCTTATTGCAAATTCCTATCTTCTTTGCATTATATAGTTTCTTTAATTCGAATATTTCATTAAGAGGGCAATCTTTCTTGTGGAGTCAGGATTTGTCTAGCTATGATGTTATTGCCAAACTACCTTTTAATGTTCCAATGGGATTTGGGGATCATATTAGTTTGTTTACCTTAACTGCAGTTATAACAAGTGTATTAATTTCTGTTTATAATATGTCAATGACACCCACTCAGGATAATCCAGCATTGAAATATATGCCGTATATATTCCCTGTAATGTTATTATTTATATTTAACAGATTACCATCAGCTTTAACTTGGTACTATACCGTTTCGAATATCGTTACATTAATTTTGCAATTAGTAATTCAAAAATTCATCATTAATCATGATAAAATTTTAGCAGAAATTGATGTTAAAAGAAAAACTCCAAAGAAAAAAAGTAATTGGCAGTCAAAGTATGAGCAGATGATGGAAGCTCAGAAAAAAGTACAAGATCTTAAGGATAAACATAAAAAATAATTGTGCAGCGCTCCCCCTTGTTGCTTTTAGCATTTTTATTGTATTCATTTAATTCCATTCAAGCACAAACAAAAATTGTGGGTGAATGTGCAATTGAATTTTCTATAATCAATACAGTAAATAGTGATACTATAGGGTCAAAAATTGTATTTATAAAAGGGGATCAATGTAAAACTATTTTGCAAACTGCACAATTAAATCAATCCTTATACTTTAATATCCAACAATCTACTGCTACAATTACAAAAGATATTGGCACAAGCCATTTTTTACAAGTAATAAATTTTCCACCGCAGAATCAACCAGACTTAATTTCAATGAAAGAAACAATGCCCGATTCTACAATGAAAATCGTTGGGTATAATTGTAAAAATATTGAATTAAAATGGAGCGATGGTATCGTTTATCAAGTATGGTATACGACTGAAATAGCCGCAACTGTAAATATTTATGAGCTGGCTTTTAAAGAGATTGCAGGATTGGTATTAGCTTATACGATTATTCCTGTAACAGGAAACCCAATTCAATACAAGGCAAACAAAATCGATCTGAGTCCAATTTCATTAAGTCAATTTAATATCAATACAGCGCTTTATCAAAGCATTGATTAACTTAATTTAATACGAAACAATTAATTGTTTGGAGTAGGTGCCTTGAATTTAGGCAATATCACTTTGTAATTATAAGGAATAACATAAGATACATTTCCCTTATTATATTGTAAATATGCAGCAGTACTTGAATTATACATACTGTTTGTATTCGCAAATCCTTTGAAATCTAAGCTAGCTTTTAAAGTAGCAAAAGTGACAGTTCGGTGAGAAAGTGAACTTAAATTCTTTAAAGAATATTTATCACTTATTTTTTTAGATTCCATAGTACTAGTAACAACAATACTTGCATTTGACTTTGCTGCAGACAATAGCAGAAAAGTTGATAAAGTAACAACAAATATGTTTTTTATACTAGGCATGATTGAGACGAAGTTAATTATTAAAGATTGTTTTATAAAAAATAATTTTAACCAAAGTTTGGCTCATTTGTGCACAATAAAATATGGCGATTTTACAATGCCATTGTATATTTATTAGGTCAGAGTTAGCTGTTAATTGCTAAGGGGCTGATAATCAATATTTTACTATCAATCTAAATTCATTCAAAATGTTCGATAAACATAAGGAAGAAGATGGGGGAGATATTCAGGAATTAATGCTTAAATACCATAATTTGAAGCATGGGCGAGCTAATGCATATATTGAGGAAGACGATTTTGAGCGTATTATTGAGCATTTAGACGAAAAAGATGAAATTGGAGAAGCGATTCAGGCAGCAGATTTAGCCCTTGAGCAATATCCTTTCTCTGCTTTGCTCATGATAAAGAAAGCAGACCTTTTATTAGCTACTAGAAAATATAAAGATGCTTTGAAGTTGTTGAACACAGCAACTTTGTATGATCATAAGGATATGAACTTGTTTATCTTAAAAACAGACGCCTATTTAGCATTGGATCAGCCTGAAAAAGCCATTCGTTTATTACAAGAAGCATTGCATTTATTTGAAGGTGCTGAAAGAACAGAAGTTTTATTTGAACTAGCAGATGTTTATGATGATCATGAAGCTTTTGATAAAGTGTTTGATTGTTTACAATTGGTACTCGAAGATGATCCAATGAATGAAGAAGCTTTGTATAAAATTTGTTTTTGGACTGACTTTACAGGAAGAAACGAAGAAAGCATCAAGCTGCATCAACGTATCATTGATGAACAACCTTATAATGCATTGGCTTGGTTTAATTTAGCAGCTGCCTATCAGGGATTAAAATTGCATGAAAAAGCGATTGATGCATATCAATATGCAATTGTAATTGATGAAAAATTTGATTATGCTTACCGTAATATGGGGGACGCTTATTTGCGTATCAGAAAATATAGAGAAGCCATTGAAGCATTAGAAAAAGTATTAGAGTTGTCTCGTCCCGAAGATGTTATTTATGAAGCCATCGGACACTGTTATCATAGAATGAAAAATTATGCGCAAGCAAGATTTCATTATAAAAAAGCAGTTCATTTAAATCCAGATGATAGCAGACTTTTTCAAAAAATAGCTGCAACTTATATGCAGCAGGGTCAATGGGAGCAAGCTATTAAGCAGTTGGAGCATGCTATGCGCATTCACAAACATATCAATGAATATCATATTTTACTTGGAGAGTGTTATGTGAATTTGAAATTATATAAAGAAGCAGCAATTTGTTTTGGCACAGTGGTTAAAAATAAGCCAAAGCAAATAGCGGGTTGGGAATATCTAGTAAAATGTTTAGTTGCCAATAACCAATTGGATGCAGCATTAGAGCAAACAGAAATTGCTTACATGTCAACACAAGGAAAGACCATTTTTATTTTTTATAGAAGCGCCATTTTATACATGATGGGTAAAACCAACGAAGGTATTTTGCAATTAGAAATGGCATTGTCTAAATCCTCAAAATTAGTAAATAAGCTAATAAAGTTTTATCCTGAAATGGTACAGGATCCTAAAGTTGCTGAACTTATTGCACAATATAAGAAGGGTAAGTTATCTTGATTTATTTAATTTATCTTTGTAGTATATAAGTGAATATTTATGATCAATTTTAATTTAAATCAAATACCGGAACGAACTGCAAAGCCCCGTAATCATGGTTTAACGATGGTTATGGATAAAGGGTTGAGTTTTGCGGAAGCTGAAAATTTTCTAAGTATTTCAGCACCTCATACTGATGTTGTTAAATTAGGTTTTGGAACATCTGCAGTGACACCAAATTTGCGTGCAAAAATTGAATTATATCAATCTCATGGAATTCCTGTTTATTTTGGAGGTACTTTATTTGAAGCATTTGTTATAAGAAATCAATTTGAAGATTATATCGCAATGTGTAAGGATTATAAAATTGATTTAATTGAAGTAAGCGATGGTTCTATTGAAATTCCACATGCTGAAAAATGTGGTTATATAGAAAAAATTGCTAAAATTTCAAAAGTAATTAGTGAAGTGGGTAGTAAAGATGCTGCTCATATCATTCCTCCGTATAAATGGATTGAATTAATGTCTGCCGAATTAAGTGCAGGTTCGGAATATGTTATTGCAGAAGCTCGCGAGGCTGGAAATGTTGGAATTTATAGAGGAAGCGGTGAAGTAAGAGAAGGATTGGTGCAGGAAATACTCACTAAAATTCCAGCTGAAAAAATATTATGGGAAGCACCTCAAAAAGCACAACAATTATATTTCTTAGAACTTATAGGATGTAATGTTAACCTTGGGAATATTGCACCTACAGAAGTCATTCCATTGGAAGCGATGAGAATTGGATTGAGAGGTGACACATTTAATTTATATTTAAATAAATAATCTTGCGAAAATTTGGTTTAATAGGATACCCATTATCTCATTCCTTTTCAAAAGGGTATTTTGCAGATAAATTTCAACAGCTACAAATAACGGATGCGCGGTATGATAATTATCCAATTCCTTCTATAGATGCGTTTGAAAAATTATGGGAGCAAGATACGGCGCTCATTGGGTTGAATGTAACCATACCTTATAAAAAAGAAGTCATTCCTTTTTTACAACAACCCTCTTCGGTAGTTACTGAAATAAATGCATGCAATTGTATCAGAAAATTCAACGGAACACTGTATGGTTATAACACTGATGTCATTGGCTTTCAAAAGTCTTTACAGCCGTTTTTAAAACCACATCATACAAATGCATTAATACTAGGTACTGGTGGTGCTGCTGCTGCGGTAGAGTGGGTAATGAGGAATTTGAAAATTCAATATAAGTTAGTGAGTCGTTCAAAATCTACAACAGAAAAAAGTAATTTTTCTTTAGTATCGTACAGTGAACTCACTCCTGAAATAATTACAGCACATACACTTATTATTAATACAAGTCCATTGGGAATGTATCCGAATGTTAATGATGCACCAGATATTCCATATGAAGCAATTTCTTCAAAACATCATTTATTTGATTTGATTTATAATCCAAGTGAAACCTTGTTTCTTCAAAAAGGCGCTGCTCAGGGAGCTACTATTCAAAATGGGTTAGAGATGTTGCATATACAAGCCGAAGAAAGTTGGAATATTTGGAATGCGGCTACGCCAATCATTCAATAACTAGATTTGATTACTGAGTCCTTAAAAACTCAAAAAGTTGGGTAACTGCTTTTTGTCTGTGGCTAAAAGTATTTTTTTCGTCCATGGTCATCTCCGCAAAACTTTTATCAGCGCCGTCTGGAATAAATATTGGATCGTACCCGAATCCTTTTTCACCATGCATCTCAGCAGTTATTTTGCCTTTACAAATGCCTTCAAAATAATAGGTTTGTATACCTTTTGTAGCATCTTTCCAAAGTAAACAAATGACGGTTCTAAATTGAGCAGCACGATTATGAACACCATTAAGATTCAAAAGTACTTTATCAATATTCGCTTGAAAATCACGACCCTCTCCTGCATATCTTGCACTTTTAACACCAGGTGCTCCATGCAATCCTTCAATTTCTAATCCAGTATCCTCACTAAAACAATTTTGTTTAGTAATATTAAAAATGGTGTTTGCTTTTTCAGCAGCATTTTCTTGTAATGTATCGTGGGGTTCAGGAATTTCAATATCAATGCCTGCTTCTTTTAGTGGAATGATCTTAAAATCACTTCCTACTAAGGATTGAATTTCTTGAACCTTATGTTGATTATTGGTAGCAAATATTAAAGTATACATCTTGTTATTGTATCATTATAATTTAAACAATAATTTAAGCGCATTCCATAATTTCGATTTCTCTAGTTTCGCGTTTTGTTCAGCGCCTTGCATGCTTTGCAAGCTATTGCTAAATAAAATTTGTGTCTCACCTAATACAATAGGTTTGTATAGTGTGGTCGGTAATTTGATTTTTAATTGCGCACTAGTAATATCAAAACTAATTACAAATAGAGAGGGTAGGGTAATTAGCATTTCATGCAATGCTAAAGGTTGTTGAGCAATATTGATCAATGCAATATCCGCAAGGGTTAATTTACATGCATTTAAAATAGAGGATAACAATCCAAGATCTGTTTCATTTAAATGAACTGCATTGTTATCATTCACTAGCACAATTATTTTCTTTAAGTGATCACCTAAATATTTAATGGGGACAGGTGTTGATGATTTTAATTCGTTCACCACTTCATTGGTAGGAGTGGTTGCTATTGCTTCTTTACCTATCGCTGTTATAATTGCTTTTTCTTCATTTTCTACTGACTTTATTTCCTTTTCAGGCAATACCAAAGTATCTTTGAATAAAGTAACTAAAACAGCAGCTGGTAATATATTATTTTGATCTTGCACGGGTGGAAAATTAACTCAATTGCACTGATTGAAAAAATAACAGTTGTAAGTTTTTAATTATTTCTTATTTTTGTGTTTCAAAATTTAATTGTCGATTATTTAAAAGCAAGTGTATGTCAACGCATTCCATTCCAGTTACTAAAAATCCAAATCCAAAGCTTCCAAATTTTAATATGGATGAAATTGCTTTTGGAAAAAATTTCACAGACCATATGTTAGTAGCTGACTATGAAAATGGAGAATGGAAGAACGTTGAAATTAAACCCTATGCCCCTTTTCAAGTGGATCCTTCATGTGCAACATTACATTATGGTCAAACTATTTTTGAAGGTATCAAAGCTTTTAAAAATGACAAAGGAGAGGTGGTTATTTTTAGACCTGATCAAAATTTAATTCGTTTTAATACATCAGCAGAGCGTATGCAAATGCCTGCAATCCCTGAATGGATTTTTATGGATGGTATGAAACAGTTAATTGATTTAGAAAGAGGATGGATTCCGAATAAACCAGATTCCTCATTATATATAAGACCGTTCATGATTGCCATGGATCCATTTTTAGGCGTGCGTCCTTCTCAAACCTATAAGTTCATGATAATTTTAGGTCCTAGTGGTCCTTATCATGCAGCTCCAATGAAAATATTAATCGAACAACATTATACCCGCGCAACACCTGGTGGCGTTGGCTTTGCGAAGAATGGTGGTAATTATGGTGGTAGTTTATTTCCAGTTTCAATAGCACAATCAAAAGGTTATGATCAAGTTTTATGGACAGATGCGATTGAACATAAATATGTGGAGGAAGTGGGAATGATGAATGTAATGTTTGTAATGGATGGAAAAATAATAACTCCTTCGATAGAAAAAGGAACCGTATTAAAAGGGGTAACCAGAAATTCATCTATTACTATATTGAGAGAGATGGGATATGAAGTCGAGGAAAGATTCTTGTCTGTTGAAGAAATTGTGGACGCTCATAAAAAAGGGTTATTCACCGAAGTTTTTGGAGTAGGAACTGCTGCTGTAGTCTCTTATATTTCAAGATTAGCACATGGAGAATATGTGATGGATTTTGATATTGATAGTCTAAAAGTGGCTCCAGCGCTCAAAAATCACCTTCATGAGCTTAGAATGGGAAATATTGTTGACAAACATGGCTGGTTGCAACACCTGTAGTTAAATAGCTGAAAATCAAATTGTTAAAAAGAATTAATTCTCCTTTTTGATAATTTTTTGGGGTAAAAATGACCTATTTGCTTTATTTTTTTAAAATTAGCCAATAAACATTTTGGTAATTCGTTAACAGCCATTACCTTTGCCGTCCGAATTTTTTATAAACCGAATTGAACAAAATAGCATAATAAATGCCTACTATTCAGCAATTAGTTAGAAAAGGCCGTGAGATCATCAGGGCAAAAAGTAAATCAAGAGCTTTGGATGCATGTCCTCAGCGTCGTGGCGTTTGTACAAGAGTGTATACTACTACACCTAAAAAACCTAACTCTGCGTTACGTAAAGTAGCCAAGGTACGTTTGACAAACAAGATTGAGGTGATTGCCTACATCCCAGGTGAAGGTCATAACTTACAAGAACACAGTATCGTATTAATCCGTGGTGGTCGTGTTAAGGATTTACCAGGTGTGCGTTATCATATTGTTCGTGGTAGTTTGGATACTGCTGGTGTTAAAGACCGTAAGCAGTCTCGTTCTAAATACGGAACTAAGAAAGAAAAAGCAAAGAAATAACTCAAACAAATTTCAGATAATAACTAATTAATATTCGACCGACATGCGTAAGGCCCAACCTAAAAAGATTGCATTAGCTCCAGATCCTAAATTTAACGATGTTCAAGTAACTCGTTTTATCAACAACATTATGTTGGATGGTAAAAAGACTACTGCATTTAATATTTTCTATGATGCATTAGACAAAGTTGCAAAGTTCACCAATGAAGATGGATATGAAATGTGGAAGAAAGCGGTAGCAAATGTTACTCCAGCTGTTGAAGTTCGTAGCCGCCGTATTGGTGGTGCTACATTCCAAATTCCTGCTGAAGTACGTGCTGATCGTAAAATTTCTTTAAGCATGAAGTGGTTAGTACGTTTTAGCCGTGAGCGTAACGGTAAAACAATGGCTGACAAATTAGCGAATGAAATCATTGCAGCTACAAAAGGCGAAGGTGGTGCATTCAAAAAGAAAGAAGATACTCACCGTATGGCTGAGGCGAACAAAGCGTTCTCTCACTTTAAAGTGTAACTAACAAATAAAGATTTACTTCTTTTATATAAAAAAACCTCAACTAAGTTGGGGTTTTTTATTTCCCAAAACTCCTATCAGATAGGGCCATTTGATTGGTTTACAGTAGGCTGGAACGCTTGTGGAATAGTTTATGGAAAAATATTGTTGGAAAACCTTGTTCAATCATTTATATCATTAACTTTGCGCCTCGATAAATTGACTATTATTTTCAGCCAATTTATCGAGCTATTAAAAAATAAACAACCCTAATATGGCGGATTTAAAACTACAGAGAAACTTTGGTATTGCTGCGCACATTGATGCCGGTAAAACTACTACCACTGAACGTATCTTACGTTACACTGGTATGATTCACAAAATTGGTGAAGTACATGATGGTGCTGCAACTACAGACTGGATGGAGCAAGAAAAAGAAAGAGGTATCACTATTACTTCTGCTGCTGTAAGTTGTCAATGGCAGTTTCCTACTACATTAGGTAAGAAAGATGCTAACACAAAAGATTATTATTTTAATATTATTGATACTCCAGGTCACGTGGACTTTACTGTAGAGGTAGAGCGTTCAATGCGTGTATTGGATGGTTTGATTGCATTGTTCTCAGCGGTGGATGGTGTGGAGCCTCAGTCTGAAACTGTATGGCGTCAAGCAAATCGTTATAAAGTTCCTCGTATTGGTTTCGTAAATAAAATGGACCGTGCTGGTGCTGATTTCTTAATGGTAGTAAACCAAGTAAGAGAAATGTTAGGTGCGAAAGCAGTTCCATTACAATTACCAATCGGTGCTGAAGATACTTTCAAAGGAGTTGTGGATTTAATTAAAATGAAAGGAATTATTTGGGATGATGCTACAGAAGGTATGACTTATGTAGAGACTGAAATCCCTGCTGATATGAAAGAAGATGTTGATTATTGGAGAGCTCAATTAATTGAAGCTGTTGCAGAATACGACGACAAATTAATGGAGAAATTCTTCGAGAATCCAGATACAATTACGGAAGCTGAAGTGCATGAAGCAATTCGTAAAGCTTGTATCGATTTATCTATTGTTCCAATGATGTGTGGTTCTTCTTTCAAAAACAAAGGAGTACAAACAGCATTAGATGCAGTATGTCGTTACTTGCCTTCACCAGTAGATGTTGAAGATACAGAAGGTACTGATCCTGATACTGGAGAGAAAATCTTCCGTAAGCCAAATGCAAAAGAACCATTCGCTGCATTGGCTTTCAAAATTATGACTGATCCTTTCGTAGGACGTTTAGCGTTCTTTAGATGTTATTCTGGTCACTTAGATGCAGGTTCTTACGTAAGAAACGTACGTAGTGGTAAGAACGAGCGTATCTCTCGTATCATGAAAATGTTTGCGAACAAACAAAACCCAATCGACTTTATCGAAGCAGGTGATATCGCAGCAGCAGTAGGATTTAAAGAAATTAAAACAGGAGATACATTATGTGATGAGAATCACTTAATCGTATTGGAAAATATGTTTATTCCAGAACCAGTTATCTCGGTTGCGGTTGAGCCTAAGACGCAAGCAGATGTTGATAAAATGGGTATGGCTATTGCAAAATTAGTAGAGGAAGATCCAACCTTAAGAGTAAGAACTGACGAAGATACTGGTCAAACAATCTTATCAGGTATGGGCGAATTACACTTAGAAATTATCGTTGACCGTATGCGTCGTGAGTTCAAAGTGGAAATCAACCAAGGTAATCCTCAGGTGGCATACAAAGAAGCATTTGGTATGACTATCGAGCACCGTGAAGTGTTGAAGAAGCAATCGGGTGGTCGTGGTAAATTCGCTGATATCCAATTCTCAATCGGACCTGCTGATGAAGAGTGGTTAACTGCTAACCCAGACAAAAAAGCCTTCCAATTCCAAAACGATTTATTTGGTGGATCTATCCCTAAAGAATTCGTTCCTGCAATTACAAAAGGTTTTGAATCTGCAATGACTACAGGTGTTTTAGCTGGTTTCCCAGTGAACAACATGAAGATTCGCGTATTTGATGGTTCTTACCATGATGTGGATTCTGATGCGATGTCATTTGAATTGTGTGCAAAAGCTGGTTTCAGAACTGCTGGTAAAAAAGCGAAACCTACTTTGTTAGAACCAATTATGAAAGTAGAAGTAGTGACTCCTGACCAATACATGGGTGACGTAACAGGTGACTTAAACCGTCGTCGTGGTATGTTAGAAGGTATGGATAGCCGTGGTAATTTACAAGTTATCAAAGCGAAAGTGCCATTGAGTGAAATGTTCGGTTATGTAACTCAATTACGTTCATTAAGCTCTGGTCGTGCCACTTCAACTATGGAATTTAGTCACTATTCTCCAGCACCAAACAATATTGCTGAGGAAGTAATGGCTAAAAACAAAGGAAAAGTAAAAGACGAAGAATAGTCAATAGACTGATTTTCAATAATTTAAGAACCCCTTCCTGTAACAAGGAGGGGGTTTTGTTTTAAGCTAAGTAAGCAGTCGAAAATATTTTGAAAAAAAATTAAAAAAAACACAATATTTCTTGAATGTTAGCTTACAACCCATTACCTTTGCAACCCCAAGATAATTTGGAAAAATAAGCTATGTCTCAAAGAATTAGAATAAAATTACAATCTTACGATCACAACTTAGTAGATAAGTCTGCTGAGAAAATCGTAAAAACAGTACGCAGTACAGGTGCAGT
The DNA here is from genome assembly GCA_903938445.1 of uncultured Bacteroidota bacterium. Lineage (GTDB taxonomy): Bacteria > Bacteroidota > Bacteroidia > Chitinophagales > Chitinophagaceae > Sediminibacterium. The sequence continues at coordinate 133,254 of CAJADG010000007.1, read as the reverse complement.
AGTAACAGGTCCTATTCCTTTGCCTACACACAAACGCATTTTTACTGTGTTACGTTCACCACACGTTAACAAGAAAAGTCGTGAGCAGTTTCAATTAGCAACGCACAAGCGTTTATTGGACATCTATACTTCTTCTTCTAAAACTGTAGATGCCTTAAGTAAGTTAGACTTACCATCAGGTGTTGAAGTGGAGATCAAAGCATAAGTATTTATAATTACCATCTCCCAATCACTACCCATTATGCAGTAGTTGAGAAAGGAGCGCTGGTTTGAAGTAAGTAAAATATAAACAGGCCCTTCGAGGTTTGTTTACTTCCGGTACTTCCCCTCTCAAAATTGAGAAACAAAGGAAAAGGTCGGCAGCAAACAGGGATTGAATCCGAGCTACTATAAAATGTAGCATCATCATCGGATGTCCTCAGAACCAAGCGCGGGGCATAAACCGCAAAAAAGATGAAAGGTATTATTGGAAAGAAAATTGGCATGACTAGCATCTTCGGAGAAGATGGAAAGCAAATCGCTTGCACCATTATCGAAGCTGGTCCTTGCACTGTTACTCAGGTTAAAACTCCTGAAGTAGATGGCTACAATGCAGTACAATTAGCATTGGGCGACAAAAAAGAAAAGCACTCTACAAAGTCTGAAATTAATCACTACGCAAAAGCACAGACTGCTCCAAAGAAATTCGTAAAAGAATTCCGCGATTATTCAATCGAAACTACACTAGGCGCTACACTTACCTTAGACATGTTCTCTGAAGGAGATACTGTTGAAGTTGTTGGTACAACTAAGGGAAGAGGTTTCCAAGGTGTTGTTAAACGTCATGGATTTAGCGGGGTTGGTGAAGCTACGCACGGTCAACATGACCGTTCTCGTGCACCAGGTTCTATCGGTGGATCATCTTATCCAGCGAGAGTATTCAAAGGAATGCGTATGGCCGGTCATATGGGTAACGATCGCGTTAAAACAAAAGGATTAAAAGTATTAAAGTTATTCCCAGAAAAAAACTATGTACTAGTGAGTGGATCTGTTCCAGGTCATAACGGTTCAATTGTTTTAATCCAAAAGTAATCACCACATTAATCGACAATCATGCAATTAGAAGTATTAGATATAAAAGGCAAAAAGACTGGCAGACAGGTTGAATTACCTGCTGAAATCTTTGGAGCAACTCCAAATGACCACGTTATTTATTTAGCCGTTAAGCAATATTTAGCTGCACGCCGTTCAGGTACGCACAAAGTTAAAACTCGTGCTGAAGTACAAGGTGCTAGCAGAAAATTACACAAACAAAAAGGTACTGGTGGAGCTCGTAAGGGTAATATCCGTAACCCATTATACAAAGGTGGTGGTACTATCTTTGGACCAAAACCTCACTCTTACGATTTCAAATTGAACCGTAAAGTAAAAGATCTTGCAAAAATTTCTGCGTTAAGTCATAAAGCAATTGATCAAGCTATTTTAGTTTTAGAAGACATCAAATTAGATGCTCCAAAAACTTCAGCTGTAGCTTCAATCATAAGCCAATTAAACTTAGACAACAAGAAGACTTTAGTCATCTTGCCGGAGTACAATGACAACGTTTATTTGAGCACTCGTAACATTCCTAATGTAGCAAGTACTTTATTAGCTGACATCAACACTTACGACATTATGAATGCGGATGTGTTAGTGATCACAGAAGGTGCTGCTAAAATTTTTAACGAAGAAGAAGCTGCGTAGTCTCTTTTAAAAAAAGATAATCATGAAAGTAACAGAAATATTAATCAAGCCGATTTTAACTGAAAAAGCAAATGCTCAACAAGAGTCATTAAGAAAATATGCTTTCAAAGTAAATCGTCGCGCGAACAAATTAGAAATCAAAACAGCTATTGAGCAATTCTACGGCGTAAATGTTTTAGAAGTAAACACTTTAGTTGTTCCGGGTAAAAATAAAACTCGTTCTACTAAGTCTGGTATTATCTCTGGTGTAAAATCTGGATATAAGAAAGCATTAGTAACAGTAGCGGAAGGTGAAACCATTGACCTTTACGCAAGCATTTAATAATAGCAAGTGAAGCTGAAAATTTCACGTTAAAAAAGAAACAAAAATGGCATTAAGAAAGTACAAACCGATTACAGCAGGAACCCGATGGAGAATTGGGAACGCATACGCTGAAATCACCACTAACAAACCAGAGAAGAGTTTGTTAGAGCCTCAAAAGAAAACTGCAGGACGTAACTTCCAAGGTCGTCGTGCAATGCGTTACATGGGTGGTGGTCATAGACAACACTATCGTATCATTGACTTCAAAAGAAATAAGAAGGATATGGAAGCTACTGTAGTTTCTATTGAATACGATCCAAACAGAACTGCATTCATCGCATTAGTACAATATACTGATGGCGAGAAAAGATACATTATTGCTCCACAAGGTTTACAAGTGGGTGCTAAAGTTGCTTCAGGTGATAATGTTGCTCCAGAAATTGGATACTCATTACCAATGAAGAATATTCCATTAGGTACGGTAGTGCACAATATCGAAATGCAACCTGGTCAAGGTGGTAAATTGGTACGTAGTGCTGGTACATCTGCTCAATTAGCGAATAAGGAAACTGAATACGCTGTATTGAAAATGCCTTCTGGTGAATTAAGAAAATTATTGATTAACTGTTATGCTACTGTAGGTGTGGTTTCTAATAGCGACCATAACTTAGAAACAGCTGGTAAAGCAGGTAGAAATCGTTGGAAAGGTGTACGTCCTCGTGTTAGAGGTGTCGCTATGAACCCAGTAGATCACCCGATGGGTGGTGGTGAAGGTAGAGCGTCTGGTGGACATCCAAGAAGCAGAACTGGTAAGTATGCTAAAGGAGAAAAAACTAGAACAAGAGGTAAGGGTAGCGATAAGTTGATCATTCAACGTCGTGACGGTAAAAAATTGACAAAATAATTAACATTCAAATTAACTCATAACTATGGGTCGTTCGATTAAAAAAGGTCCTTATATAGATCATAACCTTGAAGAAAAAGTAGAGGCTATGAACGAAGGAAAATCTAAGAAAGCTGTTATCAAAACATGGAGTCGTAGAAGTACAATTTCTCCAGAATTTGTTGGACATACTTTCGCAGTACACAATGGAAATAAATTCATCCCAGTTTATGTTACCGAATTCATGGTAGGACATAAATTAGGTGAGTTCTCTCCAACGAGAAACTTCAGAGGACACGCAGGTAGCAAAAAATAGTAAATAAATTAAGGTTTGTTGTAATGACAAACACTAAATAATAAAAAAATGGAAGCAGTAGCTAAATTAAACAATTATCCCACAGGCCCTCGTAAGATGCGTTTGCTTGCAGACGTAATTCGTGGCATGGAAGTGGAAAAAGCATTGGCAATTTTGGAGTTCCATCCTCAACACAATGCAGTTCCATTAGCAAAGTTGTTAAAAAGTGCAATCAGTAACTGGGAGCAAAAAAACAACGGCGCTAGCGCAGCAGATAGCAAACTAGTAGTTAAAACAGTTTTTGTTGATGGTGGTCGTACGTTAAAGCGTATGCGCCCAGCACCACAAGGACGTGGCTACAGAGTTAGAAAGCGTAGCAACCACGTAACGATGATTGTTGACACGAAATCAGATTCAAAAAACTAAATATTCTAAACCATCATTATGGGTCAGAAAGCAAATCCAATAGGAAACAGATTAGGTATCATCCGCGGATGGGAAAGCAACTGGTACGGTAGCAAAAAAGACTACTCTACAAAGTTGATTCAAGATCAAAAAATTCGTACCTACTTAAACGCGCGTATTAACAAGGGCGGTATCGCTCGTATCGTTATCGAACGTACTTTAGGAAAATTAATCGTAACTATTCATACATCAAAACCAGGTATCATCATCGGAAAAGGTGGTGGAGAAGTAGATCGTATCAAAGAAGAGTTAAAGAAATTAACTGGAAACGATGATGTTCAAATTAACATCTTAGAAATCCGTCGTCCAGAGTTAGATGCAACAATTGTTGGTGAAACAATTGCGCGTCAAATCGAAAACCGTATCAATTACAAGCGTGCTATTAAAATGGCGATTGCTTCTACCTTAAGAATGGGTGCTGAAGGAATTAAAATTAAAGTAGGTGGTCGTATTGGTGGTGCTGAGATTGCTCGTAGCGAGGAAATCAAACAAGGCCGTGTTCCATTACATACATTCAGAATGGATATCGATTATGCAAATGTATTTGCGTTAACTGTTTACGGTAAAATCGGTATCAAAGTATGGATTTGTAAAGGAGAGGTTTTAGGAAAGCGTGAATTAAATCCAAACTTCGTTGGCGGTAAAGAAGGCGGCGAAAGAGCAGATCATCCACGTGGAGATCGTCGTGACGATCGCGGTGGAGACCGTCGTGGTCCAGGTGGTCCAAGAAGAAAATAATTCGCTACCGAATATTAAAGAATAGAAACTAATTAATTAAGAGATAACAATAACAATATATGTTACAGCCAAAAAGAAGTAAACATAGAAAACAACAGAAAGGACGTATTCGCGAAGTAGCGAAGCGTGGAACTTCTATTGCATTTGGTTCTTTTGCATTAAAATCATTAGATCCAATCTGGTTGACTAGCCGTCAAATTGAATCAGCTCGTCAAGCAATGACTCGTGCAATGAAAAGAGAAGGAAATGTTTGGATTCGTGTTTTCCCAGATAAAATTATTACACATAAGCCTGCAGAGGTGAGAATGGGTAAAGGTAAAGGTAACCCTGAATATTGGGCTGCTGTAGTTGAACCAGGTCGTATCATTTTTGAGATCGACGGTGTAACTGCAGAAGTTGCAAAAGAAGCAATGGGATTAGCTGCTCAAAAATTACCAATCAAAACTAAGTTTGTTACAAGAAGAGACTTGTAATCACCACAAAAAAAGTATTTGCTATGGCAACCAAGAAATATGATTTTAACAAAGGCTTAAAAGAAGCGAGTGTGACTGATTTAAAAGCACGCATCGACGAGGATCAATTAAGACTTAAGAAACTAGAGTTCGCACATGCGATTTCTCCATTAGAGAATCCAATGAGCATTCGCGGACTTCGTAAAGACATTGCCCGTTTAAAAACGGAATTAAAGAAAAAAGAGTTAGGCATCTAATTATTAAATTAATTAGCTAACAAAAAAATAATGACAATGGTAGTAAGAAATTTACGTAAAACAAGAATCGGTGTTGTAACTAGCGACAAAATGGATAAAACCATTACAGTAGCTGTTGAAAGAAAAGTAAAGCATCCGATGTATGGAAAGTTCGTGAAAAAAACAACAAAATTCCACGCTCATGATGAGAAATCAGAATGCGGTATTGGGGATGTTGTAAAAATCATGGAGACTCGTCCATTAAGTAAAACAAAACGTTGGAGATTAGTAGAAGTAGTTGAAAAAGCTAAATAATCTACTCCACAAAAGGTATTAAATCGTATTAACCCAAGTTCGTAAGAACAAGGAATAAAAGCTAAAAGCTAAATAAAATGATTCAGCAAGAAAGTAGGCTCAATGTAGCTGATAATAGCGGCGCTAAAGAAGTACTTTGTATCAAAGTATTAGGTAATAGCGGTCAAGACTTCGCAAAAATCGGTGACACGATTGTTGTAACAGTTAAAGATGCGATCCCTGCAGGTGGTATCAAAAAAGGTACTGTATCTAAAGCGGTAATCGTTCGTACAAAAAACAAATTGCGTAGAAAAGACGGATCTTATATCCGTTTTGATGACAACGCAGTAGTATTATTAAACAATTCAGAAGAGCCAAGAGGTACACGTATTTTTGGACCAGTTGCTCGTGAATTGCGTGATAAAGGATACATGAAAATTGTTTCATTAGCACCTGAGGTGTTATAAAATAAATATAAGTTATGAGTAACAGATTCAAACCCAAATACAGCATCAAGAAAGGCGATAGCGTTGTAGTTATTGCTGGAGATGACAAGGACTTGAAAAAACCTCGCACAGTGTTAGAAGTAGATGTTGAAAAAGGTCGTGTAATTGTTGAAGGCGTAGCCATCGCAACTAAGCACACTAAACCATCAGCATCCAACACAAAAGGTGGTATCGTTAAAGTAGAAGCTTCTATCAACATTAGTAATGTAATGTTATGGGATGCTAAAACTAGCGCTCCAACGAAAGTGAAGCGTTCGAGAGAGACAGGTAAATTAGTAAGAATTTCAAAAAAATCAGGGGAGGTAATTAAATAATGAGTACCGTAAAATACACTCCAAGATTAGCAGATAAGTACACTAAAGAAGTAGTACCTGCTTTATCTAAAAAGTTTGGTTACAAGTCTGTAATGCAAACTCCTAAGTTGGAAAAAATTTGCATCAACCGTGGTGTAAATGGCGCAGTAAATGACAAGAAGTTAGTGGACATCGCTATCGATGAGTTAACAACTATCACTGGTCAAAAAGCAGTTCCAACTTTATCTAAGAAAGATATTTCTAACTTTAAATTACGTAAGGGTATGCCAATTGGCGCTCGCGTAACTTTAAGAGGTGAAAAAATGTTTGAATTCTTGGATCGTTTAGTATCAGTTGCTTTGCCACGTGTACGTGACTTCAAAGGTGTTAGCGATAAAGCTTTCGACGGTCGCGGTAACTACACTTTAGGAGTAACTGAACAAATCATCTTCCCAGAAATCGACATCGATAAAGTAAACAAAATCACTGGATTGGATATCACTTTTGTGACTTCAGCACAATCTAATGAAGAAGCATACGAATTATTGAAAGAATTGGGTATGCCGTTTAAGAATATCAAAAAAGACAATAACTAATTAATACATCATTATGGCAAGAGAATCAGTTAAAGCAAGACAAAGAAAGCGTGAAGCTACTGTAAAACAATATGCAGAAAAGCGCGCTGCTTTAAAAGCTGCTGGAGATTATGCAGGTTTAGATAAATTACCTAAGAATGCATCACCTGTACGTTTGCACAATCGTTGTCAATTAACAGGCCGTCCTAAAGGATATATGAGATACTTTGGTGTATCAAGAAATATCTTCCGTGATATGGCTTTGAACGGATTGATTCCAGGTGTAAAAAAGGCGAGCTGGTAATAGCTTAAAGCATCACCAACAAGCGACATTGATTTAAGTTCAATCAAAGAATTGAATACTGAAACAAAACAAAATTTAGAACTGATTTAAAATACTAATATGGTAACAGATCCAATAGCAGACTACTTAACGAGAATTCGTAACGCCCAAATGGCACAACATAGAATCGTTGAGATCCCTGCATCTAATTTAAAGAAGCGTATTACTGAAATCTTGTACGAACAAGGTTACATTTTAAAATACAAATTCGAAGACGATACTAAACAAGGTTTAATCAAAATCGCGTTAAAGTATGATGCGAATACGAAACAACCAGCGATCCGTTCATTAGAGCGTATCAGCCGTCCAGGTTTACGTCAATATGCTAAGCCAGCTGAAATCAAAAGAGTAAGCAATGGTTTAGGTATCGCTATCTTATCTACATCAAAAGGTGTATTAACAGATAAGCAAGCTAAAGCCAACAATGTTGGTGGTGAAGTATTGTGTGCCATCTCTTAATGGAGTGGTAAGCAACAAAGAAAAATAAATTTAATGCTTAGTATGCATTTAAGCCTTTTAGTCGGGGCTGAAAACAACTAGGTAGAACAATAAAACAAAAGCGACTATGTCACGTATCGGAAAAAAACCAGTAAGTATCCCAAAAGGAGTTACCATTACTGTTAAAGATTCAGTGGTTACTGTAAAAGGACCAAAAGGAGAATTAACGCAAGAAATTGATCGCGATATTACTATCGAAATCACTGAAACTGAGTTAATCGTTTCACGTCCAACAGAACAAATTCGTCACAGAGCAATGCACGGGTTATACCGTTCTTTAATTGCAAACTTAGTGAAGGGTGTAACTGAAGGTTATAAAAAAGAATTAGAATTAGTGGGTGTGGGTTTTAAAGCAGCAAACCAAGGTAATATTTTGGATTTAGCTTTAGGATATTCTCACAACATTATTTTTGAAGTACCTAAGGAATTAAAAGTTGCCACTACTACTGAAAAAGGTCAAAACCCTAAGATTTTCTTAGAAGGAAGTGACAAACAATTAATCGGTGCAGTAGCTGCTAAATTAAGAAGCTTACGTAAACCAGAACCATACAAAGGTAAAGGTGTTAAATACTCTGATGAGATCGTAAGAAGAAAAGCAGGTAAAGCAGCAGGTAAATAAAATTAAAAACAAGTGAGCGGCAGCATCGCTCCCTAAAAAATAAATATTATGAGTAAATTAGCTCAAAGACAAAAGATCAGATATAGAATTCGCAAGAAAGTACAAGGTACTGCGTCTAAACCTCGTTTGTCTGTATTCAGAAGTAACGCAGAAATTTATTGTCAATTAATTGATGATGAAAATGGTTTAACATTAGCTGCAGCATCTTCTGCAGAAAAAGACATCGCAGCTCAAAAAGTGGTGAAAATTGAAAAAGCTAAATTAGCTGGTCAATCCATCGCAAAAAAAGCAGCCGCTTTAAATATCACAACTTGTGTGTTTGACAGAGGTGGTAATTTATACCACGGAAGAATTAAGGCAGTTGCTGAAGGTGCAAGAGAGGGTGGACTTCAATTTTAATTCGCAAAAAAATACTAATAGAAAATCATGTCTAAAGTAAACGTAAATAAGGTTAAAGCAGCAGGTGATGTAGAACTAAAAGAAAAAGTAGTTTCAATCAACCGTGTAGTTAAAACAACAAAAGGTGGTCGTACTTTTAGCTTCTCAGCTTTAGTAGTAGTAGGTAATGAAAATGGCGTAGTTGGTCAAGGTTTAGGTAAAGCCAAAGAAGTTCAAGAAGCTATTACAAAAGGTATCGAAGATGCTAAGAAGAATTTAGTGAAAGTGCCAATTATGCACGGAACTATTCCTCACGATCAATTAGGTAAATCAGGTGCTGCGAAGGTTTTAATTAAGCCAGCTGCTCACGGAGCCGGTGTAATTGCGGGTGGTAGCATGCGTGCTGTATTAGAGAGCGCTGGTATCACTGACGTATTAGCTAAGAGCTTAGGTTCTGCTAACCCACACAACGTGGTGAAAGCAACTATCAAAGCATTAGGTTTATTACGTGAGCCAATTCAAGTAGCTAAAACTAGAAACATTAAATTATCAAAAGTATTTAACGGATAGTCTAACCACTATTGTTAATACAGGTTAAATAATTCAAGATGAAAAAAATAAAAATTACGCAAGTAAAAAGCGGTATCGACAGATCTGAGCGTCAAAAGCAAACATTGATCGCTTTGGGTTTGAAGAAATTGAATGCTTCAAAAGAAGTAGAGGCAACTCCACAAATTTTAGGCATGATCGATAAAGTGTCTCACTTAGTAAAAGTAGAAGAAGTAGCTTAATTGCTTTTCTTCCTAATTAATTAAAGCGAGGGGAGATTCCCCGAAAGTAAAAATCAAACAAATGAAATTACACAATTTACAACCTGCAGCAGGTTCAGTACACAAAGCAATTAGAATTGGTAGAGGAGAAGCATCTGGTAAAGGTGGTACTTCTACAAAAGGTAACAAAGGTGGTCAGTCTCGTGCTGGTTACAAAAGTAAAATGGCGCACGAAGGTGGTCAGATGCCAATTCAACGTCGTGTTCCAAAGCGTGGCTTTAAGAACATCAATCGTGTTGAGTATGTAGTATTCAACTTAGGTCAATTAGACCAATTGATCGAGAAGTACGGTTTCACAGAAATTACTCCAGAGAATTTATACATGAACAGTTTGATCCAACGCACTGACTTAGTGAAGATTTTGGCAACTGGTGAATTAAAAACAAAGATCAATTTCAGAGTAAACAAAGCTAGTCAGAAAGCACAAGATGCAATCGTAGCAGCTGGTGGTACCATTGAAATTATCAAATAAATTTTTGTATATTGAGACGCGTTACAAATGCGTCTTTTTATATTAAAAGGCGACTGTACATTAATTAAATTCTGATGAAAAAATTACTAGATACATTTAAAAATATTTGGGCTATTGATGAACTAAAGAGTAAAATCTTAGTAACCTTAGCGCTTGTATTAACTTATAGAATTGGTGCGCAAATTACTTTGCCGGGTATTAATCCATTGGTAATCGAGGCTGCTCAAAAAGCAGGTAAGAGCAATGGCTTACTTGGTATTTTTGATATGTTTGCAGGTGGTGCGTTTTCACAAGCATCTATCTTAGCATTAGGTATTATGCCGTATATCTCTGCTTCTATTTTTATGCAATTGATGACAATCTTAGTTCCTCAATTACAAAAAATTCAAAAGGAAGGAGAAAGTGGTCGTAATAAAATTAATCAATGGACTCGTTATTTAACAGTAATTGTTACAGCTTTTCAAGCGGGTGCCTATGTTGCTTATTTAAAGAGCACGAATGGTGATGCATTAATTGAATCTTACAAAGCATATTTCTGGTTATCAACTGTAATCACTTTAACAGCAGGTACATTGTTTGTAATGTGGTTAGGTGAAAAAATCCAAGATAAAGGTTTAGGTAATGGTACTTCTATCATTATCATGGTGGGTATCTTAGGTCGTTTACCACAATCTATCATTTTAGAATTCGGTTCTAAAAGCCAAAAAGGCGGTGGTGGTTTATTAATATTCTTAATTGAGGTGGCTGTATTAGTAACGATCATCATGGGCTTGATTGTATTAGTGCAAGGTGTTCGTAAGATCCCTGTAACTTATGCTAAGCAAGTGATTGGTGGTGCTCAAGTGGGAGGTGCTCGTCAATTTTTACCAGTAAAAGTGAACAGTGCGGGTGTTATGCCCATCATTTTTGCGCAAGCAATTATGTTCTTACCTACTTTAGTTTCGTTCACAAATTTAGATTCAGCGCAAGGTATAGTTCGTATTTTCAACGACCATAGTAATGTATGGTACATGTTAATTTACTCTGTAATGGTTATTGGATTTACTTTCTTATACACTGCATTAATCTTTAATCCTAAGCAAATTTCTGAAGATTTAAAACGTAATAATGGTTTTGTTCCTGGTGTTAAGCCGGGTCAACCCACTACGGATTATATTGGAGCAGTAATGGATAGAATTACTTTACCGGGTGCCATTTTATTAGCATTGGTAGGTATTTTACCAGGCTTTGCGCAAAGATTAGGAATTACACAAGGATTCAGTACTTTCTTTGGAGGAACTTCATTATTAATCATGGTAGGTGTTATTTTAGATACCTTACAACAAATTGAGACTTACTTATTAATGCGTCAATATGATGGTTTAATGAGCTCTGGTCGCGTTCAAGGAAGAAACGGGGTTGTGAATTCAGGGATTTAATTTTCTTAAAAGATATATATTTACAAACCTGTCCCATAAAGGCAGGTTTGTTTTTTTAGTAATAAACGGGAATTTATGATGTACACTAAAACGGAGGAGCAGGTTGTTTTAATGAAAGAAGCAGCAATGCTTGTCAGTAAGACTTTAACGGAGGTGGCTACAGTTTTAAAACCAGGTATGACGACATTGGATATCGATCAATTATGCATGGAATTTGCAAAGGATCATAAAGGGACATTATCATTTTATAATTATCATGGTTACCCTCATCATATTTGTGCATCCGTGAATGATGTTGTGGTGCATGGTTTCCCAAACAAAACACCTTTAAAAGATGGCGATATTGTATCTATTGATTTTGGTGTAATATTAAACGGATGGCATGGTGATCACGCGTATACTTTTATTTTAGGAGAAGCAGATGCGGCGGCTATTGAATTGGTAAAAATCACAAAAGAGTCTTTATATAAAGGGATTGAAAAAGCGATTGCTAACAATAGAATTGGAGACATAGGATATGCAATTCAAGAGCATACCGAAAAGAAACATGGCTATGGTGTTGTTAGAGAATTAGTAGGGCATGGTTTAGGAAAACATTTACATGAAGATCCTCAAGTGCCTAATTATGGAAAGCGTGGTACAGGATTGAAATTAAAAGAAAATTTAGTGTTGGCGATTGAGCCCATGATTAATATGGGAACACATAAAGTATTCACAGACGATGATGGATGGACAGTGAAAACACAGGATGGTAAACCTTCTGTGCATTTTGAGCATGATGTTTGTGTGAAGAAAAATGAAGCATTCATTTTATCTGACTTCTCTATCATTGAAGCTGCTGAAAAAGCAAATATCAATTTGAATACTTCCTATTATTAACGCATAGTATGGACAAGAAAAAAGTAGTTGTAGTAGGTGGTGGTGCTGCTGGATTTTTTTGTGCCATTCAAGTTGCGGAACTACATCCACACTGGGAAATTATTATTTTAGAAAAATCGAATAAACTTTTATCAAAGGTAAAAGTGAGTGGTGGTGGACGTTGCAATGTAACGCATGCTTGCCCTGATGTAGAAGTGCTTTTAAAAAAATATCCTAGAGGCCCACGCTTTTTAAAGAAAGCATTTTATCAATTTGCAACTAAAAATACCATTGAGTGGTTTGCAAAAAACGGAGTTCAATTGCATACCGAAAAAGATGGTCGTATGTTCCCCACTACGAATAGTTCAGATACTATTATTGATTGTTTTTTAAGAAAAATACATCAATATAAAATTCAGGTATTAACACAGCATGAAGTGTTGGATATAAAACTGCATGCAGAAAATAAAAGTAGTACAACCTTAAAAAATAATTTCACAATACAATTGCAAGGTCGTGAAAACATGCAAGCAGATGCTATTTGTTTAGCAACAGGCGGCATGTTAAAATCGGATCGTTTAAGTTGGCTTACTCAATTTGGACATAGCATTGTTGCGCCTGTTCCTTCTTTATTTACATTCAATACAGTAGATAAAAAAATCACCACACTAATGGGTGTGGCAGTTGACAAAGCAAGTATTCAGTGGAGAGGAAATAAAAATATTGAGATAGGCCCATTGCTTATTACGCATTGGGGAGTCAGTGGCCCTGCAGCCATTAAGTTATCTGCATGGTGTGCAAGAGAAATGGCTGAAGCAAATTATGAAGGAGCCATCATCATTAATTGGACTTCATCATTTAATGAATCTACTTTAAAAATGGAATGGATTAATTTTAGAATGGATTTTGGTAAAAGAGAAATGGGTTCAAAAAATCCTTTTGAATTGCCCCAAAGATTATGGCATTTTTTATTACAAGAAGCAGGTATTGCAATCAATACAAAGTGGGCCGATTTGAAAAGCGCAAATCAACAAACGCTCATTCAATTATTAACGAGATACACTTTAGACATAAAAGGTAAAACCACTTTCAAAGAAGAATTTGTTACTTGTGGTGGGGTAGATGTTAAAGATATAGATGCCCAAACAATGGAAAGCAAACTAGTTCCAGGCTTGCATTTTGCGGGTGAAATGATGGATGTAGATGGCATCACTGGAGGCTTTAATTTTCAACATGCCTGGACTAGTGGCTGGCTAGCAGCACAGCATATTGGGCAATCCATTGCCTAAATGAATAGCCATACACTTTATTGAGTAAATTTACAATTGAAAATCAATGAGTTATAATTTGATATTTTCGTAATTTTCAGCCCATTTTTGGGCTTTTTTTGGCTTAAAGTAATACCTTTGCCGTCCGGTTTAAAAACACCGGTTTTATTATGAAATTATTTTCAAAAAACTTAAACGCAGAAGCTCAGGAATCAGCTGGTGGTAACACTGTTGATGTAACTGCGACAACAAAAGCACCTGAAGTAGTTGTTGAAACTGCACATGACGATTTCGACTGGAGCGTTGACAAACGTAATGTTAGTCATTATGCTGAAGCTGAAAGAGTAAAGTATGATAAAGTGTATGATAACACTTTCGTACAAATCAATGACGGTGAAATCATGAATGGCTTAGTCGTTGCTTTAACTAAAACAGATGTTGTAGTAAACATTGGTTTTAAAAGTGATGGTCTTGTATCATTGAATGAATTCCGTGACACCAATGGTGTTAAAACTGGTGATACTGTAGAAGTAATGGTAGTAGAAAAAGAAGACCGTGATGGTAATCTTCACTTAAGCCGTAAGTCTGCTCGTATCTTCCGTGCTTGGGAAAGAATTATGGAAGTACACAAAACTGGTGAAGTTGTTACTGGTTTAGTTACCAGCAAAACAAAAGGTGGATTAATCGTTGATGTATTTGGTATGGAAACTTTCTTACCAGGTTCTCAAATTGACGTGAAGCCAGTTACAGACTATGATCAATTCGTAGGAAAAACAATGGAGTTTAAAGTTGTTAAGATTAACGAAACAATTAAGAACGCCGTTGTATCACATAAAGCATTAATTGAAAGTGATATCGAAGCACAACGTGCTGAGATCATGAGTAAGTTAGAGAAAGGCCAGGTGTTAGAAGGTGTTGTTAAAAACATCACTGACTTTGGTGCATTCATGGACTTAGGTGGATTAGATGGTTTATTATACATCACTGATATTTCTTGGGGTAGAATTTCTCATCCAAGTGAAGTGGTTAAGATGGATCAAAAGATTCAAGTGGTTGTATTAGACTTTGATGATGACAAAAAACGTATTAGCTTAGGTTTAAAACAATTAACTCCACACCCATGGGATGTATTACCAGGCGACCTAGCGGAAGGTAGTGTTGTAAAAGGTAAAGTAGTTAACATTGAGGATTACGGTGCGTTCTTAGAAATTCAACCAGGTGTTGAAGGTTTAGTACACGTTTCTGAAATCACTTGGGCTAACACACCAATCAACGCTAAAGAATTCTTCAAATTAGGAGATGAGCATGAAGCGAAGGTGGTTACTTTAGATAAAGATGCACGTAAGATGAGCTTGAGCATTAAACAAATGACACAAGATCCTTGGAATGCAATCGAAAATAAATTCCCTGAAAACAGCAAGCACAAAGGTTTAGTGAAAAACATCACTCCTTATGGTGTATTTGTTGAATTAGAATCAGGAATTGGTGGAATGATTCACATCAGCGATTTAAGCTGGTTAAAGCGTTTCAATCACCCTTCTGAGTATGTGAAAGTAGGTGAGTCAATCGACATCATTATCTTAAACATCGACAAAGAAAACAGAAAATTACAATTAGGTCATAAGCAATTAGAAGAAGATCCTTGGAATCAATTGGAAGAAACTTTTGCAATTGGATCCATTCATGATGGTACTATCGTTCGTAAAGACGATAAAGGTGCGATCGTACAATTGCCTCATGGCTTAGAAGGTTTTGCTCCTAACCGTCACCTTGCAAAAGAAGATGGTAAGCAAGTTCAAGCGGAAGAAACTGCTCAATTCATGGTGATCGAGTTTGATCGTAATGAAAAGAGAATCGTTGTTTCTCATGCAAGAATTTGGGAACAAAATATTGTAGAAGAAAAAGAAGCAGCTAAGAAAGAAGCTAAAGTAGAGTCTGAAAAGACTAAGAAAGCGGTTAAGACTATTCAAGCTAAAGTAGAGAAATCAACTTTAGGGGACTTAGGCGCTTTAGCTGAAATCAAGGCTAAATTAGACGAGAACAAAGAAGGGTAGTTTTTACACCTCTTTTGAATAAAAAAAGCCTTCCCGTAACTGGGAGGGCTTTTTTAGTCTAAATTATTGGTACTCAGGTTAGTTTTAGTAATTTCTTAACGTGAAGTCCTTGATTAGCAATCTTTTTCGAGCTAAATTGGGGATTATTAGTTAATTTTGCCGTCCTGTATGAATAGAATAATTGTAGCCCTTTTTGTATTAATTAGCTTTGCTTCTTGTCATTCAAAATTTCAACAAGTTTTGAAGAATAAGGATGTCGACTATAAAGTTACAATGGCAGAAAAATACTTTCAAGCTAAGAAATACAGAAACGCACAACAGCTCTTTGAGAATGTAATGCCTTTTGTAAAAGGAACACCTAGATATGAGGAGTTATATGTAAAGTTTGCAAACTCATATTACTATGATGGCGATTATGAAAATGCTGAAAACTTATTTAAAACATTTGTTGAGTATTTTCCAAATAGCCCAAAGAGAGAAGAAGTAGAATATTTGAGAGCCTATACATATTATAAGCGTTCCCCAAAAGCAGAATTAGATCAAACCACTACGAATAAAGCAATCTTAACAATGCAGGCTTTTATCGATGCACATCCTACTAGCCCAAAAGTTAAAGAAGCAACAGAAGTGATTGATGCTTGTCGTGCTAAATTAGAATTGAAAGATTTTAAAACAGCTACATTGTATGACAATCTTGGGTTATACCGTGCTGCTGCTATTTCTTATGGATTATTGTCTGACAATTATCCTGATTCTAAAAGTGCCGATAAATATAAAATGTTAACTGTTAAAGCATACTACAAATTTGCTGAAAATAGTTTTGCAGATAAACAAAAGGATCGCTTCACAAAAGTTATTGAAGAATCAAATGATTTCATTGATAGATATAGTGATAGTCCTTTACTTCCTGAAGTAAAAAACTTAAAAAAACAATCTGATAATTTTTTAAACATAAAGAAATGAGTAAACTAAGAAGACACATGGGTGCAAACACACCTGCTGTTGTAGAAACAAAAAGTTTAAAAGCGTTGAAAGCAAAGACTGGTAATTTATATGAGTCTATTTCTATAATTGCTAAGAGAGCAAACCAAATCAATATCTCTATCAGAGAAGAGTTGCACTCTAAATTAGAAGAGTTTGCTAGCCATACAGATAGTTTAGAGGAAATTCATGAGAACAAGGAGCAAATTGAAATTTCTAAAGCATATGAGCGTATGCCCAATCCAGCAATTTTAGCAACTGCTGAATTTATCGATGATAAAATTTATTACAGAAATAACGAGGAGATAGATCTTTATCGTTAATTTTTAAGAATACGAATCAAAACGTCCTGAAATCTTTATGGTGTCAGGACGTTTTTGTATTTTAGGGTACCAATACAAAAGGAACATGTTGCGTAAATATTTATTATTTTTTATACTAATTACAATTTTTGGTAAGGCCAATAGCCAGGAGCTTGCTGCAACAGTTTCCATACAAAGTAGTAAGGTAGAGAATCAGGTAGATCCTAAAACCTTTGTTCAATTGCAAACCCAATTGAAAGACTTTTTAAATCAAAGAAAATGGTCCCCTGATGCATTTGGTAATGAAGAGAAAATCGATTGTAGTTTTTATATAACTATTGAGTCTGTTTTGTCTCCTGGTGTATTTGAAGCAAAATTAAGTGTGGTTTCTAATAGGCCTGTTTATAATTCAAATTATTCAACACCTATATTGAATATGCAGGATCCTAATTTTACTTTTAAATATCAGCTTTCTCAGCCTATAGAATTTAATGAAAATAAAGTACAAGGTACGGATGCATTGGAAGCCAATTTAACTGCGACTCTTGCTTATTATGTTTATGTGATTTTGGGACTTGACTATGATTCTTATGCTTTAAAAGCAGGAGCTCCTTTTTTTGCAAAAGCATTGAATGTGGTTTATAATGCACCCGAAGCTGCTGGTATAAATGGATGGAAATCTTATGACGGACAAAGAAACAGATATATCCTTATTGACAATTTAACCAAGAGCAGTATGGATAAAATGCATGAAGTAATTTATAGTTATTATAGAGAAGGCTTGGATCAAATGTCAACCAAATTTGTGCCAGCGCGTACTACCATTTTAAATGCTTTAATTTCGATGCAAGAAGTGCAGGAGGCAAACACCAATACGATGATTGTTCCTATATTACTGCAGGGAAAATCCATTGAACTGATAGGGATATTCGAGAATGCAGACAAGGAAATGAAAAAGCAATTAGTAAGCACCATGTCAGTTATTGACGTAGCTAATTTAAACAAGTATAAAGAGAAATTAGAATGAGGTCCTATTTATCCATATTTATTCTTTTTGTTTTGTTAGTTGCATGTAATAATGAAGCCAAAAATGAACAGCAAATACCATTTGAAAAAATGCAGACAGTGGTATGGCAATTACTAAAAGCCGATGAGTTATATGCAAGAAAATCGGTGACTGATTCAACATGGAGAGCAAGCAAAAAGAATGTAGTATTTTACCAACAAATATTTGACTTGAATAAAATTGATAGAACTCAATTTTATAAGCAAATGGAAAAGCTAAAAGCACATCCTGTTGAGTTCAAAACACTCATGGATTCGGTTGAATCGCTTTCGAAAAGGGAAAAAAATAAAACGATTCCTGCGCCAAAAAAGTTGTAGGTCAGTAAACAATTTTAAATTTGAACATTGAATAATAATAATAAATAAAAAACCCTATATGAGCAATTTAATTGGCCAACCAGCCCCAGCATTTACGCTGTTTGATACAGACAAAAAAGCAACTTCATTAGCAGACTTTAAAGGTCAAAATGTGGTTGTATTGTTTTTCCCATTAGCCTTTACAGGTGTTTGTACAGCTGAGTTATGTAATATTAGAGACAATATCGGAATTTACAATAATGCAAATGCACAAGTATTGGGTATTTCTGTAGATTCTTTATTTACTTTAGGTAAATTTAAAGAAGAGCAAAAATTGAATTTCCCTTTATTAAGTGATTTTAATAAAGTAGCTTCAAAATCATTTGATGTATTGTACGAAACTTTTCCAGCATTTGAGATGCAAGGTGTAAGCAAGCGTTCTGCGTTTGTAATTGATAAAGAAGGAGTAGTGCGATACGAAGAAGTTTGTGCAACTCCAGGTGATTTGCCAAATTTTGAAGCAATTCAAAATGTGTTGAATACATTAAACTGAAACGTCAAATCTTGTTAGGATTTAAAGAATTTAATCCTACAAGATTTTGTCTTATGATTTTAAAAGGGCCTTTCGGCCCTTTTTTATTGAAAATTTATTTGTCGCAAACTTCTACGATCAAGAACTTTAGGTAGTGTGTGTTTTCCATACCCCAAATAATAGGGTGGTCGCTTGATTGAGATTGATAAGTAACTTGTCTTATTCTTTTCTTCGCATCTCTTGCAGCCATTTCTATTGTGTCTAAAAATAATTCAGGACTCACTAAATTGGTACAGCTTGAACTCACTAAAAATCCTCCATTGCGAATTAATTGCATACCACGTAAATTAATTTCTTTATACCCTGTAACGGCTTTGTCAATATTGTTTCTGCTTTTAGTAAATGCTGGTGGATCTAACATTACTACATCATATTTGCGCCCTTCTCTTCCCCAATTTTTCAATACATCAAAAGCATTCATTGCCTCGAAATTAACAATATGATCCAATTTATTTAATGCGGCATTTTTATTGGCTTGTTCAACAGCACCTTCCGAAATATCAATTCCTAAAACAGACTTAGCACCATAGTGAGCAGCATGAATTTCAAAAGTACCTGTATAGGTAAAAGCACCTAAAACATCGGCACCTTTTACAATATTTTGAATCGCTCTGCGATTGTCTTGTTGGTCTAAAAAATATCCGGTCTTTTGGCCGTTCTCTATGTTTACATAAAATTGTAAATCATTTTCATTGATAATTATTTCTGTAGGGAAGGGGTCTGTTAAAAATCCTTTTTGTTGTTGTAGCCCTTCTAATTCTCTAACAGGAACATCATTGCGTTCATAAATTCCTTTTGGATTAAAAATACTTTTCAATGCATCCAAAATGGCATCTTTCCAAACCTCAATTCCAAAGGATAAAGTTTGCATAACAAAATAGTCATTGAATTTATCAATAATTAACGCAGGCAAACCATCGGCTTCACCAAAAACAAGTCTACAATTTTCGGTATAGCCTAATTGTTTTCTATAATCCCATGCAGTCTGAATTTTTTGATGAAAAAAAGCGGCAGTAATATCTTCTCTTTTACGTGTTAATAAACGAATGATAATTTGAGAGGCTGGATTAATATATCCACGGCCTGCTAACTGGCCATCAAAAAAATAAACTTCCACAATATCACCAGGAGACACAGGGCCCGCAATACGATCCACTTCATTATTGTAAATCCAAGGATGCCCCAGCGCTATTCTTTGGTTAATTTTCCTATTTAAATACACTTTTGTCATGGCACAAAGATAGGCAGGGATTGACTGACAACTTGTTCATTTTTAGCCTAAATAGTGTCAATTTTGCTCTTTTAGCCCTTTGGCAATATATTTGCTCGCATTAGAATACAATTAGATAATTATGGAAGAAAAAGACATCAACAATACAGAAGCTACACCACCTTTGGAAAATAGCCCTGAAATAGCCCCAGAAGTGGAAAATGAGCCTTTGAGTGAGTTAGATCAAGCAAAGGCAGAATTGGCAGAACAAAAGGATAAATACCTTCGTTTAATGGCTGAATTTGACAATTATAAGCGCAGAACAGCAAAGGAAAGAATGGACTTGATTCAAACTGCCGGTAAGGATGTAATTGTTTCTTTATTGGATGTTTTGGACGATTGTGATCGTGCAGAAAAGCAATTAGGAATTTCAGATGATATCGCTGTTCAAAAAGAAGGCATCCAATTGGTATTTAATAAAATTCGTTCCACCATGCAGGCGAAAGGTTTGGCGGCTATGGAAAGTATTGGTAAAGATTTTGATGCTGAATTGCACGAAGCAATTACGGAAGTTCCAGTTCCTGATGATAAGCTAAAAGGAAAAGTAATTGATGAGGTAACAAAGGGTTATTTATTGAATGAAAAAATTATTCGTTTTGCCAAAGTAGTTGTAGGCAAATAAAAATAAGCATATGTCTAAAAGAGATTATTACGAAATATTAGGAGTAAGCAAATCAGCTACTGCGGACGAAATTAAAAAAGCGTATCGTAAAGTTGCGATGCAATTTCATCCTGATAGAAATCCGGGTGATAAAGCTGCTGAAGAAAAATTTAAGGAAGCGGCGGAAGCTTACGAAATATTAAGTGATAATGATAAGAAAGCAAAGTATGATCGTTTTGGTCATCAAGCTTTTGGTCCTGGTACTGGTGGCGGTGGCGGAGGTTTCCATGGAGGCATGGATATGAATGATATCTTTAGTCAGTTTGGCGATATTTTTGGTGATGAAGGATTTGGTGGATTCTTTGGCGGTGGTGGAAGATCACGTGGAGGTGGAGCAAGAGCAAGAGGCCAAAGAGGAAGTAATTTGAGAATTAAATTAAAATTAAACTTCGAAGAAATTGCCAATGGTGTTACTAAGCAAGTCAAAGTTAAAAAGCATGTGCTTTGTACAACCTGCGGTGGTAATGGCGCGAAGGATAAGAATAGTTTACAAACTTGTACAACCTGTAATGGACAGGGGCAGGTAAGAAAAGTAACCAATACTTTTTTAGGACAAATGCAAACTGTAAACACTTGTCATACCTGTAATGGTGAGGGAACTACCGTTACTGCAAAGTGTACTGCATGTAAAGGAGAAGGACGCGTATATGGCGAAGAAACTATTTCAATTGATATACCAGCTGGTGTACAAGATGGAATGCAATTAAGTATGTCTGGCAAAGGAAATGCAGGAGAGCGTGGAGGTATGTCTGGGGATTTAATTATCATGATTGAAGAAGAAGCACATGAAACCCTACACAGAGATGGCTTGAATGTTGCATATGATTTATATATCACTATTCCTGATGCCATTTTTGGAACAAGTGTAGAAGTGCCAACGATTGATGGACGTGCAAAAATTAAAATTCCTGCGGGAACGCAAAGTGGTAAAATATTCCGATTAAAAGGAAAAGGATTCCCAGAAGTACAAGGATATGCTAAAGGCGATCAATTAATTCATGTGAATGTTTGGACTCCACAAAATATTAGTGATGAAGAAAAGGCAGCTTTGGAAAAAATGCAAGAAAGTGAAAACTTTAAACCAAAGCCTGTAAAAGGGGAGAAGAGTTTTTATGATCGAGTAAAAGAAGCTTTCAAGTAAGGCCATAATAAAAGAGGAGCTAAATTCTATTAGCTCCTCTTTTATTTTATGCTTTTAACTGGTAGATGGCTTTGGTGTTTCTACCCAATCCATCATAATCTAAGCCGTAGCCCACAACAAATTTATTAGGGATATCAAAACAAGCGTAGTCTATTTTTACAGGATAGGCAAGTGCTTCTGTTTTATTGAGTAGTACTGCAATTTTAATGGAAGCAGGATTGCTTGACTCTAATTGAGGTAAAAAGTGGTGTAATGTTTTCCCGGTATCAATAATATCTTCTACAATAATTATATCACGACCATTTACATTGGCGTCTAATCCAATTGCAGTAATCACATTGCCCGACGAAGTGGTCCCTTTGTAAGAAGCTAATTTAATAAAACATACTTCAGCCTCAATAGTGATTTGTTTAAAAAGGTCGGCAGTAAATAAAAAAGAACCGTTTAATATAGATAAAAAAATGGGGCGTTTGCCAGCATATTCCTTGTTTAATTGGCTAGCTAATTCACTTATTTTTTGTTGAATTAATTCCTCACTTAAATAAGGTTCAAATTCTTTATCTAAAACTTTAATATTGGACATGAATCTATATTTAGGTTGCTAATTATTTTTATTTTTTAAAAAGGGAAGGCTCAGTAAGCTTTTTGACTTTTGTTTTGTATCCAAAACCTTAATGGTATCTTTTGTGAGCGCTGGTGTAGTATTGTTTACCATATTGAATAAATAAACGATAGTACCATCTTTTAAAGGATCATTATTTAATTTAGGATTATATAACTTGATTACATTTAATTGCATTCCTTCCTCTTGACTTATTTCATAAAGTGTTTCCTCGTTTTTCACTATATGAATTTTATTGCTACTTTCTTTTCTTTTTTCTCCTAAAAATATAAGCTGATCGTTTTCAATTAAATCAGTTTCAGGTAATTCGTTAAACTTATAAAGCTTGTATAAGGATATATTGTAGGTATTGGCGATTTCCAAAAATGACCTGCCTTTAATACCCCATATAGCAGTGGTTTGGTTTATTTTAAATCTTTGATTTACTGGATACGCTGGAACTACTTTTTTCTTTAGCTCGGATTTATTTTCAGCAATTGTATTAGATGTTGCAGTATCCCTTTGGGTTCGAATCGTATCCTTTTTAACAATTGGTAAAGTTGGTTGTGGTTTAGGCTGCTCTATAATGATAGGTTTTGGAACAGTGTCAAGTTCTTTTTTTACAACAATAGTATCTTTTGTAGGCCTTGGTTTTACAACTAGTAACGTGTCTTTTTTTACAACTACAATTGGGTTTTTTTGTTGTGGTTGAGTCACTGAAATACTATCCTCTGCTACTAGTTCGGGATAATTGTATTGCGCTAATTCATAGTCGTCAATTATTTTTAAAAGTCTTTGTGGATAATCTCTTTCTGTAGCATACCCTGCTTTTTTTAATCCATAAGCCCACGCAGTATCATCAACAGGATCTAACTCAAATAAACTAGCATAATAAGGTCTATTTTTTAAAAAATTAGAGTGATCTCGAAAGGAGCTATCTGCATTGGGGTACACCCTAAAACATTCATTTTTAGTATCATCGTTTTGGTAAGTTTTTGGACCTGTCCATTCTGTTTTACACTTTATACCAAAGTGATTGTTGAATTGCTTTGCCAAATTGCTTTCACCACTTGCGGATTCTAAAATGCCCTGTGCAAGGGTGATGGAAGCAGGTATACCCGTTCTTTTCATTTCTTTAATAGCGATGCCTTTGTATTTTTCAACATAGTCTTTAGTGACTTTGTTTTGAGCTATACTCAATAAAGGCAATGTCATAACTAAAAGTATGGTACTAAATATTTTCATGCTATTTTTTTCTTATTAAAGTAAGTCCATCTCTAATGGTCAATATGGTTTGTTCGGTACTTTCGTCATTCAATACATATTCATTAAATGCTTGAATGGCTTTTGCACTTTTGCTTGCCATTTTTTCTTCTAGCACCTCTCCGTGAAATAATACATTGTCTACAATTATGAGCCCATTTTTATTTAAGTTAGGTAGTACTAAGTCGTAATATTTTTGATATCCAGTTTTGTCCGCATCTATAAAAATTAAATCCCATTGATAATTTAAAGTTGGAATTATTTCTTTAGCATCCCCATGATGCACTTTTATTTTATTTGCATGTGGGCTAGCTTCAAAATAGGAAGCTGCTTTATTGGCATCTGCCTCTCTTAATTCAATAGTATGTAATATTCCATTTTCTTGCAATCCTTCAGCAAGGCATAAAGTGCTAAATCCTGTAAATGTGCCTATTTCTAAAATATGGGTGGGCTGTACTAGTTTGCTTAAAAAACTAAGCACCCCCCCTTGGTGCCAATTGCTTTGCAAATGAGCATGGGGATGCTCGGCAAGTGTAGCCTCATACATAGCCTTTAAATAGCTAGGCGTTGCATTGCTATAAGTTTCAATATATTGGTTGGCAAGTGGGTTGATAAACTCCATTTGCAAATGTCTAATTTTTTTTGGGATTAGGAGAAGAAATAAGCCATAAACCTATAAAAGTAATAAGTCCATTAATGATGAGTAATTCTTGCCCAATTTGGAAATTGCCAAGTAAGGATTTTTGTTGAAGTTCAAGGATATAGCAAAGAATCGGAGAGCATATACAAACAAAAGCCACCCATCGATGCTTTAAGCTTCTTTTTGTTAAAATACCAAAGGCAAATAGTCCCAATAAAGGACCATAGGTATAGGAGGCAATTTTTAAAATTAGGCCAATTACATTATTATCGGTGATCGCTAGTTTGTATACCATGATGATGATAAAAAAGATAAAGGCAAAACTCAAATGTACGGTTTGTCTAATTTTCTTTTTCTTTTCATCTGACCACTCCTTATTACGTTGCATCCCAAGTAAGTCAATACAAAAACTTGAGGTTAGTGCCGTGATGGCTCCATCTGCACTTGGAAATAAAGCAGATATTAGTGCTAATATAAAAATGATAGATAAATAAGGTGGCATATGATTTAAAGCAATGGTTGGGAATAAATCATCGCCCGTAGCCATAACATTTTGCTGCGCTGCGTATAAATTTAATAAACCTCCTAAAAATAAAAATAGGAGAGTTGCAATGACCATACTAAAGCCTATGGTTACCATATTTTTTTGAGCATCCTTTAATGTTTTTACAGAAATTGTTTTTTGCATCATTTCTTGATCTAGTCCAGTCATGGTAAGGGATACAAAAGCACCTCCAATAATTTGCTTTAAGAAAAAAGATTTACTATTGACATCAGTATTAAAAATAGTTGCAAGTCCTTTAGCTTGCATTGCATGTAAACCTTCCGCTATTGAAAAGTGCATATTTTTTAAAATATAGATACTGCAAATAATTAAGCCAAGTATCATTCCTGAGGTTTGCAATGTGTCGGTATAAACAATTGTTTTCACGCCTCCTTTAAATGTATACAACAAAATCATTGCTAAAATAATGAGGGTAGTGGCCCAAAAAGGAATGGATAAATTATCTAAAATAAATACTTGCATAATTTTCACTACTAAAAATAGTCTAGCAGTAGCTCCAAGTGTACGTGATAAGATAAAAAAAGAAGCCCCTGTTTTATAGGCACTGAATCCTAATCTTGTCTCCAAGTAATTATAAATGGAAGTTAAATTTAACTTATAATAAATAGGTAGTAAAATATAGGCTATTGCAAAATATCCGATTAAATAACCAAGTGTTATTTGTAAATAATGAAACGCATCTTTTCCAACAGCACCTGGAACACTTACAAAAGTGACTCCACTTAATGATGTGCCAATCATTCCGAAAGCAACTAGCATCCAATGACTATTTTTATTGCCAATAAAAAAAGACATGTTATTGCTATTCTTGCCAGTTATTTGAGCTACGCCCAACAGCACTAGGAAATATATTAATACAAAAAGAAAAAGTAATGGAGCGCTCATTGTTTATTTGATTAGTAACAGCAAAGTAATAACAAACTTTCAAATTTTTGGTTAAATTGTGTGACTCTTTCAATTATAAATACAATCAATGAAAATTGCAGCAGTAACCATTTTTTGTGGTTCTAAACCAGGTAATGATTCTACATTTTTAAACGATGCTAATCAATTGGGTAAATTGTTGGCAAGAAATGGAGTTACAATGGTGTATGGTGGAGGTAATAAAGGAATAATGGGTGCTATTGCCAATGCAAGTTTAAGTGAGGGGGGCAAAGTGATTGGTATTATCCCTAAAATATTAATAGAATGGGAAGCTCAACATACTGGTTTGACCGAATTAATTGTAACGGATTCAATGCACTCCAGAAAATTACTTTTATACGATAAATGTGATGCAGCAATCATCTTACCAGGAGGGATGGGTACGATGGATGAATTGTTTGAGATGCTTACTTGGAACAATTTAGGTATTCATGAAAAGAAAGCTTTTGTTTTAAATACGAATGGATATTATAATGCACTTAACCAATTATTAGAAACAATGGATCAACAAGGTTTTATGTATGACAGTTGGAGAAAGAGGGTAATTTTTTGTGATACAGTACAAGCAATTATGGATGCTTTGAAATAGGTAAGTGAATGGGGAATCCAAAGCCTGCTCTAAATATAGGCTGCGCTGTTAATTGTCCCATTCTATAAGGTGACTTAGGATCGTCTACTAAATCGTACATTATGGAAAAATAGGAGAATCCATTTTCTGATCGATGTCCATAACCAATACCAGCAAGAAAACTAGTGGCACTAACGCTAGCGCTACCGGATGTGCCTTGAGAAAAGTTTTTAGCATTAGTGAATGTCCAATTGTATTCTGGTTGTACTTGTACAAAAAATTGTTCCAATGGCCAAGCTCTTACAAATGCACCCATACCAAATTGTGTATTAGTAGACTTATAGGAATCGCCTGATACAAGAGAAGTGTTGTGGTAGTTTGAGTAATATAAATTCATGGCTACGCCAAGATCAATATGTTCGTTATAGCTTTTTACTAATTCCGGATTCAATCCTAATTGGAAGGATCCAGGACCTCCTCCTAAAACGATGCCCCCTCCGAAATACAATGGCTTGTATATTAAATCATTATTCGTAATTACTGTTTTATCTTGCGCTGTACAAATGATGACACTACATGTTAATGTAAAAATCAAAAGTGATTTTAAATTCATAAAATGATTTGTTGCTTAGTTAATATCAAAAATTTTACCTGGGTTTAAAATATGCTTTGGGTCAAATGTTTTTTTGATTCCTTTCATTAACTCAAGTGTTATAGTATCAAACATAACAGGCATATATGATTTTTGAATTAATCCTATTCCGTGTTCTCCACTAATGGTTCCACCTAATTCTTTGACTATTTGAAATAAAGCAGTTAAAATTGAATTCATCTCTTCGCTTTCAAAACTCTTTTTAATGGTGGGGTGGTTAATTCTAATATGCAAATTACCATCACCAGCATGACCGTAGCATACTACTTTAAATCCATGTTGTACTCCAAGTTCTTTAACTCCTTTTATTAATTTTGGAAGTTCTGCCCTTGGCACCACGGTGTCTTCTTCAATTGTATAACCTGCCATTACAGAAGCCTCGTTGGCTTTTCTTCTGATTTTCCAAAGTTCATTTTTTTGTTGAGCGTCATCCGCAAAATATAATTCTCCCACTTCAAAATTGGATAACACTTCAGCGATGGATTCCATTTCACTCATTAATACTTCTAAGTTATTTCCATCTACTTCAATAATTAAATGAGCAGCTAAATTATCAGTAATGGGTATAGCTGTGCTATCACACATTGCCGAAGCCAATTTTATAGATTCTATCTCCATTAATTCCATGGCACTTGGTGTAATACCCGCTCTAAATATAGCGCTCACGGCTTCACTTGCTTTTTCTAAACTATCAAAAGGGGCCAACATCAATAAATCAAACTTGGGGTGTGGGATAAGTCTTAAAACAATCTTAGTTACAATTCCTAAAGTACCTTCACTGCCCACAATAAGTTGAGTGATATTATATCCAGTTGCATTTTTCAAAACATTCGATCCTGTCCAAATAATTTTACCGTTAGGTAAAACTACTTCAAGATTTAAAACATAATCTTTTACTACTCCATATTTAACAGCCTTTGGTCCACCAGAGTTTTCTGATATGTTACCACCTATAAAACAGCTTCCTTTGCTAGCTGGGTCTGGAGGATAAAACAATCCTTTTTCTTTTACTTCATTTTGTAAAACTTCGGTAATAACACCTGGTTCGGTAGTTACTTGTAAATTTCTCTCGTCAATTTCTAAAATTCGATTAAATTTTTCCATTGAAATTACAAGCCCTCCTAAATGAGGAAGTGCTCCACCAGTTAATCCAGTACCAGCACCTCTTGGCGTAACTGGAATTAAATATTCGTTACATATTTTCAGTAAAGCACTTATTTGTTGGGGTGTGTTTGGAGTAACTATAACCTCAGGTAAATAAATTAAATTTTCGGTTTCATCTTTACCATATTTTTCTAAATATGCTTTGTCGGTAAAGAGGTTAGAAGTACCTACAATAGCTTCAAACTGTGCTAATAAAGCTGCTGTAATTTTGTTCATACCGAAAAATTTAAATGATCATACTAAAATAAGCCATACAACATGCCATCTACTTTGCTGATAATTTCACCAAAGTCTACCTCGTTCTCGCCGAATTTATTTTTATCACAATCAATAATTAATAATGGACCTTCTTTGTATCCTTCAATCCATTTATTATAATATTCATTTAATTTTTTCAAATAATCCAAACGGATATTTTCTTCATACTCTCTTCCTCTTTTTTGAATTTGAGAAACTAAAGTAGGAACAGAAGCTTTTAAGTATATCAATAAGTCTGGAGGTTGTACCATACTTTTGATAGTACTGAAAAATCCAAAATAGTTATCAAAGTCACGCTTACTCATCAAACCCATCTCATGTAGGTTAGGTGCAAATATATTGGCATCTTCATAAATGGTACGATCTTGAATAATCGTTTCAGTTCCTCTTTGAATGTCTAAAATTTGGTTTAAACGACCATGCAAAAAGTAAATTTGCAAGTTAAAACTCCAACGAGGCATATCGTCGTAAAAGTCTGACAAATATGGGTTATGATCCACATCTTCGAATTGAGGAATCCAGCGGTAATGCTTGCTCAACATTTCAGTTAAGGTGGTTTTGCCTGCGCCAATGTTTCCTGCGATTGCTACGTGTTTTGGTTTTTTAGTCGCTTTTGCCATAATCTTATTGATATAGTTGAAAAAGTATTTTTTAATAATTCATGCCAACTGCCTTGCGGACATTGGTTAAGGTAGCAGACGCATTTGCTCTTGCTTTGTCGGCTCCTTGATGAATTATTTTTAAAAGTAAATCTTTGTTGTTTTGTAAGTCGGCTGCTTTTGTACGAATTGGATTTATGAAATTAACCATGTCCTCCGCTAACTGCTTTTTCATATCACCATATCTAATGATGCAGTTGCCTTCTGAGCTGTTATTAAAGTCATCTTCAAACTTTTTTACAGTATCAGGTGTACTTACTAAACTCATTAATGTAAATAAGTTTTGAATATAGTCTGGCTTTACTGAATTAGGTGATAAAGGACCTTGGTCGGTTTTAGCTTTCATTACTTTCTTTCGAATTAATTCATCCTCATCCGCTAAAAACAAAGTGGTCATTTGATTCTCGCTCTTACTCATTTTCCCATTGCCATCTAAACCCATAATTTTTACTAACTCGCTGTTGTAGTTAAATGCATAAGGAAGCGGGAATGTCTCGCCGTAACGATGGTTAAATCGCTCCGCAAAGTTGCGCGCCATTTCTAAATTTTGTTCCTGGTCTTTTCCAACGGGAACTTTAACAGCACGATGAATTAAAATGTCAGCAGCTTGTAAAACAGGATAAGTTAATAAACCAGCATTCACATTTTCAGGTTGCATGCGAACTTTGTCTTTAAAGGTGGTTGTTTTTTCTAACTCCCCTTTGTACGCCAACATATTTAAATACAAATACAATTCTGCAATTTCAGGCACATCGCTTTGTACATACAAGGATACTTTTTCAGGATCTAAACCACAAGCAATATTTTCTGCCACTACGCGCAAAACACTTTCTTGCAAAGTTTTTGTATCAGGGTGGGTGGTAAGGCTATGCCAATTTGCAACAAAAAAATAACAATTATATTCGTCTTGCATGCGTACATAATTGCGCATAGCACCAAAATAATTTCCTAAATGCAAGAAGCCGGTAGGGCGGATTCCACTTAATACAATTTCCTTTTCCATAGCTGTGCGAAGATAATGAAACAAGACCCCATTTTTTGCTATCTTTTTGGGATATTTGCTATGAATTCAAAAAAAATATTTTGAGCCAAGTCACTCTTTTGCAAAGCCCCATCGAATACCTAAAAGGCGTAGGCCCTTTGAGGGCAGATATGCTTAAAAAAGAGCTGAATTTGTATACTTTTGGCGATTTATTGCACCATTTCCCCAATCGACACATTGACAAGACCCAGGTGATCTCGCTGGGGCAGGTAACACCTGACATGGATTTTATACAGGTGAGAGGGGTACTTCAGGGCATAGATATCATTGGGGAGAAGCGTTCAAAACGTATGGTAAGCCAGTTAAAAGACAACACAGGGCAGATTGAATTGGCATGGTTTCAGGGAATTAATTGGGTGCAAAAAAATATAGAACCCGGGCAGGCTTACTTGGTTTTTGGAAGAGTAAGTTTTTTTAACGGTCGAGCTCAAATTGTGCATCCTGAAATTGAACCTTACGTCCCTCAGCAGGCTTCTCAAAAAGCATTGTTAGAACCTGTATATCCTTCCACTGAAAAATTAAAAGCTCGCGGGCTGAATGGAAAACAAATTGGAAAATTAACGCAAGGTTTGTTTTTGCAAATTAGTGAAAGAGATTTACCCGAAAATTTACCCGCTCATTTATTAGAGGGGAGAATGGGTAGATGGGAAGCGTATAGGCAAATTCATTTTCCTACTTCTCAAGAGCAATATAAGAAAGCCTTATCCAGATTAGTTTTCGAAGAATTATTTATTGCACAAGTAAGATTGAATTTAATTAAAATTGATCGTCATAAAAATAGTAAAGGGCATCATTTTGAAAAAGTAGGCGAATATTTTAATACTTTTTATAATGAGCATTTACCCTTTCAATTAACGGGAGCTCAAAAAAGAGTGATTAAAGAAATAAGACAGGATACTGCGCGCGGATTTCAAATGAATCGTTTGTTGCAAGGAGATGTTGGAAGTGGTAAAACCATGATTGCACTACTATCAATGTTATTAGCAGCAGACAATGGCTATCAGAGTTGTATGATGGCACCCACAGAAATTTTAGCGCAACAACATTATGCTAGTTTAAGTGAATTGCTAAAAGACATGCCATTGGAAGTGGCTTTATTAACTGGTAGTACTAAAACGGCAGAGCGTCGCAGAATTTTGCAAGGATTGATGGATGATACCATACATTTTGTGGTGGGTACCCATGCCATTATTGAAGAAGTAGTACAATTTAAAAATTTGGGATTGGCCGTAATTGATGAGCAACATCGATTTGGTGTTGCACAGCGTGCACAGCTTTGGAAAAAATCGAAAGTGCCACCGCATGTACTTGTTATGACGGCCACGCCGATCCCTAGAACCCTTGCTATGACAGCGTTTGGTGACTTGGATTACAGCGTCATGGATGAACTTCCGCCTGGAAGACAGCCCATAAAAACGGTACATCGATATGAAACTTCGCGTGCAAGTGTCATGGATTTTGTCAAGACAGAAATTACCAAAGGCAGACAGGCCTACTATGTATATCCTTTAATTGAAGAGAGTGAAAAAATGAGTTACGAGGATTTAATGCAAGGGTATGAACAGGTAAAAAGTTTTTTCCCAGAACCTAAATACAAAATTAGTATGGTGCATGGGAAGCAAAAAAATATAGAGAAGGAAACTAATATGCAAAGATTTGTTTCTGGTGATACGCAAATACTAGTGGGAACGACCGTAATTGAAGTAGGGGTGAATGTTCCTAATGCAAGTGTAATGGTGATTGAGAGTGCCGAAAAATTTGGATTGTCGCAGTTGCATCAGTTAAGAGGCCGTGTGGGTAGAGGTTCTGAGCAGAGCTATTGTATTTTACTAAGTAGTGTAAAGGCAAGTAGAGAAGCAAAAAATCGTTTAAAAATAATGTGTGATACTAACGATGGCTTTGTGATTGCAGAAAAAGATTTAGAATTAAGAGGCCCTGGAGATATTGATGGCACAAGACAAAGTGGAGCACTTAATTTTAGATTGGCAAATATTATCAATGATCGACAAGCTTTAGAAGAGGCCAAAAATGAGGCTTATGCTTTATGTGAAAAAGACACTACTTTGAGCAATCCGGAAAATTTGCCACTAAGATTATTTTTACAAGCACAAAAGACAAAAATTGGCTGGGGTAAAATAGCATAAATCACTTGTTTTTTTAAGTATCTTGCACACAGGTCAGTAACTACAATTATAGACTTAGTTTTAATAAATGAATTACCATGAAATATTTACCATTAGATCCTAAAATATTTACTCAAAATCGCGCGCGTTTTGTTTCTAAAATGCAAAAAAACAGCATTGCTATTTTTGTAAGTAATGATGAATTTCCTTCCAATGGAGACGCTTTACATGAGTTTAAGCAAAATAGTGATTTGTTTTGGCTTTCAGGTATTGAACAGGAAGGAACGATGGTTGTATTATTTCCTGACAATCCAGATCCTAAATATAGAGAAGTATTGGTGTTGGTTCGCCCACAAGAATTAAAAGAAATTTGGGATGGTAAAAGATTAAGAGCGCATGAGGCAACTACTATTTCTGGAATGACGACCATCGTTTGGGAAGATGTGTTAGATGGTATGTTGCAACAGTGGATTCATTTAGCAGATGCTATTTATTTAGACTCCAATGAGAATGATCGTAAAAATAATTTAGTGCGTACAGCTGAATATAGATTCATTGATGAAATGAAATCAAGATATCCATTGCATCAATATTTACGCGCAGCAAAAATATTAAAAGATTTAAGAGGTGTTAAAACCAAAGAGGAAGTAGTGGTGATTCAAAAAGCAATTGACATTACGGAAGTTGCTTTCCGAAGATTATTGCAATTTATTAAACCAGGTGTGTTTGAGTATGAAATTGAGGCTGAAATTTATCATTCGTTCTTGAGTCAAAGGGCCACAGGTACTGCTTATCATAGTATTTTAGCAAGTGGTGACAATGCCAGGACACTTCATTACACAAGCAATAATAACCAGTGTAAAGATGGTGAATTAATCTTAATGGATTTTGGTGCTGCATATGGAGGGTATAATGCAGACTTAACAAGAACGGTTCCTGTAAATGGAAAATTCACAAAACGTCAAAAGGAAGTGTATAATGCTTGTTTACATTTACATGATTTTGCAAAATCAATTTTAAAACCTGGCATAAGTATTTTAAAATATACAGATAAGGTAGGGGAGGAAGCTACAAAGCAATTTTTGAAAATTGGATTGTTGTCAAAAGCAGATGTAAAAAATGAAGACAAAAACAATCCTGCCTATCGCAAATATTTATACCATGGCATTTCACATCATTTAGGAATTGATGTACATGATTTAGGAACAAGAACAGCTCCAATTCAAGCGGGTATGGTGTTTACAGTGGAGCCTGGTATTTATATTAAAGAAGAAGGAATGGGAGTGCGTATTGAAAATAATGTTTGGATTACCAAAACTGGCAGTCAAGATTTATTTAAAAACATTCCAATTAAAGCAGATGAAATAGAAGCTTTAATGCGTCGTAAAAAATAAAAAATGAGTCTTTGTCAAAGACTTTAAAGAATTAATAAATGAAACAACAGATCCCCAATTTTATTACCCTGCTCAATTTATTTTTTGGATGCTTGGCTATTATGTCTGCATTCCAGGCAGGTGCTTTTGTTTCAATTGATGAATCATCTACTACCATCATTCAAATTCCAGAACCCATTTTTTATGCCAGTTTGTATATAGGATTAGCTGGTTTGATGGATTTTTTTGATGGGTTTGTTGCAAGATTTTTAAAAGTTTCTTCAGATATGGGGAAGCAATTAGATTCACTTGCCGATGTGGTGAGTTTTGGGGTAGCGCCAGCATTTATCGTAGTACAATTTTTAAGATTGGCTTTGGCAAAGGATGTGAACGCATTGTCTGAAAATTCATATGGACTTTATGCAGCTTTTTTAATTCCAATGGCAGGCGCTTATCGTTTAGCTAGGTTTAACATTGATAAGGAACAAACTACTTATTTTAAAGGGGTCCCGATTCCAATGATAGGGATTCTGACCGCTGCTTTTCCTTTAATACATTGGCAGGCGCAGGCTTCATTTTTCACAAAACTAATGTTGAGCCCTATTTTCTGGTACATCTATATCATAATGGTGTCTTTGTTGATGGTTATGAAAGCCCCTATGTTGGCCTTAAAGGGGTTGGGTAATAAGAAGCAACTCATACTACCATTGGTTTTAGTGTTATTAGAGGTTTTGGTTACAGCAGTATTTTTTAAATGGTTGGCCATTCCATTTGGCTTTATTGGCTATTGCTTAGTATCTTTGTTATATAAGAAAACAATCACTCAATAAGAATTTAATTATGCTATTTCAAGTTCAAATCAAAGTAATGCCTTTAAAAGATTTATTAGATCCTCAAGGCAAGGCCGTTTTAGGTGGTTTACATAATTTAGGAATGAACGGAGTTCAGGATGTTAGAGTTGGCAAACATATTACTTTGCAAATTGAAGCACCAGATGAAGCCGCAGCAAGATTAGTAGCCGAAGAAGCAAGTAAGAAATTATTGGCGAATGCGGTTATGGAATATTTTGAGATTGAGTTTGTAAAAGCTTAGTTCCCCATCAACAATTAATATATGTTGTATTTAGTACCTACCCCAATTGGGAATTTGAAAGATTTCACTTTTAGGGCGGTAGAAGTATTACAGTCTGTAGACTTCATTTTATGTGAGGATACGCGTACTTCTTCAAAACTATTACAACATTATAATATACATAAACCACTTACTCCTTATCATCGACATAATGAGCACAAAGTGGTGGATCATTTAGTCCAACAATTACAGACAGGCAAGAACATTGCTATCATTACAGATGCGGGAAGTCCCGGTATTTCTGATCCAGCTTTTTTATTAGTACGCGCTTGTAAGTCTGCAGGAGTAGAGGTTACAAGTTTGCCTGGTGCTACTGCTTTTGTCCCTGCATTAACCAATAGTGGGTTACCTGCAACAAGATTCACCTTTGAAGGGTTTATACCACTGAAAAAAGGTAAAAAAACCTTGATGGAATCTTTGGTGAATGAAGAACGAACTATGATATTTTATGAAAGCCCTATGCGCTTGGTGAAAACATTAGAATTGTTTGCATCCTATTTTGGGGGTGATCGTAAAGCAGCAGTAAGTCGAGAGCTTACTAAAATGTTTGAAGAAAATACAACTGATACCTTAGATAATTTAATTCTTCATTATACCGCTAAGCAAGTAAAAGGGGAGCTAGTTATTATCGTTGCTGGAAAAGAATAAACTAGGTTTTTTAAGACTTGGTTTCTGCCACATTTTTCTTAAATTTAATCCTTAATATAATTCTAAATTTATTTTATGAAAAATAAAGTAGCTGGTTTATTGTCATTGATGTTATTGGGTTTCATAATTGCCAATGCACAAGCCGATCGTTGGCAACAACACATTACTTATAATATTAAAGCTGTATTAGATGTTAAATCAAATATTGTTAAAGGAACTGAGGATATTATATATGAAAACAATTCTACAGACACTTTAAGAAAAATATATTTCCATTTATACTGGAATGCGTTTCAACCTAATTCTTCCATGGATATTCGTAGCAGAGAATTAGGAAAAAATATGTTAACCAATCGTAGAGGCGAACAAGTGCAGGATTGGGATGCCCGTGTAAAAGATCGTATTCAAAAATTAAGCCCATCTGAAATTGGCTATCAAAAAGTAAGTCAAATTTTAATAGGAGGTAAGCAGCAAAAATTAACTGAACACGAAACCATTTTAGAAGTTCAATTAACAGACCCAATTGCCCCAAAGTCTTCTGTAAAATTGAATTTGAATTTTGAAGCACAAGTACCACAACAAATTCGTAGGTCAGGAAGAGATAATGCAGAGGGAGTTCGATATTCAATGAGTCAATGGTATCCTAAAATGGTGGAATATGATTATCAGGGATGGAATACCAACCCTTATATCGCACGTGAATTTTATGGTGTTTGGGGTAATTATGACGTGACATTACTAGTAGATCCATCTTATATGGTTGCGGCAACAGGAGTATTACAAAATCCAAATATGCCAACTAACGCACAAGGTTTGAAGACCTGGAATTTTAAAGGAAATAACATTCATGATTTCGTATGGGCCGCGGATAATCATTACAAGCATTTGTCAAAACAAGTACGTCCAGGATTAACATTGCATGTATATTACAAAGAAAAAACGGCAACGGAAGATAGTGCATGGGCAAATGTTTTGTGGGCTGCAGAAAAGATGTTGCCTTATATGGAAAAGAAATTCGGAGCGTATCCTTATCCTCAATATTCGTTTATACAAGGAGGAGATGGCGGAATGGAATATGCAATGGCTACTTTGTTAAAAGGACCAG
This sequence comes from uncultured Bacteroidota bacterium, assembly GCA_903938445.1. Lineage (GTDB taxonomy): Bacteria > Bacteroidota > Bacteroidia > Chitinophagales > Chitinophagaceae > Sediminibacterium. Next base: position 96,728 of record CAJADG010000007.1, on the reverse strand, counting down.
GTTTAGGTACGGTATTTCATGAATGGATGCATAGTTGGTACCAACATATTCTAGGTACCAATGAAAGTTTATTCCCTTGGATGGATGAAGGTTTTACAAGTTATGCCGAAGCAGCAGTTTCTAATCAATACAATCAAGAATTTGCAGCCTTGTCACCCTATACAAGTGAAAAAGAAAAAGCGCAAATACTTGCGAGCAATGAAAGAGCTAAAAAACAATTACCACTTGTGCAATATGGTAACTATATGGGTTATTTAGCATTGGCAAAAAGTGGACTAGAAGAACCTATAAGCACACATTCAGATCATTATAATACGAACTATGCATATAGTAGTGCTGCATATAGTAAGGGTGGAACTTTCTTGGGTTACTTAGGCTATATCGTAGGGGAAGAAAAGCGTGATCAAATTTTAATTAACTACTACAATACTTGGAAATTTAAACACCCTAATGCAAATGATTTTATTCGTGTTGCAGAAAAGACAACGGGATTGCAATTAGAGTGGTTGAAAGAATATTGGGTAAATAGTACCAAGACCATTGATTATGGTTTGAATGATATTCAGGCAGGAAATAATACTGCAATCATTAGTATACAAAGAATTGGTAAAATGCCTGCGCCTTTGGAAGTATTAGTAACCTATAAAGACGGAACTTCCGAACTACATTATATTCCATTAGATTTAATGTTGGGCAATAAAGAAGCAGAAGGCAGTGTAAATAGAATTGTACATCCTGAATGCAAGTGGGTGCAACCTACATATACATTTGAAACAACTAAACCAATAAGTGCTTTAAAATCTATTGAGATTGATCCTAGCTACCGATTACCAGATGTCAATAGAAGTAACAATAAATTAGAGATTCCTAATTAACAGTAACCACTAAAGCTGTAGAAATAAATAAAATTTGAATGAACTCAGAACCATAGCGTTAAGAAAATAGAATTCTACATCGTTAAAAAATTGTGCATGTCTGAGCGAAGCGAGTTCACAATTTTAGATGTGAAATTCTATTTTTAGCGTAAAGTGGTGAGCAGTGAATGAAAATTTTAATTTATTTCTTCACTTGTATTATAAACTTCTCTTTAAAATAATCCTCCTGAAAAATGTCATAAATAGACATCATCTTAGGGCGTACACCACTTTCAAATATTTCTTGGTGTAGGTCGCCACCTTTTAAACAAATTAAACCATTGGGTTCATTTGGTTTTTTATGGATAATAGGCCCTGCCCATTTCCATAAATCTTTTAGAGGCGCTACCGCTCTACTAATGGCGTAGTCGAATTTTTTGTTTTTAATATCTTCTACTCTTGTGTGTTTGGTTGTAATATTTTTGATACCCACCATTTCACAAACGGCGTCCACCACCTTTAATTTTTTAGCAATACTATCCACTGCTAAAAATTGTACTTCGGGAAAAAAGATAGCCATTGGAACACAAGGGAAACCGCCTCCGCAACCAATATCAATTACTTGTGTGCCTTTATTCCATTCAGCAATGGCTGCAATACTTAAGGAGTGTAAAACATGATGTAAATAAATATGATCTATATCTTTTCGTGAGATCACGTTTATTTGGCTATTCCATTCCTTATACGCAGCTTCCAATCCAGCCAGTTGCTGTAATTGTGTTGGTGTAAAGTCATCAAAGTATTTAGTAATTAATTCCAATTTTTGTTCGGTGCTTTCCATACGCTTGGCAAGGTAAATAAATAATAAAATATCGACCAGAAATCAAATAAAATATAAAATGGCCAAAGATCTAATTCGTTTAATTTTTTCATGGTGCTTCTTAATATGATTCCTTGAATTAAAAAACGAGCACCCCAAAGGCTTGCCAATAAAATATATTCTTTTGAAATAATCAATGCTGCTATCAAAACAGGGTATACTAAAAACTGACTAATTGCATACAATGCCAATAATAAACTATGTTGTTTTTTATAGTATTTGCTGGTAGTGTAATGTCGGTATTTTTGGTTCATCCATTCATTAAATGTGGTCTTAGGTTCACTTAATGTATGTGCATCTTTATCAATTACAATCGCTGTATTTTTTTTAGTGGCTACCTGATTAATAAATAAATCATCATCACCACTAGGCATTTGATTGATGGAAGAGAATCCTTTGTTTCTAATGAACACATCTTTTTTATAAGATAAATTTCTTCCTACACCCATATATGGCAGGCCCGCTAAGGCATAAGAGAAATATTGTAAAGCCGTTTGAAAAGTCTCAAAACGAATTAATTTATTTAGTAAGCCTGGTCGTTTTTTATAAGCCCCATAGCCTAAAACAATTTCGGTATCATCATTGTAGCCATCCTGCATTAATTGCATCCAATATTCACTTGCTGGAACGCAATCCGCATCTGTCAATAATAAAGTTTCATATTTAGCCGATTTGATACCAATGGATAATGGGAATTTTTTTCCGTTAATCATTTTAGCTTCCTGTGTAAGTGCAACTACATTTAAATTTTTAAAAGACTTTTTAAATTCATCTAATAAATATTTGGATTCATCCTCCGAATTATCATTCACCAAAACTATTTCATGCGTGGTACTATATTGTTGTACTAAAACACCTGGTAAATTTTTCACCAAATTATTTGCTTCATCACGCGCACAAATCACAACCGAAATAGGATGTTCCATATGCACTGCCTTTTTTGGCTTTTTATAAATAGCCAATCTAAGGAAAAAGAATAGATAGTAAAATAACTGTATTGCAATGATACACGCAAATGCGCCTATCAAAATAGGAGATACGGGTAGGTTAGTAATCATGGTACAAAAGTAATGATATTTGACCTTACCTTTGCGCCATGGCTGCATTAGCATTTGAATTACAAGTTAAGAGTACTAAGGGGGCTTCCCGAGCAGGTACCATCACCACCGATCATGGGACTATTCAGACCCCCATTTTTATGCCCGTGGGAACCATTGGATCGGTTAAAGCAGTTACACAGCAACAATTATACGATGATATTAAGGCCCAAATCATATTGGGAAATACCTATCATTTATATTTAAGACCAGGCACCGAAGTTTTAGAAGCTGCGGGTGGTTTACATAAGTTTATGGGGTGGGATAAGCCTATTTTAACGGATAGTGGCGGATACCAAGTTTTTTCATTAGCGAGCAATCGTAAAATCACACAGGAGGGAGCTTTATTTCAGTCTCATATTGATGGCAGTAAACATTTATTTAGTCCCGAAAAAGTGATGGATATTCAGCGCAGCATTGGGGCAGATATTATCATGGCATTTGATGAATGTCCTCCCATCCCTGCAGAATATGAATATGTAAGAAAAAGCATGGATTTAACGCATACTTGGTTGGACAGATGTTTTAATAGATTGGCCGAAACACCAGATTTATATGGGCACACTCAAAATTTATTTCCCATTGTACAAGGAGGAATGTATAAGGATTTAAGAAAAGCGTCTTGTGAATATATTAGTTCAAAAAATGCAGTGGGTAATGCGATAGGTGGATTAAGTGTAGGAGAGACTGAGCCTGAAATGTATGAATTTACTGCTCTTTGTTGTGAAAATTTACCGGTAGATAAGCCTCGTTATTTAATGGGTGTTGGAACGCCTTGGAATATTTTAGAAGCGATTGATTTAGGAGTAGATATGTTTGATTGTGTGATGCCAACACGTAACGGGCGAAACGGAATGATTTTTACATCGCAGGGAGTTATTAATATCAAGAATAAGAAATGGGAAAAAGATTTTTCTCCATTGGATCCTGGCCTTCCTAATGAATTAAGCCAGTATTATACGAAAGCGTATATGCGTCATTTATTTCAGGCCGATGAAATATTAGGATTACAATTGGCGAGTATTCAAAACTTATCCTTTTACCTTTGGTTAGTGGGTGAGGCCCGAAAGCATATTATTGCTGGTGATTACAGTAGTTGGAAAGTCTCCATGATTGAACAAGTAAAAACAAGATTGTAAAATATTGTATTGAGTGAAAAAACTAGATTGGTATATATTAAAAAAATTTCTGAGGGTTTTCTTCTTCTCTATCTTTTTATTTGCTGTTATTGCAGTAGTAATTGATGTGAGTGAAAAGACGGATGATTTTGTACGTTCTGGTTTATCGGCTACTGAAATTTTTACGCATTATTATATTGGATTCATACCCCATATTATTGCATTATTATTTCCACTTTTTGTATTTATAGCAGTGATATTTTTCACTTCCAAAATGGCTGGTCAAACCGAGATTGTTGCCATTTTAGCGAGTGGCACCACCTATAATAGATGGTTGAGACCCTATTGGATTGGTGGCGTTTTGCTAGGATTGCTTTTATGGATTTCCAATCAATGGATTGTTCCCAAGGCCAATAATATTAGAGGTAGTTTTGAAGCAGCTTATGTGGATGCTCATTCAAGTTATAATGCTTTGTTGACCACTTCCACTGATATTTATTTTAGGATTGACTCATTCACCTATGCGGGGATTTATAATTATGACACCACCTATAATAGGGGGAATGGTTTTTTTGCTTATAAAGTAGATAATGGAAAAGTGGTTTATAATTTGAGAGCGGAAAATATTATTTGGGATACGGCCACCAAAAATTGGAAATTATTAGAAGTAGTAGAGCGAAAAGTAATGGAGGATAAAGAAATTGTCACCTCAATAGTTGAATTAAGAAAAAATTACGCATTTAAGCCATCTGACATTGAAAAGGATAAATACCAGAAAAATAAATTGACCACCCCTGAACTGGTCAAGCAAATTAAATTAGAAGAATTAAGAGGGGCCGAAGGGGTAAATGAGCTTAGAATTGAACGCTATCGAAGGGATGCCTCCCCCTTTACGGTTTTATTATTAACCCTTATTGGAGGTATTATTGCAGGAAAAAAAGTAAGAGGCGGAAGTGGTTCCCATCTTGCCCTGGGGTTCATCATAGCGGCTGTTTTTATCATAACAGACCAATTTTCTACCATCTTTTCAACTAAAGGCAATTTACCACCCTTATTGGCGGCTTGGATACCCAATATTATTTTTATGTGGGTGGTCTATTATTTATATAGAAAAGCGCCTAAGTAAGCCGTTTTTTTAATTAACTTTACGTCCAATTTTAAGGCATCAATCACAAACTTTAGGGTATTATGGAAGCAATCAAGGATTTATTCAGCGTTAAAGCAACTGCAGCAGCTGCTGAAATAAAAGAAATCATCAAAACACATGGTGATAAAAAAATTGGCGAAGTAACACTTGCACAAGCCTACCAAGGTATGCGTGGTATTACGGGGTTAGTTACTGAAACAAGTTTATTGGACGCTCAAGAAGGAATTCGTTTTCGCGGATTCTCAATTCCAGAGTTACAAGATAAATTACCAAAAGCACCAGGTGGTGATGAACCATTGCCAGAAGGTTTGTTTTATTTAATGATGGTAGGAGAAATTCCAACCGAAGAAGATGTAAAACAAATTACTAATAATTGGCAAAGAAGAAGCCATGTACCAACACATGTTTTTGATGTAATTGATGCTTTTCCAATTAACACACACCCAATGACCATGTATGTTGCTGCGGTGATGGCATTACAAACTGAAAGTAAATTTTCAGCAGAGTATGCAAAGGGAATGAACAAAAAAGATTACTGGCAATTTACGTATGATGACTCAATGGATTTAATTGCGCGTTTACCAAGAATTGCTGCGTATATCTACAGAAGAAAATATAAGAACAACGAACATATTCATCCAAATGGTTTATTAGACTGGGCAGGTAACCTTGCTTATATGATGGGCTTTGAGGATGCAAGCACAAAAGAATTAATGCGTTTATACATGACCATCCATGCAGATCATGAAGGTGGTAATGTTTCAGCACATACTACACACTTAGTAGGTTCTGCGTTAAGCGATCCTTATTTAAGTTATGCAGCGGGTATGAATGGTTTAGCAGGTCCTTTACACGGTTTAGCAAATCAGGAAGTAATTAAATGGATTTTTGAAATGCAAGAAGCAATTGGTTCTGACAGTCCTACTAAAGAACAAATTGTTGACTATGTACAAAAAACATTGGCTTCTGGTAAAGTGGTACCTGGATATGGTCATGCAGTATTAAGAAAAACAGATCCTCGTTTTACTGCACAAATGGCATTTGGTAAAAAACATTTACCAGATGACAAATTAGTAAACACCGTTTGGAATATTTATGAAACAGTGCCACCAATTTTAGAGTCATTAGGAAAAGTTAAAAATCCTTGGCCAAACGTGGATGCGCATAGTGGTGCATTATTAGTACACTACGGAATTGTTGAATATGAATTCTACACGGTATTATTTGCTGTAAGCCGTGCATTAGGTGTATTAGCAAGCTTAACATGGGATAGAGCTTTAGGTTTCCCATTAGAGCGTCCAAAATCTGTAACAACCGAAGCGGTTAAGTTATGGTTAGATGGTAAAGGAGAAATTTAATAGTAACTTCTTTGAATAAAAAAAGCACTGCATAATAGCGGTGCTTTTTTTATTGGTAGATATTGCCGTTTATCCTTTTGCTGTTTATTTCCTTCAACAAAACAATTACTATTTTGGCTTTAGGCGTAACTTTGCGCACCTAAGAAAGTATATGAGGAAAAGAAAGCATTTATTATTTGTATTGATTACAGTTTTGTTGGTGAGTAATGTCTTTGCTCAATCTAATTTGGCGTCCATTAAAGTAGCAGATAAAACGGGTAAGCCTTTTAGTTTAGCGGTTGTGATGTATTATGAAAAGGGGAAGTTTAAAGAGAATTTTAATACTCAAAAAGCAATCAAGGCTAATGCAGATTCTTTTGGAATAGTGCATATTAAAGTTGACTCTACTAAAAGTTATTTTTTCCGAAGCAGTTGGGTAGGATATCAAATTACTGATACCGTTTTAAATTTTACCAAAACACTTGAGCATTCTATTATTTTAAAAGAGAATAATTCAATGTTAAATGAAGTAGTGGTTAAATCATCAAAGCCATTAATTCGTCAAGAAGATGATAAGTCGGTGGTGGATCCTGAACCTTTGGCAGCGAGTAGTACCAATGCCTATGAGACGGTTGAAAAAACACCTGGCGTTTTTATTGATCAGGATGGTAATGTGTATTTAAATGGTTTGTCTCCAGCAGCAGTACAAATCAATGGCCGTGATTTAAAAATGAGTGCGGCTGATATTGCCATACTATTAAAGAGTTTACCTCCCAATGCTATTCAAAAAATTGAATTAATAAGAACACCTTCTGCAAAATATGATGCATCTGGAGGTGGGGGTGTAGTGAATATTGTTTTAATGAAAGGGATTAAGCTTGGCATGAATGGTTCAGTGAATGCTGGCTTTGGACAAGGGTTGTATGGCAATCAGTTTGTTGGATTTAATTTATCAAATAATAATGATAAACTAAATTCCTATGTCAATGCACAATACAGTAATAATGATGGTTACTCAATAACTCAGACCGATAGAACTATTGCAATAGATACTTTATTGAAGCAAAATGCAAGGACAACTTCACCAAGTAATGCTATTAATATGGGGTATGGATTTGGAAAAAATATTAATGACAAATGGGATTTGAATTATGATGGTAGATTAAGTCAAAACAAATCTGATAATACAACTATCAATGAATCCTTTGTAAAGGTAGTTTCATTAGATAAAAATTTAAGTGACTTAAAATCCTTGGTTGAAAATAAAAGCACTAATAATTTTATCAATCAATCTTTTAGGGCAAAGTTAAAATTGGATACTACGGGCGGAGAGTGGATTAATGATTTGTCATTTAATTTTTCAAACAGTAATTCAAATCAATTTTATAATAATAATTTAGTAGGAAGCAATTCGGCTATTTATGGCAATGGAACCTATGGAACGGAACGAAATTATTTTACATTTCAATCCGATTATAAGAAAAAATGGTTGGGTTTAAATACAGAAGCTGGTATTAAAACATCTACCCTTAATTTTGATAACCATTCTAATTATACCAAAACAATTGCTGGAACAACTGCTCCGGATCCTTTTAGAACCAATAGTTTTCACTATACTGAGCAAATAAATGCAGCGTATTTACAAGGTTCAAAAACATGGGGTCCAGTTGTTTTGAAAGTTGGAACAAGGTTTGAGCAGACAATCATGCAGGGGCATCAATTGGTGCCAAAGGATACCACGTTTTCTATAAACCGTACGGATGCATTTCCTTATGTGTATTTAAGTAGAAAAATTATCAATATCATGCAATATGAACTGCGTGGATTTTTGGTCTATCGTAAAACCATTAGTCGTCCTTCCTATGATTATTTAAATCCTTTTCCAAAGTACATTGATCCTTTTTTATATGAGGTAGGTAATCCTAATTTAAAGCCACAGTTCACAACAAATTATGAGGCAAATATTAGTGTTGATGATAAGCCTTTGTTTGCATATGGAATTAATGAAACTAAAGACATTTTTACGAATGTGGTTTATCAGTCTCCTACGAATAAACAAATTAGCTACAGAACCTATGATAATTTAGGAAAGAGTAGAGAGACTTATTTTAGAATTATCGGGGTGATACCTCCAGGAAAGAAATTCTTTGCAGTAGTAGGCACCCAATATAATAAGAATGAATATACAGGTTTCTACGAAGGCAAGCCGATTGTTTTTAATAAAGGTACTTGGGCGATTTTCACTTTTCAATCCTTGAAATTAGATGCTTTATCTACCATAACTTTAAATGGATTTTGGAGAATCAATGGTCAACAACAATTTTATGAATTATCAGATTTCGGGGCTTTAAATACTTCCATTAATCGCCAATTTTTAAAGAAGAAATTAATTGTTACTGCAAGTTATAATGATATCTTGTTTACCAATAATAATCATTTTGTTTTGCATCAAGGAACTCAAAATGCAATAGGGTATCGCGAAAATGATACGCGTCGTTGGGGGTTGTCGCTTAGATATAATTTTGGATTTAAGCCAAAAGAAAATAAGCTGGAAATGTTAGAAGGCGGGGATAATAAATAGAATCAATTATTTATTTGCCAATTTTTCAAATACAGCAAATACGCTCATCGAGCCCATTAATAACACTACGGCCCATCCACTTAATTCAATCCACAAAGGGTATTTAAATTGTTTTAAAAGCGGTAGTTTTCTGCTTGCAATCAACATAATTGCCAAAGCGAATGGAAGGATAAATCCATTGAGTAAACCAGCTAATAATAATAATTCTTTTGGTTTTCCTACCATAGCAAAAATCAAAGTAGAAAGTATAATAAACAAAGTAATAATGGTCTTTTCGTTTTTTACAATGCTCGATTTTAGATGTTTGATAAAACTAAAGGAAGTATAAGAGGCACCAATCACGGATGAAATTGCGGCACTCCACAAAACGATCCCGAAAATAAATAATCCCCATCTTCCACCAGCAGATTCGAATATGGTAGCAGCAGGGTTGTCTTTATTTAGGTGTATTCCTTTACTTACAATCCCCACGGCAGCTAGGAATAAAATAAAGCGCATAAAGGAAGAAATAAGTATTCCCGTGCCAGCGCTTTTAGTAACAAATTTTATTTGATCAGCACCCGTAATGCCTGCATCTATTAGTCGATGTGCTCCTGAAAATGTTATATAACCACCTACTGTTCCTCCTACTATAGTTACGATAGCTAATAAAGATATTTTTTCGGGTATAAATGTGTGGTGTACTGCTTGTAAAATAGGAGGGTGTGCTGCATATACGATAATAAGTGTTAATCCAATTTTTATAATTCCTAAATACTTGGTTACCATATCTAACATTTTTCCAATTTCTTGTATCCAAAATATGAGTATGGCAATTAACCCACTTATAATAGCCCCCTGTATAAATGAAATACCTGTTAATATATTTAATGCTAATCCACAACCTGCAATATTGCCAATATTAAATGCAAATCCACCCAGTACAACTAATAATGACAATAAATGACCTAATCCTGGTATTAATGCGTTTGCGATTTCTTGGGCGCGCATACCACTTAATGTAATGCACCTCCAAATGTTTACCTGCGCCCCAAAATCAAGTAAAATTGAAAGTAGAATTACAAATCCAAAACTTGTTAATAGTTGTTCAGTATAAAAAGAAGTTTGTGTTAAAAAACCAGGCCCTATTGAGGAGTTGGCCATTAAAAATGCAGCACCTAAACTCAATCCTGTCATTGATCCTGCACGATTTGAATTGTCAGTGGCTTTAGTATTTAATTTCAATATTATTTTCTTTTAAATCATTATAAAATCTTTCCGCATATTCAATAGCATGTACTCCATCACCATGTATACAAATGGTATCCACTAATAAGTCAATATCATCTCCTTGTATAGATGCAACTTTATTTTCTTGAATGAGCCTTAGCACTTGCGCACTTGCATCATCAGCATTTTCAATCATGGCATTGTCAAGATATCTAGGAGTGAGTTGACCATTGTTTTGGTAAGTTCTGTCTGCAAAAGCTTCTCTATAAAAAGGCTGACCCAATAAAATGGCTTGTTGAATTGTACAACTTCCACTTAATCCATAAATAAAAAGTAATGGATCAATTGCTTGAATCGTTTGAATAAATATTTTGCTTAGGTTAATGTCTTTAGCACAATCATTGTATAAAGCACCATGTAATTTAACATGGTGAATTTTTGCACCCATTGGTAGGGCAATTTTTTCAAAAGCATAATACTGTTCAGCAATTAATTCAGCTAATTCTAATACGGTTAAATATTGAGAAAGACGACCAAAATTTTCACGGTCATCATAACCAGGATGTGCACCAATGGCAACATTATATTTTTGAGCAATTTCAATAGTTCTTTTAATGGTATCAGGTCCACCAGCATGAAAGCCGCAGGAAATATTTGCACTGCTTATAAAAGGCATGATGTTGGCTTCGTTACCAACGCCTTCACCCATATCACAATTAATATCAATGCTGAAACTTTTCATAAATGTTTCGATATAATTGACTTGCCTTTTCTAAACTTGTTAGTTCAAAGTTAAACGATTGACCGTTTTTGAATTGTGCAAACCTTGGTAAATCTACCAAAATAATTTGACCTAAGTTGGCATATCCACCAATGGTTTGATGATCGGCCATTAAAACAATAATTTCACCATTGGGTAACAATTGTAATGTACCCCGTGTGACGGCACTAGAGAGAAAGTTATTTTGAACATTTAGGTTCAATTTAGTTCCCATTAAATTAAAGCCCATTCTGTTGGCTTGTGAAGTAATGGTGAAAGATTTTTTTAATAGTGCAGTTAAAGAGGAGTCAGTTAAAAGTGACCAAGAAGGGCCAGGGATCAATCGAATAGGACTATTGTGATCAAAGACCAATTTTTGTACCTCCTCAATGAGTGACTTATTACTTTTGGACACAGTTGTTTGGGAAATATCAATTGCTTGGGAGCTATTATTATCTGAAAAATTAAATTGTTGGTCTTTTAAAATGGTTTGCTTTGAGTAGCTATGACTGCCAAGCCAATGGGGCTCATTTAATTTTGCATTTATACCTACATAACTTGTTCTTCCTTTAATAGGTTGTAACATAGAAAGCACATCGTTTTTATGAACTTGAATGGGTTCATTTAATTCAATACTTTTTTCATTTAGCACAGGAACAAAATTGGCGCCAGTGATACAGATGGTATAATTGTTTTCAAATAAAATTTGACTACTTGGAAAATGTAATTCTACGACTGGGTTATTTAAATCATTTCCTAAAATTTTATTGGCCAACCATGCTGAAAAAAAATCCATGCTCCCTGATGGTTGAATACCTAAATGCTGATATCCATACCTTCCGTAATCTTGTATGGAATCTGATAAACCTTTTTTAATTATTTTGATTGACATACTTATAATTTATGTTCATTCATTTTATCAAATTCTATTTTTTGAATAGGATAGAATTGCACCAAGTCACCTACTTTAAATTTGCTTAAAATATTTTCATCTCTATTAAATATATCCCAAGGAGTTCTTCCAATAATTTGCCAACCACCTGGACTGTTGCTAGGATAAATACCCGTTTGTAATCCAGCAATACCAACGCTTCCCGCAAGTACATTCATTCTTGGCTTATCCTGTCTGGGCATTTGTATTTTTTCATCTACAATACCCATATAAGTAAAACCAGGCAAGAAACCAATACTATATACTTCATATATACTTGCACTGTGAATAGTTATAACATCCGTAGTTGAAATATTTTTTGCAATACTTAAATTTTCAAGATCAATTCCAAAAATAGAATCATAACAAACAGGTACTTTAATTACTTCTTTTATTACTTGAATTACATTTTTATATTGATCCTTAAATTCATCCAATATAGTTTCACAAAAATTATTTATTTGTTCGTTAACACTTTTGTTATTGTGTAAGAAATTTGTAATGCTATAAACTACTGTTAATGTATGATAGGAGGGAATGACATCTAAAATTCCATTGATGTTTTTTGATTTTATAAAATTTGATAAAGCAGAAATTTTTTGTACAATTTTAGAATCCACTTTTGCTTCCAATGAAAACATAAATGCATGATCACCTAGTGAAATTATTTCCCAATCTTGAATTTTAAATTTCATTGCTTTAAATTATCATCTCTACATAAAAAGATAGACATAAATCTGTAATAAACTGCAGATAATGAACAAAATAGCCATTTTGTATGTGTAAAATGTACACAACTACTAATCTTTGTTTGTGTAAAAAATACACATTAATAAAAAAATTATAAAAAATTATCGAAAACGTTTGCGAATGTTAAGAAACTGTTATATAATTGATATACGATTGTATTAATATTTTAAAATCAAACCCGAACACTATGCGAAAATTCCTACGTTTAATTACGGTTCCTTTGTTGTTATTGGGTCTTATTGCAAACGCGCAATCAAGAACCATCAAAGGACAAGTAGTTTCAGCTACCGACGGTAAAGTCGTTGCTGGTGCTACTATCACAGTTAATGGTTCCAAAGTCGCTGGCATCTCTAGCGAAGACGGATCATTTGCTGTAAATGCTTCTGGAGCAGTAACCTTATCAGTTAGCTCTGTTGGTTACTCAACAAAATCTGTTTCAGTTCCAGCTTCTCAAAACACAATTAGAATTGCTCTTAATGAAGAGTCTTCTCAATTGAATGAGATTGTTGTAACTGGTTACACAGCTCAAAAGAAAAAAGAAATCACTGGTGCGGTTTCTGTTGTTAGTGTAAAAGACATGAAGTCTGTACCTACAGGAACAGCCGAGCAAATGTTGCAAGGTCAAGCATCTGGTGTATCTATTATTGGATCTGGTAGCCCAGGTGAAGGAAGTAACGTATTTGTACGTGGTATCACTTCATTCGGTAACTCTACTCCATTAGTAATCATCGACGGAGTTCAATCTGCTCCTGGTGATTTAGGTATGTTACGTGATTTATCTGCGTCTGATATCGAATCAGTACAAGTATTAAAAGATGGTCAAGCGGCTATCTATGGTGCTCGTGGATCTGCAGGTGTTATCATCGTTACTACTAAAAAAGGTAGAGGTAAAGCTAGCATCACTTACGAATCATTCTATGGTATCCAAACTGTTAAGCAAGGAAACGTATGGAATAAGTTAGACCCTCAAGGTATGGCTGATTTGTATTTCTTAGCTGCTAAAAATTCAGGTCAAGTAGATGCAAACGGTAACGTTGTATCTGGACAATATGGTACTGGTAAATCTCCAGTATTACCTAACTACATTAAGTATGGTTCTAACTCAGGTTATAACGGTACTGTAGATTTAACTAAGTATAACAATGATTATTCTAAAGGAAACATCTTCTTGATTGTTCCAGCGAACAAACAAGGTACTGACTGGTTCCATGAATTATTCAAACCAGCTCCAATTACAAGTCACACTGTGACTGCAACTGGTGGTTCTGATAAATCATCTTACTTATTCTCTTTAAACTACTTCGATCAAGAAGGTACTTTATTAAATACGTATTTGAAACGTTACACTGCTCGTGTTAATACTACATTTAACGTTAAGAATAATATCCGTTTTGGCGAAAACTTATCATTCTTCTTCAAAGACAATCCGAAGATTGGTAACAACCAAGAAGGTAATGCAGTAAACAACACAGCTTGGGAACAACCAATTATCCCTGTACTTGATGCAGGTGGTGGATTTGGTGGTACTGCAGGATCTGAGTTAGGTAACTCATCTAACCCTTATGCAAACCAAATGCGTGCTAAAGACAACAAAAATAATGACTGGCAAATGCAAGGTAATATTTTTGCAGAAGTTGATTTTGCAAAACACTTTACTGCTAGATCTACTTTTGGTGGTCGTATTGATAACTTCTATGGTTTCTATCATAATTACCGTTCTTATGAGAATGCAGAAAATGGTGCATCAAACGGATATGGTGAATATAGCGGTTACAACCAAAACTATAACTTCACAAATACTTTAAGTTACTCTAATGTATTCAAGCAAGATCATTCATTAAAATTAATGGCTGGTTATGAAGTATTAAAAGTAAATGGTCGTCAAGTAGGTGGTTCAAGAGTTAACTATTTCTCTGACAATCCTAACTACTTAAGTTTAAATACAGGTAATCCAATTGGTCAAAACAACTATTCTAACTATTATTTACAAACAGGTAATTCAATTTTAACAAAAGTTGATTACGCTTACAAAGACAAATACTTAGTTGGATTAAATGGTCGTCGTGATGGATCTTCTGTATTTGGACCAGACAATCGTTATGGTAATTTCTGGTCAGCTTCTGCTGGTTGGGTAATTTCACAAGAAGAATTCTTCAAGAATATCAAAGCAATCAATTCTTTAAAATTACGTGGTAGCTATGGTATCTTAGGATCTATCTCTAACGTAAGTGCTTTAAACCAATACACTTTATATGGTGGAGGTGGTGGATCTTCTTACTATGACTTAAATGGTACTAGTAGTTCTACAGTTATGGGCTTCTATGCAACTAACTTAGGTAACACGGCTACAAGTTGGGAAAAAGATAAAATCTTAGACATCGGTGCTGACATGACTTTGTTAAACAACAAATTAGATGTTACAATCGACTGGTATAAGAAAAGTATCCAAGGTTTATTGTTCCAAGACCAAGCACCTGCTGTTGTGGGTGTAGGTTCTCAATTACCTCAGGTTAATATTGGTGACTTACAAAACACTGGTATCGATTTAGGTATCACTTACCGTGGAAAAGTAAACAATGATTTAAGCTACACTGTTGGTGCTAATATTGGTACTTACAAGAGCTTAGTTGTTAGCATCCCAGGTGCTGCTGGATTCTTTGAAGCTGCAGGTACACACAATACAGGTAATCAAGTTAGAGACGCCGTTGGACATCCAGTGGGTGCTTTCTTCGGTTACAAAATTGCAGGTATCTATCAATCAGCTGCTGATGTAGCTAGTTGGGCTAAAGAAACAGACGCTGCTCCAGGTCGTTTCAAATATGTTGACGTAAATAAAGATGGTGTTATCGATGATAAGGATAGAACTTTCTTCGGTGATCCAAACCCTGCATTTACTGCTGGTATCAACTTAGGTGTTACTTACAAGCAATTTGATATCTCTACTGTAATTTATGGTTCTTTCGGAAACAATGTCTTGAACTATACTCGTTATTTCCAAGACTTCTATCCTCAGTTCCAAAATGCAAAAAGTATTCCATTGTTAACTCAATCTTGGTTACCTACAAGAACAAATACAAAGTATCCAATTGTTGAGAATGGTTCATACTTCAGTACAAATGGCGTAATTAATGACTTTTACAATGAGGACGGTTCTTATGTGAGAGTTAAGCAATTAAGTGTAGGTTATACTATTAGCCCTGCAACTTTAAAAAGATATGGTATCGAGAAAGCGCGTGTTTATTTACAAGGTGCTAACTTGTTTACATTTACTAAATACTCTGGTTTAGATCCAGAAGTAGCTGGTAGCTCTGTATCTTTCGGAGTTGATTATGGTAACTATCCTCCTTCTAAGACTTTCAACATAGGAGTTAGCCTTACTTTTTAATTAAATAAATAAGAAAATTAATTACAATATGAAAAAATATAATTTAAAACATATAATGCCAGCCGTACTTTCGTTACTGGTAGTTTTATATGCTTGCGATAAATCTTACTTAGAGGTGCCTGCTGCAGGTGCTTTGAGCCAAGATGTATTAGCAAATAAAGTAGGTGTTGAGGCGCTTTTAGTGGGTGCTTATTCACTTTTGGATGGAGAAGGATCTAACGCAGGTACTGGAAACGGTCCTTGGGCTACTTCTTCAAGTAACTGGGTGTATGAATCAGTTGCGGGTGGTGACGCTCACAAAGGATCAGATCCAGGTGACCAAAACTTAATCACTCCAATTGAACAATGGAATGCGACTGCTGCTAATGGTTATTTAGACCAAATTTGGCAACAACGTTATGATGGTGTTCAACGTTCAAACGAAGCTTTAAGAGTTATGAAATTAGCAAAAGATATTTCTGCTGCTGATGTTACTCGTATCACTGCTGAAGCAAGATTTTTACGTGCTCACTACCATTTTGATTTAATCAAATTGTTCAAGAATGTTCCATTTATTGACGAAACAATTACTTATTCTGCTGGTAACTTCTTAGTTGCTAATGATGGTACTGCAATGGCTAAAATTGAGGCTGACTTAGCTTATGCTTATGCTAACTTACCTGCTACTATGAGTAATGTTGGCCGTGCTAACAAATGGGCTGCAGCTGCTTATTTAGCTAAAGTGTATATGTTCGAAAAGAAATTTGCTGAAGCAAGAGCGTTGTATACAACAATCATTGCTAACGGTACAACTTCTTTAGGTGTTAAATATGCTTTATTGCCTAAGTTTGGAGATGTATTCAATGCTGCAAACAAAAACAGTTCAGAGGATGTATTCTCTGTTCAAATGACAGCAAATGATGGTACTGGAGCTGCTAACGCAAACTCTGGTGACGCCTTAAACTTCCCTTATGGTGGTGAAACAGGATGTTGCGGATTCTTCCAACCTTCATTTACTTTAGCAAACTCATTTGAAGTAGATGCTAACGGTTTACCTTTCTTAGATAACAGTTATGTTCCTTTAAAATCAGATATGGGTATCGCTGCTGATAAAGCATTTACTCCAGATTCTACCACTCCAATGGATCCACGTGTTGACTGGACAGTTGGTCGTCGTGGTGTTCCTTTCTTAGATTGGGGATTAATGCCAGGTTCTACTTGGGTACGTAACCAAGCTGCTGCTGGTCCTTACGAGCCATTAAAGCACTTATTCCGTAAGTCTCAAGAGGGTACATTTACCGATGGTTCATCTTGGACTAATGGTTTCACAGCGAACAACTACCACTTAATTCGTTATGCGGATGTGTTGTTAATGGCTGCTGAAGCTGAAATTCAAGGTGGTGGTACTGTTGCGCAGGCAATGGTATATGTAAACCAAATTCGTACTCGTGCTTCTAATAAAGATGGATATGTAGGACCTGCTAACAACGCTGGTTTAGTTTCTCCAACTAAATATAGCATTGGTTTATACACTGCTTCTACATTTACTGCTGCTAATGCAATGAAAGCGATCATGTTTGAGCGTAAGATTGAATTAGCAATGGAAGGTCACCGTTTCTCTGACTTAGTACGTTGGGGTACTGCTAAAGCTGAGCTTGATGCTTACGCTAAAGCAGAAACTGCTCAAGGGTACACTTCAATGAGTGGTGTAACTTTCACAACAGGAAAATCAGAGTACTTGCCTATACCGCAAGCTCAAATTGACAAATCAGTGAAAGCTGGTAAGTCAGTATTGACTCAAAATCCTGGTTACTAATTTGAACTAATATTCAATTAGAAATATACAGAGGGCCCGATTATTCGGGCCCTTTTTTTGTGCACATAATCAACTCATTTTTATTATCTTTAAATACCTATTTTGATTGTTTAATATTCATTGATTATGTTTCGTTTTGTACCTATATGCTCTCTTTTTATTTTACTTTTTACATCCTGTAATTTTAAGAAACCTTTATTCGAAAAATTAAATTCATCTACAACAGGGATTCATTTTAACAATGAAATAAAAGAAACAGATTCATTAAACGTATTGGATGTTTCTAACATTTATAACGGTGGTGGAGTAGGCATTGGAGACTTTAATGAAGATGGATTGCCGGATATATATTTTACGGGCAATAAGGTTTCCAATAAATTATATTTAAATAAAGGCGATTTAAAATTTGAAGATATTACAGAAGCTTCTGCTACAAATGGCGAAGGGAAATGGTCAAGAGGTGTTTCTGTAATAGACATCAATAATGATGGCAAGCCTGATATGTATATAAGTGTTACGCTTTCAACGGATACCAATAAGCGAAAAAATATTCTTTATATCAATCAAGGAAATGATGCAAAAGGAATTCCTCATTTTAAGGATATGGCTGCTGAATATGGATTAGCGGATACGACATTTTCGACCATGGCTAACTTTTTCGATTATGATAATGATGGGGATTTGGATATGTTTTTAGTGGTGAATGAAATTAAAGATCCCAAAGTGCCCAATGTGTACCATCCTAAAAATCAATTACCAGAATTATACAGTAGCAGTAAATTATTTCAAAACAATTGGGATCCTATTTTAAAACATCCTGTATTTAAAGATGTAACTGAAAAGGCAGGCTTAGTAAAAGAAGGATATGGACACAGTGTAGTGGTAACTGACATTAATAAGGATGGATGGAAAGACATTTATGTGACCAACGATTATTTACCCAATGACTATTTATATATCAATAATCATGATGGTACTTTTACCGATCATTTGGGAGATTATTTTAAGCATAGTTCTGTAAATGCAATGGGTACGGATGTTGCAGATATAAACAATGATGGTTTGATGGATTTTATTACACTTGATATGAATCCAAGAGACAACTATCGTAAAAAAATGTTTCTAAACCCCAACACGTATCAAACCTTTCAGAATAATGATTTATACGGATACAATTATCAATATGTAAGAAACACATTACAAATTAATCAAGGGCCAAGAGTGAATCAAAATGATTCCATTGGAGTGCCTATTTTTAGCGAACTTTCCTTTTTTAGTAATGTGGCAGAAACCGATTGGAGTTGGACGCCATTGCTAGCCGATTTAGACAATGATGGCAATAGAGATTTATTTATTACCAATGGCTTCCCTAAAGATATTACCGATCATGATTTTATAATGTATCGAAACAAGGCATTTAGTTTTGCATCAAAAGCACAATTACTTACTCAAATTCCAGAGGTTAAAATTCATAACTACGTATTTAAAAATAACGGCGCATTAAATTTTACGGATGCGAGTTTGGAATGGGGTTTTGAAGTACCAAGTTTTTCAAATGGTGCAGTCTATGCCGATTTGGACAATGATGGTGATTTAGATGTTATCATAAATAATATCAATGACGAGGCAAGTATTTACCAAAACAAACAGCGTCAAATAAAGCCAGAGGCTAGTAACTATTTAGATATTGTTTTTAAGGGAGATGTTCAAAATTTAAATGGAATAGGAGCAGAGGCTACTATTTATTTTGACCATGGTAAAATGCAGGTGGGAGAACAAAGTCCTTACCGTGGCTATTTATCAACCATTCAAAATAAAGTGCATTTTGGATTAGGAGCAATTAACCAAATTGATTCAGTGGTAATTGTATGGCCCAATCAAAAAAAACAGGTACAAACAAATATAAAAGCGAATCAAGTTTTGGTGGTGAATAGTAAAGATGCATCTACAATAAATGAAATTGAAAAACCAATATTCGCTTCCAATACTTTGTTTAAGGAAATCACTTCCAATGCAGGAATAAATTTCGTTCATACTCAAACTGATTTTGTTGATTTTAATATTCAAAAGTTACTGCCACATAAATTATCTGAATATAGCCCAGCCTTGGCTGTTGGTGATATCGATGGCAATGGATTGGATGATATTATTATTGCAGGAACTGATAAAAGTGCTCAATTACTTTTACAGCAAAACAATAATAAGTTTATTCAAAGGCCTTTATTTACAATAGATGGATATGCAATAAAACCAAATAAGGATGGTGGATTATTGTTGATAGATGTTGATGGGGATAAAGATTTGGACTTAATTATTACAGGAAGTGGTTATGATAGTCCATCTGGTTCAAATGCTTATAATGATCAATTGTACTTGAATGATGGTAAGGGTAATTTTTCATTACAACTAAATAGCTTACCTCAAAACTTAGTAAGTAAATTAAGCATTAAGGCGGTTGACTATGATCATGATGGAGATTTAGATTTGTTTATTGGGGGAAGAGTGGATCCAGGTAATTATCCAAAGCCAGTATCAAGTTTTATATATCGTAATGATACAAAAGACGGAATTGTAAAATATACAAATGTGACTAATACAGTTGCCAAAGACTTAATCAATATTGGCATGGTTACGGATGCCATATTTACTGATTTTGACAATGATGGCTGGCCTGATTTAGTGATAACAGGAGAGTGGATGTCTATTAAGTTTTTCAAAAATGAAAAAGGTGTATTTAAAGATATTTCAGCAAACTCCGGAATTAATGATAAAACAGGATGGTGGAATAGTATTGTGGCAGGTGACTTTGATAATGATGGTGATATGGATTATGTAGTAGGAAATTTGGGATTGAATTCTTTTTATAAAGCTGCTGAAAAGTTTCCTGCTAAGATTTTTGCTAAAGACTTTGATAAAAATGGTAGTTACGATGCCTTCCCTGCATTATGGTTGCCAACCAGTCATGTAGATACCACTAAAAAATTATATCCAGTACAAACTAGAGAAGACATCATTAAACAAATGATTGGAATGCGCTCCAAGTATCAAAATTTTAAATCATTTGCCACAGCAACTATTGATCAAATGTTTACACCTGAGCAATTAAAAGGTGCACAGGAACTGTCCGCAAACAGTTTTGCTTCGGTATATCTTAAAAACAATGGAAACGGTAAATTTGAAATGACCTCACTTCCACAAGCAGCGCAATATTCTGTAATTAATGGCATGGAAGTGGATGATTTCGATGGAGATGGTAATTTGGATATACTTATCAATGCAAATGATTTTGGTACAGAAGTAACCATGGGAAGATATGATGCTTTAAATGGATTAGTGATGATAGGAAATGGTAAAGGAGGATTTAAGCCATTAAGTATTGTAGAAAGTGGCATATTTATTCCAGGCAATGGAAAAGCTATTGTAAAATTATCCAATAAGGCAGGCGATTATTTAATTGCGGCTTCTCAGAATAGAGGCCCATTAAAATTGTATCAACTTAAAGGGAATGCAAAAGTAATTCCTGTTTTTGCTAATGAGACAAGTGCAGTTATTGAATATAAAAATGGAAGCAAAAGAAAACAAGAATTTTATTACGGAAGTTCCTTCTTATCTCAATCTGCAAGAGCTGTTTTAAAAGATCAAAATGTAAAAATGATTACCATTAAAGATAATAATGGTGGTAGTAGAGTTGTTATGTAAAGTTTAAAATGTTTTTTATGAAAAAATTTACAAGTTATTTATTGGCTATTGTTGTGTTAGGCAGCCTTATTGTATCCTGTTCCTCAAAAGCTAAGCAAGAAAGATTAGATCCTGTTAATTTATTGATTAACAATGAAGATCAACTAACGCAAATTATAATTTACGATGTGTTTACGCCACCAGTGGCGAGTAGAATATATGTGTATTCATCCATTGCTGCATATGAAGCCATCAGACATAGCAATAACGCAGCTTCAATAGCAGAAAAATTAAATGGGTTTGATAAAATGCCTTTGCCAGACAAAAGCAAAAAGTATGATTTTAATTTAGCAGCTACAGAAGCTTTTTTTAAAGTAGCAAGAAATGTAAAAGTGTTTAGCGTAGACTCATTAAACGCTTATGAAAAATCAGTTCATGATAATTATAAGGCAAATTTGGATGAGGCTACTTATACAGCTTCAGTGGCTTTTGGGGATACCATTGCTGCGGTAGTGTTAAAAAGAGCAAAAACAGATGGTTATTTTATTTCAAGAGGTAAGGCAAAATATTTAGGAAGCAATGAACCCGGAAAATGGAGACCAACCCCTCCTGATTATTTAGATGGTGTAGAATGGTGTTGGAATACTATGAAGCCAATGGTATTGGATTCTGCTGCACAGTTTGCACCAGCAAGACCTCCAAAATATGATACCAAACCAGGAACACCATTTTACAATTTAGTGAAGGAAGTATATGATATCAATAAAAATTTAACACCTGAACAAAAACTAATTGCTAAATATTGGGATGACAATCCTTTTGTAATTGAACATTCAGGGCATATGACTTTTGGTAATAAAAAAATTACACCAGGCGGACATTGGATGGGTATTGCATCTCAAATTATACAACAAGAAAAAGCAGATCCTGTAAAAGCAGCTCAAACCTTTGCTTTAACTTCAATTGCTTTATACGACGGATTTATTGCTTGTTGGGATGAAAAATATCGTAGTTCATATGTACGACCTGTAACCGTAATTAAAGAAATAATGGATAAAGATTGGATGCCATTATTGCAAACACCTCCATTCCCTGAATATACAAGCGGCCATAGTACAATCACTGCTGCTGCAGCAACCGTACTAACCAAATTGTACCGAGATAATTTGGCATTTGAAGATTCTAGTGATTATAAATACATTGGATTAAAACGTAAATTCAATTCATTAAGTGCTGCTGCGGAAGAATGTTCAGTGAGTAGAGTATATGGTGGTATACATTATATGATAAGTGTAAATACGGGTGCTCAAATGGGTAAGCAAGTAGGAGGGTTGGTGACAAAGAAGTTATTAGACAGTACTAGCAAATAACTCCCCAATAAATTATGTCAACTAATTACTACTATACCAATGAGACCATTAAAATAAAAAGCTATCAAGCCATTGTAGTGGGATCGGGTATAAGTGGCGGATGGGCAGCCAAAGAATTATGTGAGAAAGGCATTAAAACATTGGTAATTGAGCGAGGCAGAAAAGTTGAACATAATAAGGATTATCCAACAGCACAATTAGCACCATGGGAATTAAAACATCGTGGTCCTATTACTACCAAATTTAAAAAAGAAAATCCTTTAATCACCAAGTCAGCAGGTTTTGGCGAAGACAATGCGCATTTTTTTATTGAAGATGCAGTACAACCTTATATTCAAGAAAAACCTTTTGATTGGATTAGAGGTTATCAAGTGGGCGGTAAGTCCATTATTTGGGGACGAGCCTGTCAGCGTTGGAGTGATCATGAATTTTCGGCGCCTGCAAAATTTAATTATGGATTAGATTGGCCCATTCGATATAAAGATGTAGAAGCATGGTATACGCATGTAGAAAAATTTATTGGCGTATGTGGAAATGCAGATGGAATAGAAGCAATGCCCGATGGTCATTTTATGAAGCCATTTGATTTAACGATTGTTGAGGAGCACATTAAAGAAGTAATTGCAAAACAGTTTAATAGAAATTTAGTACATGCTAGGTGGGCGCATATTACAGAGCCCCAGCCCATTCATTTACAACAAGGTCGTGGACAATGTCAGGCAAGAAATTTATGTATGCGTGGTTGTCCTTTTGGAGGCTATTTTAGTTCGCTTTCATCAACGCTACCATGGGCTGGAAATACTGGAAATTTATCAATTTTAACGGATGCAGTGGTGCATTCCGTAATCTATGATGAATCTAAACAAAAAGCAATAGGGGTAAAAGTAATTGATGCACATTCTAAAGTTACCTATGAGTATTATGCAGATATTATTTTCATGAATGCCTCTGCATTAAATACCAATTTAATTTTACTCAACTCTACTTCTAAAAGATTTCCCAATGGACTAGGAAATGATTCAGGTGTCTTAGGAAAATATATTTGTCATCATAATTATAGAGCAAGTGTATGGGGTGTGGTGGATGGGTTTGAGGATAGTTATGTATATGGTCGCAATCCAACGGATTCTATCATTGCCAACTATCGAAACCTCGGAAAGCAAGAAACCGATTTTAAAGGTGGGTACACAACTTTTATGGGGGCATATCGTCAAAGATTAGATGAAACCACAACTAAAGAAACTATTGGAGCAGATTTTAAAGATGCAATGGAAATTCCTGGAAAATGGCATGTATATGCGTATATGCAAGGGGAGACCATTCCTAAAAAAGAGAATCATGTAAGGTTAAGTAAGGATCAAAAAGATCCCTATGGTTTGCCCTTATTAATTACTTCGGTGGGGTATGATGACAATGATGATAAATTAACTGCAGATTTTTTAACAGAGACAAAAAAAATGTTTGAAGCTGCAGGTGTTTATGAAATGGGTTTTGTAGACAATCATCAAGCGCCAGGATTAGATATTCATGAAATGGGTGGATGTAGAATGGGTAAGGATCCAAAAGACTCCATTTTGAATGAATATAATCAAATGCATTTATGTAAAAATGTTTTTGTAACAGATGGTGCTTGTATGACGAGTACTGGAAATCAAAGCCCTTCTATTTTATATATGGCTTTAACAGCAAGGGCAGTGGACTATGCAGTAAAACAACTGCATCAAAGTAATAGCCTCATGTAATTTCATTTAATCTATTATAATAAACTACAACATAATTTTAATGAACATAAAACTTATCCAAACTGCTCTTTTGATTATAAACATAACCATGGCTAATGCGCAAGCTGTGCAGTATACTACCACGGCGGATGGAAAATTAAAATTTAAAGAGACTGGTTTAAAAACAGTAGTGCTACCATTGAATACAACTGATACTTCAAATACTTATAATACAATTCTTTTTAATGCAAATAAAAAGTATCAAACAATGGAAGGTTTTGGATTTGCGTTAACGGGAGGCTCAGCAAATTTAATTGATCAGCTTCCGGTAGCTAAAAAGAATCAATTATTAAATGAAATATTTGGGAGCGGAAAAAATAATTTAGGAGTAAGTTATATTAGATTGAGTATTGGCGCTTCGGATTTGGATGCCCATGTTTTTAGTTATGATGATTTACCTCATGGTCAAACAGATTCTTTATTAAAACATTTCAATTTATCAGAAGACAGTTTGCATTTAATCCCCATTTTGAAAAAGGCAATCGCCATCAATCCAAGATTAAAAATAATTGCTTCACCATGGTCTCCGCCCATCTGGATGAAAACAAATGGGGCAAGCATGGGCGGGCACTTACTTGAAAAGTATTATGCTAGCTATGCTAATTACTTTGTAAAGTATATTCAAGCAATGAAGCAAAAGGGGATTCCTATTACTGCGATTACCTTGCAAAACGAGCCAGAGCATGGAGGGAACAACCCAAGCTTATTAATGGACGCAACTGAGCAAGCAAATTTCTTAGCAAAATATGTAGGACCTCAATTGAAAGCAGCTCATTTAAAACCAGAAGTTATTTTATTTGATCACAATGCGGATCACCCAAATTATCCTATTGCTGTTTTGAATAATGCAACAGCAAAGCAATATGCTGCGGGATCTGCCTTTCATCTTTATTTAGGAAATGAAGCTGCATTGTCGCAGGTACATAATGCACATCCCGATAAAAAATTAATGTTTACAGAACAATGGACGGGTGCAAAAGGGGAATTTGGTGGTGATTTAATGTGGCATTTAGAACACATTGTGGTGGGGACTATCAACAACTGGTCCACTGCAGTCATTGAATGGAATTTAGCAGCAGATGCGAAGTTTAATCCACATACTCCAGGAGGTTGCACGGAATGCAAAGGTGCCTTCACTATTCAAGGGGATACTATTTCAAGAAATGTGAGTTATTATATCATTGGACAAGCAAGTAAGTATATTCCAGTTGGGGCTATTCGTGCAGCTGTTCAATCCAATAATAATGAGGTTAAATCAACAGGTTTTGTTTTACCCAATGGTAAAAAAGCTGGGATATTTGTCAACACAGGAGGGGATACAAAACTAAAATTGACGGATGGTAAAAAACAAATTAATTTCGACATGCCTGCACAATCTGTATCAACTATTGTGTGGTAATCATTAAATATAAAAATGTACATATGAAAAAACAGTTATTGTTAATCCTTACAGTTAGTTTGAGTGCAGTTGCATTTGCGCAAACAAGTAAGGAGCTAAAAAAGCATCAATTTGTTTCTGGTTTGATGGCTAAATTGACTTTGGAAGAAAAATTAGGTCAACTTAATTTACCAGCATCAAGTGATTTTGTAACAGGTGCAGTAAGTAGTTCGGATATTGCTGAAAAAGTGAAAGCAGGTAAAGTGGGTGGCGTATTTAATATTCGTTCTGTTACTAAAATTAAAGAGTTACAAGAGTTCGCTGTAAAAAATACAAGACTACATATTCCATTGCTTTTTGGTATGGATGTAATTCATGGCTATAGAACTATTTTCCCGATTCCATTAGGCATGTCAGCAACATGGGACATGTCATTAATTGAAAAATCTGCAAGAATTGCAGCGAGCGAAGCGAGTGCTGATGGTATTCAGTGGACCTTTTCTCCAATGGTGGATTTAACAAGAGATCCAAGATGGGGAAGAGTTTCAGAAGGAAACGGTGAAGATGCATTTTTAAGTTCAGCAATTGCGAAAGCAATGGTGCATGGATATCAGGGTGATGATTTGTCTGCACCCAATACTATTTTATCTTGTGTTAAGCACTATGCATTGTATGGTGCGGCGGAAGGTGGAAGAGATTATAACACTACAGATATGAGTAGAGTAAGAATGTATAATGAATACTTCCCGCCGTATAAAGCAGCCGTGGATGCTGGTGTGGCTTCGGTGATGGTTTCATTTAATGAAATTGATGGGGTGCCTGCATCAGGAAATAAATGGCTAGTAGATGATGTATTAAGAAAGCAATGGAAATTTGGTGGTTTTGTAGTGTCTGATTACACAGGCATTCCTGAAATGACCAATCATGGAGTTGGAGATTATCAAACGGTGAATGCACTTTCATTAAATGCTGGTGTAGATATGGATATGGTGGGTGAAGGATTTTTAACCACTTTGAAAAAGTCAATGACAGAGGGCAAAGTAACACTTGCTCAAATTAATAAAGCTTGTGAAAGAATTTTAGTGGCTAAATACGATTTAGGTTTATTTGATGATCCATACAGATATTGTAATGAGCAAAGATCCGCTACTGAAGTATTTACAAGTGCTAATCGTGCAGAAGCAAGAAAAATTGCGGCTCAAAGTTTTGTTTTATTAAAGAACAATAATGTTTTACCAATTGCAGCAGGAAAAACAATTGCTTTAGTAGGGCCATTGGCAAATGCTAAAGAAAATATGACAGGTACTTGGAGTGTGGGTGCTGATAATACAAAGTCAATTACATTATTAAAAGGATTAACAGATGCTGTAGGAACCAATGGTAAAGTATTATATGCAAAAGGATCTAATTTAGAAGATGATGCTGAAATGCAAAATCGTCAAACCATGTTTGGTAAAGATATTCCTAGAGACAATCGAAGTGCAGAGGAATTAATTAAAGAAGCATTGGCTGTGAGTGCAAATGCGGATGTAATTGTTGCTGCTATTGGAGAAGGTGCTGAAAGTAGTGGAGAGAGTGCATCAAAATCATTGATTGATATTCCAGAAGCACAAAAGCGTTTGTTAAAAGCATTGGTTGCAACAGGTAAGCCAGTTGCTTTAGTATTATTTAATGGCCGTCCACTTACTTTAAATTGGGAAAAGGAAAATGTACCTGCAATATTAGATGTATGGTTTGCAGGTTCTGAAGCGGGTGATGCCATTGCGGATGCTTTATTAGGAAAAGTGAATCCATCAGGTAAACTAAGTATGAGCTTCCCTCAAAGTGTTGGGCAAATTCCATTGTATTATAATCACAAAAATACAGGCCGTCCTTTAACAGGAAAATGGTTCTCTAAATTCCAATCAAATTATATCGATGTAAGCAATGAGCCATTATATCCTTTTGGATACGGATTAAGTTATACTCAATTTGAATATGGAGATATTCAATTATCATCAAAGCAATTAAAAGGAAATCAAAAGTTAACGGTATCTGTAAATGTGAAAAATACAGGATCAGTTACTGGTAAAGAAGTAGTGCAATTATATATTCGTGATGTAGTAGGAAGTATTACAAGACCAGTACAAGAATTAAAAGGCTTTAATAAAATTGAATTAGCTGCGGGTGAAAGTAAAAATGTAAGTTTTGAGGTTACCCCTGAGTTATTGAAATTCTATAATGGCGATTTAAAATACGATTGGGAAGCAGGTGATTTTGAAATTATGGTAGGCCCTAATTCAAAAGAGGTGAAGAAAGTAAAAATAAACTGGACGAAGTAGTATTTACCAGGAACCGTATAAGCCCTCTTTCAGTGCCTTTTGATATTTCTTATCATTAAAAGTGTACAGGAAGGGGGCTTTGTGTGCACCGCCTTTTCTGGTTTCACTCAATTTATTTAAAATGCCGAATCCAATCATTTTGCGTTGAAAATTGCGGCGATCTAATTTTTGATCAAGTATGGTTTCATAAAGTTTCTGCAACTCAGGCATGGTAAATTTCTTTGGCAATAAGTTTCTTCCAATAGGTAGGTAAGCAAGTTGTGTTCTTAGTGCCTCTAAAGCTTTTAATACAATTGCTTCATGGTCCATCATTAAGTCGCTTAACTTATTAATGTCAATCCATTCAGCACCTTCGGTTCGTTTTGCATCTTCTAAATCTACCTCTGTAAAATCTATTAATGCATAAAAACCAATCGTGATAAATCTTTGTAAAAGCCAGTTGCCTTTTGGAATTTTTATACCATATTCCAAATATCTATTTTGGTGAATAGTAGGATCGGAGCGATGAGGGTCACCAAATGCATTAAACTGTTGTAAAAAAATATTGTCAACACCAGTTCGTTCATTTAATACACGGTAAGCAGCTTGTTCAATGGTTTCGTCTTTATAAATAAATCCTCCAGGCAATGCCCATTTATTGGAATGATTTACTTTTAACAAAAGTACTTTCAATACATTTTCATGAAAGCCAAAAATGGTACAATCCACAGAAATGCCAGGCTGATAAATCTGATCACCCTTTTCTAATACTGTTTTAAAATTTGCTGGTAATTGACCCTTTTTTGCCATAGTTTTTTAAGAAGGAGTAAATCAAGGCCACCGTTTACAGGTGGCCTTGAAAAATTTTTAATTGATAATTTGCTCCGTTATCTTCCCAGTGGTCTTGTGTTTTAAGATTAGTTTTTTAGCACCATAATGCGTCATTTCTTCTTTTACTAAATAATGTTCAGCATCATATTCTACTAAATGACTTTCTTTAGTCAATCCCTCCTGACCTCTCCAGATATCTAATTTAACAGGCTCCCATAATTTAGATTTTGCTGATTTATAGGCGGCATCTAAGATACAGTTTACAACATATCCATCATAAAAAGTTTCTTTAGGAGCAACTCCTTTTTCCATGGAATTAAACATGTCCATAAACATATGGTTGTAACCCAGTTCATTTAATTCATCACCTACTGGGAATAACCATCCACGATCACTCTCGGCTTTTTCGGCAATATAGTCACCGCCTTTTCCGGTTGTGAACATTTCAAAACCAGTACGTAAAAAACTATTGATCCAAATTGTACCTTCTGTACCCATTACTTCATCTCTTAAATCTAGGCCACCTCTAAATGTCCAGCTTACTTCAAACTGACCAATGGCGCCGTTTTCGTATTTCACTAAACCAATCGCATGGTCTTCGGCATCAATAGGTTTTACTTGCGTATCTGCCCAACACATTACTTCAACCGGTTTAATATCTTTTCCAATATAGCTACGAGAAATTTCAACACAGTGACATCCTAAATCCAAGATACATCCACCTCCAGCTTGCTCAATATCCCAAAACCATTCACTATGCGGGCCAGGGTGTGTTTCACGAGACTTAGCCCATAAAATACGTCCTACAGCGCCTTCTTTTACGCTTTGATTGGCTTTAATAAACTTAGGAGTATACACTAAGTCCTCTAAGTATCCGTTAAAAATTCCTGCTTCTTCTACAGCAATCAACATTCTTTTTGCTTCATCACTATTGCGACCTAATGGCTTGGTAGTCATTACCGCTTTTTTATGTTTACAACAAAGCATAACAGCAGCCTCGTGTACATGGTTTGGTAATGAAATACAAACAACATCCACATCAGGGTGGGCGATAGCAGCTTCCATATCCGTAGTCCAATGCGCACAATTATAATCTGCTGCAAACTTTACAGCCGACTCTTCACGACGCGCATAAATACTTACCACTTTATCTTTACTTCTGTATCCTTGCAAGGCATCGGCATAAAAACGGCCAATGAAACCTGCTCCTAACATTGCAATACGCATTTTATTATTTTTTAGTTTTTGTAATAAATTGAATCCAATAAAAAAGCCTATCCCAATGAGATAGGCTTTTATTAAAAATTAATTTAAGCTGCAGCGATCTCTTTCTTCTCCTTAAATCCAATAATGAAAGCGATTAATACTGCACCGGCAATAGCTGCTGGAGTTAACCAAATATTAGTCCAAGCATGGCCTGTACCGTTTTTATGTTGATCTACTACAAATCCACTATACCAAGTTCCAATAAACATTCCCACTCCATAAGTAGCAAATGTGAATAGTCCTTGAGCAGCATTCTTGATAGATTCTCCTGCTTTTTTCTCTGTATACATATAACCTGTAACAAAGAAGAAGTCATAACAAACACCATGTAAAATGATACCTGCATATAACATCCAGCTTGCATCCATTGTTCCATATGCGAAACAGATATAACGTAATACCCAAGCGCTCATACCTAAAATCAACATTTTTTTAACCCCAATTTTATTGAACATAAATGGAATCGCTAAAATGAATAATGCTTCAGACATTTGGCCCATTGTCATTTTACCAGCTGCGTTTTCTAAACCCACTTCATTTAAGAATGGATTAGCAAATCCGTAGTAGAAAGAAAGAGGAATACAAATTAAAATGGCAGCAATAAAGAATATCAAATAAGACTTCTCTTTTAATAATACAAATGCGTCTTTACCTAAAATGCTTGCTGCTGAAGTTTGTGTACCAGCACCTTTTGGAGGCGTGTTAGGTAAAATGAAACTGATAACACCTAATACTGCAGAAATACCTGCAGCTACATGGAAGGTACCAGCAGTTTTTTCGATACCTAACTTTGCAATAATTAAACCAGCCACAATCCAACCTAATGTTCCAAATACACGAATCCATGGGAATTGTTTTCCTGGATCAGTCATTTGAGCAAAGGCAACGCTATTACTTAAAGCAATAGTTGGCATGTATAATAAAGAGTAAACTAAAATTACCCAGTAAAAGCTACTGTTGTCTACTTTAGTTGCGTAGAATAATAAAGCAGCACCCACTAAATGTAAAACACCCATAATTTTTTGAGCTGCAAAAAACTTATCGGCAATCATACCAACAAAGAATGGAGAAATAATAGTGGCAATGGCACCTGCACTGTATGCAGCACCTACATCTACTCCAGACGACTTTAATACTTCGCCCATATATGTTCCCATTGTAACATACCATGCTCCCCAAATGTAGTATTGTAGGAACATCATTACTGATAATAAAATACCTGTTTTTAATTTCATAAATGTGTGGTTTTAAGCGACAGCGTAACCGCTAGCGCAATCGTTTAATAAATCGTTAGTTTTAAGCGAATTCAATATACTAATAAATCTTAAAAATAGTACGGAAAATACCCCATTTTTATCAACTCAATGCGTTTATAGGACACTACTAAAAAGCCCTATCACATTTTTATGCGATAAGGCTGTATGTAAATATTTGAAATTAATAATACTGGACTAAGTTCTGGAGTATTAAGAAGCTTCCAAAGCCTGTAAAATATCTGATAAAATATCATCTTTGTGTTCAAGACCAACAGATATACGAATTAGGCCAGGGGTAATGCTTACGGCTTGTCTTTCTGCTTCAGATAATTTAGCATGGGTAGTGCTAGCAGGGTGGGAAGCAATACTTCGTGTGTCGCCCAAGTTGGCTGTCAATGAAAGCATTTTTATATTATTTAAAAATGTTCTTCCTGATTCAATGCCCCCTTTTAATTCAAAACAAACAATGCCACCACCATTTTTCATTTGCTTTTTAGCAACCTCATAACTAGCATGAGAACTTAGGAAAGGATATTTTACAAAATTAATTTTTGCATGTCCTTGTAATTTTTCAGCAAGGTATAAAGCATTACTACTATGACGATCCATTCTCACTTCTAATGTTTCTAAACTCTTACTTAAAACCCATGCATTAAAAGGGGATAAAGATGGCCCAGTGCTACGACAGAATAAATAAATATCATGGATCAAATCTTTTCTTCCCACAATGGCACCACCTAATACACGTCCTTGTCCATCAATCCATTTAGTTGCAGAATGTACTACTAGGTCAGCACCTAAATCAATAGGGGTTTGGCCAATAGGCGTTGCAAAACAGTTGTCTACATTTAAAATAATATTGTGTTTTTTAGCAATGGCACTTACCATGCTAATATCTACAACATCTAAACCAGGGTTGGTAGGCGTTTCTAAATAAATCATTTTAGTTTGTGGAGTAATGGCTGCTTCCCATTCTGCGGCAGTAGCACTAGCCCCAACATAACTAAAGTCAATACCATATTTAGGTAAGTATTTTGAAATCACGGTATGGGTGCTTCCGAAAATAGAATTACATGATAAAAGGTGATCGCCTTTTTTTAATAAAGCCATGAAAGAACCAAATACAGCACTCATTCCAGATGCAGTTGCAAAACCTGACTCTGCATTTTCTAAAACGCATAAACGGTCTACAAATTCTTGTACAGTTGGATTTGAAAAACGGCTGTAAATATTGGCGTCAGTTTCATCTGCAAAAGCTGCACGCATATCTTCGGCATTATCAAAAGTGAAACTGCTTGTTAAAAATAATGGGGCAGAGTGCTCATGTTGAGGTGTCTGTGGAACCCTTGTTCTTATTAGTTTTGATTGATTATGCTTCATGATGCTTCTATTTAAATTGAAAACCTACATTATTAATTTTGGTACAATTGAAATTATAAAATTTCAACAGCCCATGTGATCACTGCTCCAGCTGCTCTTAAGGTAGCAGCCACTGAACAATATTTATCTATTGAAAGTGTACATGCTTTTTCGGCTCTTTCTTGTGTCATCGTTCCTTTTAATTTAAAAATGATGTGAATGGTTTCCCATAAAGCAGGTTCTTTTCCTACTTGACGTTCTCCATCAATAATCATTTCAAAATTTTCAATGGTCTCTTTTTGCTTCTTTAAAATCATCACTATATCAACTGCGCTACATCCACCTAAAGCACTTAGTAAAGCTTGCATAGGGCGTACACCACTTCCATGACCACCTTGATCTACAGGAATATCCATGGTAATTTGCTGACCTGCTTCGTCCGTAGTTACAAATTGATAGTCTTGATCAATTTGTTTTAAATGTATTCTTGCCATAGGTTAATGCTTGTTAGTATATAAGAAGTATAAAATTTGTACCTTTGACAAAGGTAATTCAAATAGATACTTAGTTCGTAATTAGCATTTAAAAAAATGGGTCCAACAATATATCAATATAATCAGCCTTTTACTTTAGAGTGTGGGGTGAGTTTGCCAAAGCTTAAAATAGCTTATCATACTTATGGTGAGTATACGCCGGGTAAAAAAGTTGCATGGGTTTGTCATGCCTTAACAGCTAATTCCGATGTTGCAGATTGGTGGAAAGGATTAGTAGGCGAGGGATATTTAATTAATCCTAATGATTACTTTATTGTTTGTGCAAATATTTTAGGTTCTTGTTATGGCTCAACGGGACCTTTAAGTGTGGAAGATTTAGGCACTGAAATTAGTTTAAATAATTTTCCCACGGTGACCATTCGTGATATGGTACAGGCGCATATTTTATTAAGACAACATTTAGGTATTGATAGCATAGATTTATTGATGGGAGGAAGTATGGGTGGATACCAAGCATTAGAGTGGGCCATCTTTGAACCTGCTGTTATTAAAAAGATGTTTTTAATTTCTACTTCTCCTTCAGAAAGTGCTTGGGGTGTTGCAGTGCATACTGCTCAGCGTTTAGCCATTGAAGCAGATTGTACTTGGAAAGAAGCTACCCCTAATGCAGGTGCGAAAGGATTAAAAGCAGCACGTGCTATTGGTATGTTAACCTATAGAAATTATGGAATTTTCCAAGAGAAGCAAACGGATGAGGATCCAGAAAAGATTGATAATTTTAAAGCTTCTTCTTACATCGAATACCAAGGAGATAAATTGGTAAAACGTTTTAATGCTTATAGTTATTGGTTATTAACAAAGTCGATGGATAGTCATCACTTAGCACGTAAAAGAGGCGGTGATTTAATGACTACTTTGGCTACCATCAAAACACCCACCTTTATTATAGGTATTAATAGTGATATTCTTTGTCCATTAGATGAACAAAGATTCATGGAGCATCATATGCCAAATGCAAAATTAATTGCTATTGATTCTATGTATGGTCATGATGGATTTATTATTGAAGCACAACAAATAACCAATTTGTTAAAGAGTTGGTTGGTATCTCAAAATGCATAATTAAAAATTCACTTTATGGGATTTTTCAGACAAATAGGAGAGTACTTATTTTTAGTAAAACGAGATCCAAAGCAAGAAAGAACAGGCATGATGAAAGCGATGCATGGCATGAACCGTTTGTCTATTCTTATTTTCCTAGTAGCCATTATTGTGATATTGGTGCGTAAATTCTTGCACTAAACTTATGCTTATCTTGCTATGGTTTCTTGAATAATATCTGCAGCAACTTCTGTAGCGCTTTGTCCAGTGTAAAGATTTTCCTTTAACAATTGATAGTCTGCTTTTATTTGTGCTTTTTTATTTTCATCATTTAATAAAAGCGTCAACTCCTGCACTAAATTCTTTTTATTTAAATCTTCCTGGATCAATTCTTTCACTACTTCTTTGTCCATAATTAAATTTACTAAGGCGATAAATTTAATTTTTACAAAGCGTTTTGCAAGAGCCAATGTAATTGGGTTTCCTTTGTAGCAAACAATTTCAGGAACGCCTAATAAAGCGGTTTCTAAAGTGGCAGTCCCACTTGTTACCAATGCAGCTTCACTATGATTTAATAATGCATAGGTATTTCCTTTGACGATATGTACATTTTGATTACTTGGAACCAGTGATGCAAACCAATCGTCATCAAGTCCTGGGGCTTGAGCAATGGCAAAATGATAGTTAGGAAATGAGCTTACTACCGATAACATTTCAGGTAATTTTTTTAGTATCTCTTGCTTTCTGCTTCCTGGTAATAATGCTATAATTTTTTCTCCATCTATTTGAGGAAGGGGGTGTGGTAAATTTTGTTGCGACTCCAATACCTGCATTAAGGGATGCCCAATATAATCTACTTCCCAATTCCATCTATCTTTAAAATATTGTTTTTCAAAAGGAAGAATACATAATAATCTGTCAATACTCTCCCGCATGGCAGGCACTCTATTTTCTTTCCAAGCCCATACCTGAGGCGCAATAAAGTAAATTACTTTTAGCCCTTTTAGTTTTGCCCATTTAGCAATACGTAAATTAAAGCCTGGATAGTCGATACATATTAAAACATCAGGTGCGAAAGCTTCGATATCTTTTTTACAAAATTTTATATTAGCAAGAATGGTACGCAAATTCATAAGCACTTCTACAAATCCCATAAAGGCTAAACTTCTGTAATGCTTAACTACATTGCCTCCTGCGGCTTGCATTAAATCACCACCCCAACACTGTATCACAGCATTGGAGTCCTTTGCTTTAATCGCTTTGATTAAATTAGATCCGTGTAAGTCGCCGCTAGCTTCGCCAGCTACAATGTAATAACGCATTTATAAAAACCATTTGCATGCAATAGCAACCAGTGCATATATACATGTGATAATAAATATTCCTTTTGCAGTATTGTCTTTCTCTTTTTGAAAGAAAAAAGTGAGTACCGCACCATTTAATAATAAAGACACACTAATCATAGCAGACAAAACAGACTTTTGATGTATGATCATCGTACTAAATTCTTGAATGGAAAACACACTAAATTTCCATTTATAGAATCCAAAGAATCCAGCAAATGGAACTACTAAGCCTACTAGGATACCTTGTAAGTAACTATCTTTTACCATTTCCACTTTTTACTTAGTTTCTCTTTAATAATATGATTGGTTAAATCAAATTGAACAGGAACAACGCTGATATAATTATTTTTAAGCGCCCAAACATCTGTGTCTTTTGATTTGTCAAAGTTGATAAACTCTCCCGTTAGCCAATAATATTTTTTGCCATAAGGGTCCTTACGTTCCACATATTTTTCTTCATATTTTGCGTAAGCCTGCTTGCATATTTTAATTCCTTTAATTAAATTGGTTTCCACTTTAGGAATATTCACATTTAAGCAAAGGTGCTTATCTACATTTTTATCAGTCAATACTTTCTCAATAATGATGGCTGCAAAATGTGCTGCTGCAGTAAAATCAGCTTCATGACTTAAATCCAATAAGCTAAAGCCAATACTTGGAATACTTTCAATAGAAGCCTCCAAAGCTGCGGACATGGTACCAGAATAAATTACATTAATAGAGTGATTCGCGCCATGATTAATTCCACTTAAACAAATAGTGGGTTTACGATGCAATACTTTATCTACTGCTAATTTTACACAGTCAACAGGGGTTCCACTACATGCATAAGCTTCCACGCCTTCCATATAGTCCACTTTTGTTAATCTTAAATGGTGTCCAATGGTAATGGCATGACCCATTCCACTTTGAGGTTTATCAGGAGCAACCACTACTACTTTACCAAAAGGGAGAGCAGCTTCCACTAAGGCTTTTATACCAGGTGCTGTAATGCCGTCGTCATTAGTAATTAAGATGAGCGGTTTTTCTGTTTTTATCTTAGCCATACTGCAAGTTACTAAGCCAGTCCTTAGTCGCAAAAATTAAAACTTACTGGAAGTAAATAGGGGACAACGAAAATATTTTGAAAAAATTGCTAAAAATATTTGGAAATGCTAAATAAATTAGTAAATTGCACTAAAATCATTAGTTATGTCATACGCAGGTAAGAATTTAAAGTACATCAGAAAGCAGCGCGAATGGACACAAGAGGAAATGGCCAATCAACTTCAGATTAAGCGTTCCTTGGTAGGAGCTTATGAGGAAGAAAGGGCAGAACCCCGTTTAGAAGTTCAAGAAGCGATTTGTGCTTTATTTAATATTAGTTTGGAAGAGTTCCTGTTTCAGGACCTTTCAGAAAAAGCAAATGCTGGGGCCGATTCTGGTTCGGGTATGTCTTATTTAGACCGTCGTCGTTCCATGAAAATGGATAAGTCAAGTTCATCAGCGCCAATAGTACCATTTGTACCCGTTAAAGCAGCTGCTGGTTATTTGGCAGGTTATGCGGATCCTGAGTTCTTGGACGAATTAAATACCTTCACTTTGCCCATGTTGGCTCCAGGTGAGTATCGTGCCTTTGAAATTATCGGGGATAGTATGTTGCCAACGCCTAGCGGAAGTGTTATAGTTGGAGAAAAAGTAGACAGTATTAGAGACGTTAAAAACTCAAATACTTATATCGTAGTATCCAATGCAGATGGTGTTGTATATAAAAGAATCATTACCAATGACGATAATAAAGATAAGCTTACTTTGTTGAGTGACAATCCATTATATGAGCCATATCAAGTAAATAGTCAAGATATAGTAGAGGTGTGGAAGGCAGTTTATATCATACACAAAGCAGGGGCACAGCCTATGTGGAATGTGGATCAATTAGCTGGTGTGGTGAACAGTTTACAGGATAA
Source organism: uncultured Bacteroidota bacterium (assembly GCA_903938445.1). Lineage (GTDB taxonomy): Bacteria > Bacteroidota > Bacteroidia > Chitinophagales > Chitinophagaceae > Sediminibacterium. The sequence continues at coordinate 58,778 of CAJADG010000007.1, read as the reverse complement.
GATTAGCAATTTGAAGCGAACCATGAACTAATCATTTGGGTTTTTAGTTGTTCGAATATTTAGTGGAAGCCCGAGATTAACCTCTCGGGCTTTTTAATTTCCCTTTGGATTAAGTTTTAAATGAGAAGCACTGCAAAATTTCTCTGTTCGCCACTTAACGCTAAAATTCATAAATCCAATCTAAAAGTCTGAACTCGCACTTCGTGCTCAAACATGCAGACTTTTTTAACGATCGAATTTATAAATTTCTTTACGCTATGGCTCAGAGTTCAATTTTGCAGTGCTTCTCATTTAGTATCTCTAATTAATCAAATGTAAAATTAAAAAGACACGAGATCTGAGCCATAGCGTTAAGTGGCGAAATCGAAGGCGTTATGTGATTTGTTTGATCTAAAGTATTTATAAAAAAATAGCCTAAACAAATGATTCACAAATGCTTAGGCTATTACTATTGAAATAAAATATTAAATACTATTCCCATTCAATGGTAGCAGGAGGTTTGCTGCTGATATCATAAACCACACGGTTAATACCGCGTACTTCATTGATAATAGCATTACTCACGTGGGCTAAAAACTCGTAAGGTAAATGTGCCCAATCGGCGGTCATTCCATCTACGGAGGTAACGGCTCTTAGAGCTACTGTGTATTCATAAGTTCTTTCGTCCCCCATAACGCCTACGCTCTTAACTGGCAATAGAATGGTTCCTGCCTGCCAAACCTTATTGTAAAGATCAAATTGTTTTAATGCTTTTACATATACATCGTCGGCTCTTTGTAATAAATCTACTTTTTCTGGAGTAATATCCCCTAAGATTCTAATGGCTAATCCTGGTCCAGGGAAAGGGTGGCGGTTGATTAGGTCCGCTGGAATACCCAACTCGAGACCTACTTTTCTTACTTCATCCTTGAACAAATATCTCAAAGGCTCTACTAAACTTAAGTGTAATGTGTCGGGTAAGCCACCTACATTATGATGCGACTTAATCGTCTGAGAAGGACCATGAACGCTTACGCTTTCAATTACGTCTGGATAAATAGTTCCTTGACCTAAAAACTTGGCTTCCAACATTTTAGATGCTTCTATTTGAAATACATCTATAAATAGTTTTCCTATTATTTTTCGCTTTTCTTCAGGGTCTGATTTACCTGCTAAGGCATCATAAAACATCTGCTTGGCATCAATACCTTTCACATTCAAGCCGACAGTTTTGTAAATATCTAATACTCCTTGAAACTCATCTTTTCTTAAAACGCCATTGTCTACAAAAATACCATGAAGGCGGGAACCGATAGCTTTGTGAATTAAGGTAGCGGCAACGGTACTATCCACACCACCACTTAAAGCCATAATCACATGACCATCTCCAATTTGTGCTTTTAACTTCTCAACAGTTTCGTTCACAAAGGAGGCAGGGGTCCAATTTTGGCTACAACCGCAAATGTCCACCAAAAAGTTCTTGATCATTGTTTTACCCTCCGTGGAGTGGTAAACCTCTGGGTGAAACTGAAATCCGTGTAAGCTATTGCCATTATCAGCCTTTTTTCTAAATGCGGCCACTGGGATGCTATCTGTATCGGCTAAAAGTTCAAAATTCTCAGGTAGTTGGGTAATGGAGTCGCTATGGCTCATCCAAACCTGGCTATTATCTTGGATATTTTTAAAAATGATATCTTCTTTTTGAATACGCAATTGCGCGCGGCCATATTCTCTCTTATTTGACTTCTCCACTTTGCCTCCAAAATTCTTAGCACTCAATTGGGCTCCATAACATACCGTCAAAACAGGTAATTTATCCAACATAGCTTGAATATCTACATTAGGAGCATCTGCTTCGTTTACACTTGCTGGAGATCCACTTAAAATGATTCCTTTTAAAGTACTATCATATTCAAAACTTGAATTGAAAGGCTTTATTTCGCAATACACATTAGCTTCTCTAACTGCACGTGCAATAAGTTGAGTGTATTGACTACCAAAGTCGAGGATAAGTATTTTTTCAGTCATGTCGCAAAGCTACAAAAAAAAATCCCGCCGAAAGGGCAGGATTTGTATATAAAAAGCCGGAGCTTTTCAATTATTTCTTTTTCGCAACTGGAGCAACAGCAGTGTGTCTTGCCAATTTGCTCTTTAAATTAGCAGCTTTGTTTTTATGGATAATTCCACGTTTTGCTAATTTATCAATTTGAGAAATGATATTAGGTAACTTTTCGTTGTAAGCAGTTTGCTCACCGATAGTTTTTAATTCACGAATTGCATTACGTGTAGTTTTACCATAATAACGGTTTCTATCGCGACGTTTAGTTGCTTGTCTTACATCTTTTTTGGTAGCCGAGTGATTTGCCATGTACTATTTAATTTTCAGGAGGGCAAAGGTAAGGGAAGAAGCCTAATAATTAAAATTAAAATGAAAAAAAATACAAAAAGTATTTAAATCATTGATTATCAGTTGTTTAAGTAAATAAATACAATTCATTCATTTTTCACAACCATTCAAGGCCACTTCTTTTATTTTTGAAATGCGAAAAGTATTAAAATCCTTATTGTTTTTGAGCAAATTTTCCTTTTAAATCAATCAATTAGCCGATATTTGCGCTCCTAGAATTTTAATAAAAAGAAAGCAATCTCAATGAAGGATTTCTCTTATATAACTAACTCGCACCCCTCATTCATAGAAGGGCTCTATCAGCAATTTTTAGTGGATGCAAATTCAATTGATCCAGATTTAAAAAAGTTTTTTGAGGGTTTTGATTTTGCTATGCAAAATGGAAATGTTCAAACTACAAGTGCGGCAACTACATCAACTAGTACTACAAGTTCGAATACAAATGTTGCAAGTTCAAATAGTTCTGGTGATATTAATTGGGCAAAAGAGATTGCAGTGTATCGTTTGATTTTAGGATATAGAAACAAAGGACATTTGATTGCAAAGACCAATCCAATTAGAGAAAGAAAAGATAGACATGCAAATTTAGATTTAAATTTTTTCGGTTTATCTGAAGCGGATTTAAATACAAATTTTAATGCAGGAAATTTTGTAGGATTAGGGGTAACTTCTTTAAAAAACATTGTTGCTCATTTGCAAAATGCATATGCAAAAAACATTGGTATTGAATATAAATACATTTCAGATCAAGAACGTGTTGATTGGTTGACTAATGAAATGGAACATAATTTTTCTGACCCCATTAATTTAGATCAAAAAAGACGTATCCTTGAAAAATTAAATCAAGGTGTAATTTTTGAAAAATTCTTACATACTAAATACATTGGCCAAAAACGTTTTTCATTAGAAGGAGGAGAGTCAACGATTGCTGCATTGGATGCTATCATTAATATGGGTGCTGATAATGGAGTAGAGGAAGTGGTGATTGGAATGGCGCATCGTGGAAGATTAAATGTGCTTGCAAATATCATGGGCAAAACCTATGAGCAAATATTTAGTGAGTTTGAAGGAACTGCAGTGTTAGATCAAACAATGGGTAGTGGCGATGTGAAATATCACATGGGTTATAGTTCGGAAGTAACTACTAGTTCAAATAAAAATGTGCATTTAAAATTAATGCAGAACCCTTCACACTTAGAAGCAGTGGATCCAGTTGTTTTGGGATTTGCAAGAGCGAAGGCAGATGTTTTATACCAAAATGATTTTAGCAAAGTTTTGCCCATTTTAATTCATGGTGATGCATCGGTTGCTGGACAAGGAATTGTTTACGAGATTTTACAAATGTGTAATTTAAATGGTTATCATACAGGAGGTACAATTCATTTTGTAATAAATAATCAAATTGGGTTCACTACAGACTTTGATGATGCTCGAAGTGCAAATTATTGTACTTCTGTTGCTGCTATGGTTCAGGCGCCAGTATTACATGTGAATGGTGATGATGCTGAAGCGGTTTACAAAGCAGTTGTAATTGCAACAAAATATAGACAAATATATCAATCTGATATTTTTGTTGATATGGTTTGTTACAGAAAGCATGGTCATAACGAAGGAGATGATCCTAAGTACACACAACCTCAATTGTATAAATTAATTGAGCAACATAAGAATCCAAGAGAAAAGTATGTTGAATTTTTGCAACAGAATGGTACAGCAGATGCACAAAACTTGGCCAAGGAAATGGAGCAGAAGTTTTGGTCTGATTTACAAGCAAGATTGGATGAGGTAAAACAAAATCCACTTCCTTATAAATACCAGGCGCCAGAATTAGCATGGAAAGCAATGCAAAAAGCAACGGCTGCTGATTTCGAATCTTCACCCGACACAAGTATTAGTGCAGATAAAGCAAAATATATTTTCAATGCTTTAATGAAATGGCCAGAAGGATTTTCTCCTTTGAAAAAAGTGGAGAAATTAATTCAAGAAAAAATCAAATTATTTGAGACTGAAAATAAAATTGATTGGGCTACCGGTGAATTAATGGCTTATGCCTCTTTATTAGCCGAAGGTAAAACGGTAAGAATGAGTGGACAGGATGTGAAGCGTGGAACTTTCAGTCATCGTCATGCAGTGTTATTTGATGAAAATACTAATGAGCAATATTGCAGATTAGATAAGGTTTCACAAAATCAACAACCGTTCCGTATTTATAATTCATTGTTAAGTGAGTATGGTGTATTAGGATATGAATATGGATATGCATTAGCGAATGCACAAGCCTTGGTTATTTGGGAAGCACAGTTTGGTGATTTCTCTAATGGAGCGCAAACAATTATCGACCAGTTTATTGCTGCTGGTGAACAAAAATGGCAAAGACAAAATGGAGTAGTCATGTTATTGCCTCATGGTTATGAAGGTCAGGGCCCTGAGCATAGTAGTGCTCGTTTAGAAAGATATTTGCAATTATGTGCGGAGCAAAATATGATTGTTACCAATATCACGACTGCAGCTAACTTTTTCCATGCATTGCGTCGTCAATTAACATGGAACTTCCGTAAACCAATGATTAACTTCTCGCCTAAAGCGAATTTAAGAAGTCCTTGGACATTTAGTAATCTTGCTGAATTAACAGAAGGTGGATTTAAAGAAGTGATGGATGATAGTTTTGTAACAGATCCAGCACAGGTTAAAAAAGTTTTATTCTGCTCTGGTAAAATTTCTTATGAATTAGCAGAGAAGCAAAAAGCAGAAAGCAGAAATGATATTGCAATTGTAAGATTAGAACAATTATATCCATTGCCTGTGAATCAAATAAAAGCATTGCAGCAAAAATATGAAAAGGCAGTTTGGTTCTGGGTACAAGAAGAGCCACAAAACATGGGGGCTGCAAGTTTCTTGCAAATGAATTTAAAAGCGATCAAGTTTGGTGTGATAAGCAGACAATCAAGTGCATCTACAGCAACTGGCTATATGAAAGTACACACGAAAGAACAAGCAGACATATTAACAACAGCGTTTTCTATATAATAAATAATTTGTTTCAATTATGATATCTATAAAAGTACCAACAGTAGGAGAGTCAATCACAGAAGTAACCTTGTTAAAATGGACAAAGGCCGAGGGCGCATGGGTAGAGCGTGATGAAGTGATTGCAGAATTAGAAAGTGAGAAAGCCACTTTTGAAGTGAATGCAGAACAAGCTGGTATCTTGTTTCATAAAGCAACTGAAGGAGATAGTATCTTAATTGGAGATGTGTTAGCGGACATCGATGAAACTGCTGCTAAGCCAGCACAAGCAGAAGCTCCAGCCGCTCCGGTAGCTGCAGCGCCAGCACCAGCTAGTCAAGCACCAGTTACAGCCGTTCCAAATAATGTAAAAGCTACCCCAGTAGCTGCTGCAATTATTGCAGATAAAAAAGTAGACACTGCTCAAATTAAAGCAAGTGGCTATGCTGGTAAAATAACTAAGATTGATGTGTTGGATGCTTTAAATAATCCAGGAAAAATTCAATTTGCTGGTCAAGAATTATTTTCTCGCAATGTGCGTCCTGAGAAAATGAGTAACCTAAGAAAAACAATTAGTCGTCGTTTAGTGGAAGCTAAAAACACCACTGCTATGTTAACTACTTTTAATGAAGTGGACATGACGGCGATTATGCAAATAAGAAAACAATTTAAAGACAAGTTTAAAGAAGCACATGGAGTGAATTTAGGTTTTATGAGTTTCTTTGCAAAAGCTTGTGCGATTGCTTTAACGGAATGGCCTAGTGTAAATGCATTTATTGATGGCGATCAATTATTGTATCATGACTATGCTGATATTAGTATTGCAGTGAGTACGCCAAGAGGTTTAACGGTACCTGTTATTAGAAATGTAGAGAGCTTGAGTATGGCGGAAATTGAAAAGAGTGTGATTGTGTTGGCAGGAAAAGCAAGAGATTCAAAATTAACAGCCGAAGATTTAACGGGGGGTACTTTTACTATTACGAATGGTGGAGTATTTGGTAGCTTAATGAGCACGCCAATTATTAATATTCCTCAATCTGCCATATTAGGAATGCATAAAATTCAGGATCGTCCAATGGCGGTAAATGGGGAAGTGAAAATTTTACCAATGATGTACTTAGCATTAAGTTACGATCACCGTATTATTGATGGACGTGAGAGCGTTGGTTTCTTAGTAAGAGTGAAAGAGTTATTGGAAAACCCTGCATTGCTTTTAATTGGTAAAGATCCAGTTGCTAGTTTATTAGAATTGTAATGCATTACGCAGTACACCAAGAAGTAGCCAACAAATTAATTGCAGCTTACCATGGGGAAGAGCCGCTCGCTAATTATTTGAAAAAATATTTTGCAGCCAATAAGAAACATGGAAGCAAGGATCGAAAAAATATAAGTGCGATTTGTTACGCGCATTTCAGAAATATTGCGAACAATTTTCCACTTGCTGACCAGATTGCGGATGCTATAGATAAAAACTTATTTATCAGTTCGCATCAAACACAACCCTTGTTATTTATTCGCATTCGTCCATGGCAAAAGGAAAAAGTAATTCAAAAATTACATGCAGCAAATATTGAATATACAGAGGTTGGTGAAAATACATTTGCTTTTGCCAACACTACCTCGCTTCAAAATATTTTAGAATTAAATAAGGAAGCAGTCATACAGGATTTGAATTCTCAAGCAATTGCGGAATTATTGCAATTGGTTCCTACCTCCATGGAACATCCCATTCAAGTGTGGGATGCTTGTGCTGCTAGTGGGGGCAAAACCATTTTAATGTTTGATACCATGTCCAATATCAGAATGCACGTATCTGATGTTAGAGAAAGTATTTTATATAATGCCGATAAGCGTTTGCAAGAAGCCGGTATTCAACCTGCAAGTGTTCAAGAAATTGATTTAACAGAAGCTTTTGAAATAAAAAAACCTTTTGATTTTGTATTTGCAGATGTTCCTTGTTCTGGTAGTGGTACCTGGGGTAGGACGCCTGAACAACTCGCTTATTTTACGCATGCGCAATTAAATAAATACACCACATTGCAAGCGAAAATTTTAAAGAATATTATTCCAACTGTAAAGCTAAACGGGCATTTACTTTTTGCTACCTGTTCTGTATACAAAGACGAGAACGAAAAAAATGTAGAAGCATTATTATCTACCGGTAAGTTTAAAGTAGTCAAACAACAATACTTTACTGGGTACACGAAACAAGCGGATACTTTATTTGCAGCCTTGCTTGAAAAAATAGCAGACTAAATTAAGACATCCTCGGCAACAACGCACCACTTTGTATGATGCCTCCAGCTACTACATCATCTCGTTCATAAAATACGGCGCTTTGACCTGGTGCAATACTCTTTACATTTTCATAAAATCTTGCTTGCACACCATTGTCAGTAGGAGATAAAGTACACAATGCACCGCTATCATGGTATCGAATCTTTGCCATTAAATCGGTAGGTCCCTCTAAATGATCGTACTTGATCCAATTTATTTTAGAAACCAACATGTCATTTGAATCTAAATCTTTCTCTTCACCAATCACCACAATATTTTTTACAGGATCAATCGCTGTTACATAAGCAGGTTTGCCCAAGGCAATTTCTAAACCTTTTCTTTGTCCAATGGTGTAAAAAGGATAGCCCTTGTGTTTGCCCAATCTTTTTCCATGGGTATCTACAAACCAACCACCATTTACTTTTTCTTCTAATCCTTCAACACGTCTTTTTAAAAATCCACGATAATCATTATCAGGAACAAAACATATTTCGTAGCTCTCACTTTTTTTAGCCAATTCAGGATAACCTAAATCAATCGCCATTTGACGAATGTCTGTTTTATGCATTCCACCTAATGGTAAAATGGTTCTGCTTAATAAATCTTGATCCACTCCCCATAAAACATAACTCTGATCCTTGGTTTCATCCAATCCTTTTGAAATTACATATCGCCCATTATCATGTTGACGCACTTTTGCGTAGTGGCCAGTTGCAATAAAATCACAACCTAATGCATCTGCTCTTTTTAATAAAGCCCTCCATTTAATATGCGTATTGCACATTACGCATGGGTTAGGGGTACGGCCTGCTAAATATTCTTCAACAAAATTTTCAATTACAAAATCTCCAAACTCTTCTCTAATATCTAAAATATAATGAGGGAAGCCATTGTTAACGGCTGCTAAACGAGCATCATTAAAGGAGTCAATATTACAACATCCTGTCTCTTTTCCATTGGTATTGCTGGTGGAGTAATCCCAGGTCTTCATGGTGATTCCCACCACTTCGTAACCTTCATTATGCAGCATAAGCGCTGCGACTGTACTGTCAATTCCGCCGCTCATAGCGACTAAAACCTTCCCTTTTTTACTCATAATCTTTGGCCAGTTAAAAGTTGGCTTAGCACAAAAGTAAACGAAATATCCTATCTTCACTGCCATATAACGACAAAATTTAAGAAAATGATCAAGTTACAAGTAATCGGAAATTTGGGTAAAGATGCTCAAGTAAACAATGTGAATGGCAAGTCTGTAATCAACTTTAATGTTGCCCATACAGAAAGATTTAAGGATGCGCAAGGCAATCAAAAAGACAGAACTACCTGGGTAGATTGTTCTTATTGGACAGATCGTACAGCTGTTGCGCCTTATTTAAAAAAAGGAACGCAAGTGTATGTTGAAGGTACACCTGATGTAAGAACTTATACTACTGCGGATGGTCGTAATGGTGCTTCTTTAACTTTACGTATTGCATCAGTACAATTATTAGGAAGTAAATCAGGAGGAGATAGCCCAGCACCAGATCAAAGTGCAGGTGCTACGTATACTCCTAATGCGGCGAGTGGGGATGACGGAACTGCGGATGATTTACCATTCTAGTTTTTAACAACTAATTTTATAAAGGTGTGCTTCGGTACACCTTTTTTTATGTGTAAATTTGAATTATGAACGAAAAAATTTATTCCTATCAACAATTATATGCATTTGCATTGAATGTTTTTTTACATATGGGATGTTCCAATGAAGACGCGAGTTTGGCAACAAGTGTTTTATTATCTGCCGATTTAAGAGGAATTGATAGTCATGGTATTGCACGTTTGGTTGGCTATGTAAGATTATGGGAGGTTGGTAGAATTAATTCAACACCCAATATTAAAATTATTCATGAAACGCCCTCCACTGCTGTTGTGGATGGAGATAAAGGTTTAGGATTAGTAGTAGCCCCTAAAGCCATGCAAATTGCAATGGATAAAGCAAAGCAAGTGGGCACAGGATGGGTGAGTGTAAAAAATAGTAATCATTTTGGTATTGCTGGTTACCATGCTATGATGGCATTATCTCAGGATATGATTGGAATGGCCATGACCAATGCGAGTGCTTTAGTGGCACCTACTTATGCTGCAGAAAAAATGTTGGGAACCAATCCCATTGCAGTGGCTGTGCCAGCAGGAAATGAAGCGCCTTTTGTTGCAGATTTTGCAACCACTACTGCAGCAAATGGAAAGTTGGAAATTGCACAAAGAAAAAATGAACCCATACCAACGGGTTGGGCGCAGGATGCTAATGGAAATGCAAGTAACGATGCCCATATTTTAAAACAAGGGGGTGCATTATTGCCGTTGGGTTCTGAAAAAGAATTGGGGAGTCATAAAGGATATGCATTGGGTAGTATTGTTGATATATTTAGTGCCGTATTAAGTGGTGCAAGTTTTGGACCTTGGGCACCCCCTTTTCCCGCTTATGTTCCTATGCCCGAAAATATGCCAGGGGAAGGACTTGGTCATTTTTTAGGTGCGATGCGAATTGATGCTTTTAGACCCGCAAGTGATTTTAAATCTAATATGGATATTTGGTTAAACAGATTTAGAAATGCAAAACCTGCACAAGGGCATGATAAAGTATATGTAGCGGGTGATATAGAAAGAATTATGGAAGGAGCGCGTATGAAAATAGGTATACCATTGGTAACGGATGTAGTCAATGATTTGACAGCATTAGGTAATAAATTTGGCCTCATTTTAGAAGCTGAAAAGTAGTGCGTATTTTAAAAAAGACTAACGCCTGTTTTCGGATTTACTTTTTACCTTTGAGGTCCTTATTTAAAGACCATTAATTAACGATTATGAAGATTATGAAGTTTGGTGGCACCAGTGTTGGTAAGCCAGAGCGTATGCACCAAGTATCTCAATTAATAACTAAAGATGCAGAACCTACCATAGTAGTATTAAGTGCGCTAAGTGGAACAACTAATGCATTGGTTGGAATTAGTGACTTTTTAGCAAAGTCAGACAAAGCAGGTGCAACCCATCAAATTGAAACTTTAGAAAAACATTATCGTGCATTTATTTTAGATTTATTAAAGTCTGATGATTTAAGAGCAAAAGCAAATTCAATTATTGATGAGCACTTTGAGTTTTTAAGAATCACTCAAAGAATTTCATTAAGTGATGCATTGAATAGAGATATATTAGCACAAGGAGAATTAATGAGTACAAAATTATTTTCATTGTACTTAGAGCAAGAAAATATAGACCATGCTTTAATTCCTGCTTTGGAATTTATGCGTTTGGATTTAAATGATGAGCCAGATTTATCAGCCATCAGAGAGAAGCTAGAATTGGTATTAGCTGCTCATCCAACTAAAAAATTATTTATAACACAAGGTTACATTTGTCGAAATGCAAAAGGGGAGGTTGATAATTTAAAAAGAGGAGGAAGTGATTATACAGCATCATTGATTGCTGCAGCTGTGAAAGCATCTGTTTGTGAAATTTGGACAGACATTGATGGCATGCATAATAATGATCCTAGAGTTGTTGACAAAACAGTTGCGATTGAACAATTAAGTTTTGACGAGGCTGCTGAGTTGGCCTATTTTGGTGCTAAGATTTTACATCCTACATGTATATGGCCTGCACAACAAGAAAACGTTCCTGTTAAATTATTAAATACCATGGAACCCTCTGCTGCCGGCACAGTCATTAAAAAAGAAGCCGGAACCGTTGGTGTGAAAGCAGTTGCTGCAAAGGATGGCATTATTGCTGTAAAAATTAAGAGCAGTAGAATGTTACTAGCTTATGGATTTTTAAGAAAAATATTTGAAGTATTTGAAAAATACAAGACACCCATTGATATGATCACAACATCGGAAGTGGCTGTGTCAGTAACAATTGATAGTGATACACATTTAGCTGAGATCATTGAAGAGCTAAGTAATTTTGCATCTATAGAAATTGAAAAAGATCAAACCATTGTTTCAATTGTAGGAAATGAGATTGCAAAAACAGATTCGATTTTAAAGAAATTATTTGATGCCATCAATGAAGTGCCAGTAACTATGGTAAGTTATGGTGGTAGTCCTCATAATATTTCATTGTTATTGCCAAGTGCATTTAAAACTAAGACCTTGCAATTAGTGAATAAAGGACTTTTCAATTTGTAGTGTTTTTTTTACGCTATTCACAAATGTTCGCGATTAGAAAAAGGCTTCGATAAATCGAAGCCTTTTTTATTATCTTTCTAAAAATTAAATGAAAAGGAGCGCATCACCATAGCTGAAGAAGCGGTATTTATCTTTAATTGCTTTTTTGTAAGCTTCCATTGCTAATTCATAACCTGCAAAAGCGCAAGTCATAATTAATAAGCTTGTTTTTGGTAAGTGGAAATTAGTTACTAAACTATCAGCGATATTAAAATTATAAGGTGGGTGAATAAAGTGATTTGTCCATCCTTCCGCTGGCTTTAATAATCTTTGTGCAGTAACACTGCTTTCCATTGCACGCATACCTGTTGTACCAATGGAACAAATACGACGACCATTTTCTTTTGCTGTATTGATAATGCGACATGCTTCTTCATCAATCTTAAAATATTCAGCATCCATTTTATGTTTGCTTAAATCTTCTACTTCAATAGGACGGAAAGTACTTAAGCCAGTATGCAAGGTTACTTCTGCAAAACGAATACCAATAATTTCAGCACGCTTAATCAATTCTTTACTAAAGTGCAATCCGGCAGTAGGAGCAGCAACGGCACCTTCGTGCTTTGCATAAACAGTTTGGTATCTGTCTTTATCCTCTTCATCTGGTTTGCGCTTAATGTATTTAGGCAATGGAGTTTCGCCTAAAAATTCTAACATCTTTTTAAAACCCTCGTCATCACCTTCCCATAAAAAACGAATAGTACGACCACGGCTTGTTGTGTTATCAATAACCTCTGCTACTAATTCTTCGTTTTCACCAAAATATAATTTATTCCCAACACGAATTTTTCTTGCGGGATCAACAATCACATCCCATAAACGGTTTGGTTTGTTTAATTCTCTTAACAAGAAAACTTCAATTTTTGCGCCTGTTTTTTCTTTACGGCCATACATTCTAGCAGGAAAAACTTTTGTATTGTTTACTACAAAAACATCCTTGTCATCATAATACTCTAATAAATCAGAGAAATTACGGTTTTCCATGTGACCATTTTGACGGTTTACAACCATCAATCTGCTGTCTTCTCTACGTTTTGTTGGATACTGTGCGATCAGATTTAAAGGAAGATCGTACCTAAATTGTGAAAGTTTCATTTGTGTCTATGATTTTAAGATGATAGCCACATTAAGTTTACTACAGCCTTACGGGGCAGTTCGCTTCATGTTACGGCATGAAAATTATGGAGGCAAATGTACAACTTTAGCAGTAATTTTGTTAACCTAAGATTTACGTACTAAAACCGATATTAAAAGCAAAAAATTGTACATTTGCAAACAATTGTTAGTTTAACGTAGATTGTAACTTAAAACAATTAATTATGCTAAGAGCTAAATGGTGGAAGGTTTTATCTTTCGTATTGTTATTATATACTTGTACCTATGGTTTTTTAGTTAAAGTTCCCAAGTTGGATGATCGTATGAAGGAGTCTATTCGTAACTTCTTTTTCCATGTTCCAATGTGGTTTGGCATGATGATTTTATTATTTGTTTCTTTAGTCTATGCTATTAAATATTTACGCTCTGGCAATTTAATTCATGATGTATACTCACATGCTTATGCTTCTATGGGTTTGGTTTTTGGTACCCTTGGAATTATTACTGGTGCTATTTGGGCAAATTATCAATGGGGTAGTCCTTGGGTGGGTGATCCAAAACAAAATGGAGCTGCCATTGCCTTACTAATTTATTTTGCCTATTTTGTTTTAAGAGGTAGTTTATTAGATACTGAAAAGAGAGCTCGTCTATCGGCTGTTTACAATATTTTTTCTTTCTTCATGTTATTCCCAACGCTTTGGATTTTGCCAAGACTAACAGAGTCATTACATCCTGGAGGACAGGGTAGTGAAGGAAATCCAGGAGTAAACGGAAAAGATATGACTGCAAGCATGCGTACGGTATTTTATCCTGCAGTAATTGGTTGGACTTTATTAGGGGTTTGGATTAGTACGATTCGTATTCGTATTCAAATCTTACAATTAAAGAAAGAAGGACTTTTATAAATTTTAATTTTCACAAACAAAAATATTTTATATGTTCAATTTTTTACAAACACAAGTAGTGAATAATGAAAGTATCATGGTGCAAAATGGTAAAATCTATTTAGTAATGACCATCGTTTCCATTATTTTAATTGGTTTATTTATTTATGTGGCAAGCATAGATAAAAAAGTATCTCAATTAGAGAAAAAATAATTTATCAATTTTAAATTCGATTGTTATGTCAGAGAATAAGGAATACAGTTTTTTTCAAAGTGTAGAGCGTAGTTTTGATAAAGCATCTCAGTTCACGAATTGGGAATCGGGAATTTTACAACAAATTAAAGCTTGTAATAGTGTATACAGCATGCGTTTCCCTGTAAAAATGGATGATGGACGTATTGAAGTAATTGAAGCTTACCGTGTGCAACACTCACAACACAAGTCGCCGTGTAAAGGAGGTATTCGTTTTAGCATGGCTGTGAATCAAGATGAGGTTATGGCATTAGCTGCTTTAATGACTTATAAATGCGCCATTGTGAATGTTCCTTTTGGTGGTGCAAAAGGGGGTATTAAAATTAGTCCAAGAACATTAAGCCCTTATGAGTTAGAAAAAATCACAAGAAGATATACTTCTGAACTAGTAAAGAAAAATTTTATTGGACCAGGTATTGATGTGCCTGCTCCAGATTATGGTACTGGAGAAAGAGAAATGGCTTGGATAGTAGATACCTATCAATCTTTAAAACCAGGGGAAATTGATGCTGCTGGTTGTGTTACTGGTAAGCCTATTTCATTAGGTGGTGTTAGAGGAAGAAAAGAAGCCACCGGATTAGGTGTTTTTTATGGAGTACGAGAAGTATGTTTAATGCCAGATGTAATGGCTAAAGCAGGCTTAACAGTGGGCATTGAAAATAAAAATGTGATTGTACAAGGTTTGGGTAATGTGGGATACTATACTGCTAAATTCTTTAGAGAACATGGTGCTAAAGTTATTGCAATCGCAGAGTATGAAGGAGCTATTTATTGTAAAGATGGATTAAATGAGGAAGATGTATTTCAACATCGAAAAGCCACTGGAAGTATTTTAAATTTCCCAGGGGCAACGAATATTGAAAAGAGTGCGGATGCATTAGAAATGGAATGTGATATTTTAATTCCTGCGGCATTAGAGAATGTAATTGATGCTAATAACGCACCAAGAATTAAAGCAAAAATAATTGGTGAAGCTGCCAATGGTCCTTTGACTCCCGAAGCGGATGATATTTTTGCAAAGAGAGGCATTTTAGTAATTCCTGATATGTATTTAAATGCTGGTGGAGTAACAGTTTCTTACTTTGAGTGGTTAAAGAATTTAAGCCACGTACGTTATGGTAGATTAGAGAAAAGATTTACTGAAAATGCCAACTTGCATATCGTAAAACAAATTGAAGACCTTACTGGAAAGAAGGTAACTCAATCTGAAAAAGAAATTATAGCACATGGTCCTGATGAAATTGATTTAGTGCATAGTGGATTAGAAGAAACGATGATTACTGCAACTAGAGAAATTATGGAAATTTGGAATGCGAATCCATCGATTCCTGATATGCGTACCGCTGCTTATGTTTGTGCAATTAATAAGGTAGGAACTTCATATGCTGAATTAGGCATCTTCCCTTAATGGATTTGATTCAAATAATATTATAGATACTCGGGGAAATTTTGCAGTGCATGCAGTTTCCCCGATTTTATTTGTGCCCCAATCGTTTCATGTCCATTGCTGGCAAATAAATATTCCGCTTCAAGCACTTGTTGATATTGATATAACTGCGAAATAGTTTTATCATTAATCTGAACATTTGCTTCTTTACATTCAATAATCATCCAAGGCTTATCTTGTTTATAAATTAAGATGTCAAATCTTTTTGTGAGCTCACCTAATTGAATTGATTTTTCAATAGCAATCAATGCACTCGGGTAATTGCATGTTTGTGCTAAGTATTGTAAAATGTTTTGGCGCACCCATTCTTCTGGAGTAAGGGAGACCCATTTTTTTCTAAAAGGATCGAATATTTGATCTTTTACTTTATCTTTTATTTGATCTCCAATGACGCCAGATTCGTTCTTGCGAATTTTAAAAGGATAGGATGGATAATGAATGGAGATCATATATTGTCCAATAAAATGTGTATTTTTATTTAGTAAGTTCATTCAAAGATACGCCTATGAAAACGAAAGAAGAAATTGTAAATAATTGGTTACCTCGTTATACTGGGGCTAGTTTAGATCAATTTGGTAAATATATCTTATTAACCAATTTTAGTAATTATGTAAACATGTTTGCAGAGTGGAATGGTGTAGAAGTAATTGGAAAAGACCGCCCAATGCAATGTGCTACAGCCGAAGGTATCACTATCATAAATTTTGGAATGGGCAGCCCCGGTGCTGCTACAATAATGGATTTATTAACAGCCATTCAACCAGAAGCAGTTTTGTTTTTAGGAAAATGCGGAGGATTAAAAAAGAGAAATACGATTGGTGATTTAATTTTGCCGATTGCCGCAATAAGAGGAGAGGGTACCTCCAATGACTATTTCCCAGCTGAAGTCCCCGCCTTACCTGCATTTGCGTTACAAAAAGCAATTTCAACCACTATACGTGAGCATCAAGTAGATTATTGGACAGGAACCGTGTATACAACTAACCGAAGAGTTTGGGAGCATGATGATGAATTCAAAGAATATCTAACTAAACTTCGTGCATATGCGATTGATATGGAGACGGCTACCATATTCACGGTAGGTTTCTATAATAAAATACCTACAGGTGCTTTGTTATTAGTAAGTGATTCTCCCATGATTCCAGAAGGGGTAAAAACAGAGGCGAGTGATAGTAAAGTAACAGCAGAATTTGTGGAGCGCCATTTGAAAATTGGAATCGCTTCTTTAAAACAATTAATCAACAATGGTCAAACTGTGCGCCATTTGAAATTTTAATAATTTTATAAAAATATAAATTATTAAAATTTTACCTCTTTTTGATTTTATTTACTTTAACTTTTTAAAACTGAAAAAATGCTATATTTTTTCAGTTTTTTTTATAATAACGAAGACCAAAAAAACATACCTGTTTTTTTGTCTCGAAGCATAAGTAGTAAAAATCAATTAGATAAAAAATATATTAAAAAATAGTTTTTTTTATTTTTTAATATATTTAATCCTTCCATAAAAAGGGGAAAAGGATGTAGGCAAGAGCTATAATCATCAAATCAAATCCAACCAATAAGCCTACCAAATTCAGTAAGCCATTTTGTACGATATCTGCAAATGCAATATTTGCTATGCGCATTAATAAAAGTATCTGAGGGATAATTAAAGGAAATCCAAGAATAGCCATGATTGCAGAAGGCTGTTGTGCCTTAGCTGCAATGGCTGCAAGAAAACTAAAAACTAAACTTAAACTAATCCCACCTAAACAACTAATCCCAAAAAACAAAAGGCTATGTTGTAACGGATTGCCTAATAATAAAGTAAATAACAATAAACTCAATCCACTCATCAATACCATTAAGATACTATTGTAGATAAGCTTTGATAATATAAAGTGAATAGGGCTTGCGATGGTGTAAAAATATAACATACGACCACGACCTTCCTGTAAAAAACTTCTTGCAACTGCGTTGATGCAAATAAATAAAAGGATCACCCAGAATAACCCATTCCATACTTTATCGTCAGGTTGCCCCATGGTTAAATAAATAACAAAAGTAGTAGAGGCAATATAAAGTAGAATGCCAAAAAAAGTATACTGTTGGCGAAACTCCAACAATAAATCTTTTTTTAGCAATGTTAAAATTGGGTTTACTTGCTTGCGCATATTCTACATCTAGGTTCGTAATTATTTTTCTCTCCTAATACTACAGTTCCATCTTCTTCACTTGTTCGGTAAGATATATTAGCCAGGTGCCCACATTGAACACAAATAGCATGTAGCTTGGTAATAAAGTCTCCTATGGCTAATAATTGTGGCATTGGGCCAAATGGTTTTCCTAAATAATCCATATCTAAGCCAGCAACAATAACTCTTTTGCCTTGCATTGCTAATTGTTCAGCAACTCTAATTACATCTTCATCAAAAAATTGAGCCTCATCAATACCAACCACTTCAGCATTTTCTGCTAATAATAATATTTTACTTGAATGATCAACAGGAGTAGAGTGTATAGAATTTGCATCATGACTCACAACTTTATTTTGATCATATCGAGTATCCATTGAAGGTTTATAAATTTCTACTTTAAGGTTAGCAATTTTAGCGCGTTTTAATCTTCTAATTAATTCTTCGGTTTTACCACTAAACATGCTTCCGCAAATCACTTCAATGAATCCTCTTTTATCCCCTTTTATATTCTGTTCAATAAACATCTACTATCATTAATATTTTTAAAATTGGTCGTCTCTTTTTGCTGCTGCCTCAAAAGTAAACAATCCTTAATTAAGACTTGTCTAATTGAATCATAATTTCTTTCATTGTCTTTTTGGTAGCTCCAGCATGATTATTGATATAATCTCGAGCGTTTTTGCAAATTTGGTCGTAATGACTTGTAGTTTGAATAAGTTCATTTACATGCATTACAAATTCAGCTTCATTTTTGATGCTATAACCACCATTATGATTTCTAAGGCCAATGGCTTCTTTATACTTTGAATCATTACTTCCCCAAATTACCGGTTTGCCAAAAGCAGCAGGTTCTAGAACGTTGTGCACTCCATCTTTTCCAAATCCTCCACCCACATAACTAATGAAAGCATATTGATATAAATTTCTTAACAATCCGATACAATCTATAATTAATACAATGGGTCTGTTTTGTTGTTGATTGTTTGTTAAAAATTGTGTTAATGTAATTGCAGCTGGATACATTCTTTTACATGCATCAATACTTTTCTCATCTACATGGTGCGGCACAATGATCCAATTGAATTGATTAAAATGAGCTGTTGTCTTAAAAAGAATAACATCATCTTCCTTCCAAGTACTACCAGCAATTATGTTTCGATGGTTACTTAACAATTTCATCCACTCAATGGGTATACTAGTCGTAGCAGTTTGTAAAACTCTATCAAAGCGTGTATCTCCACTTGTAAACAAACGAGTCCTTTTTAAAAAAGGCGCCACTAAATCATATATTTCATGATCCTGCACCAAGATGCTTGAAAAAAGAGATAACATGTTTTTATAAAATCCGCCATACCATTTAAAAAATACTTGGTCTGGTCTAAAAATAGCGGAAGCTAAAATGCTTGGAATTTTTCTTGTCTTTGCTTCATTTAAATA
Organism: uncultured Bacteroidota bacterium; assembly: GCA_903938445.1. Classification (GTDB taxonomy): domain Bacteria; phylum Bacteroidota; class Bacteroidia; order Chitinophagales; family Chitinophagaceae; genus Sediminibacterium. The sequence continues at coordinate 39,611 of CAJADG010000007.1, read as the reverse complement.
ATTAAACCAAAATTCATATTTAATAAACAGAATTAGTTTGGGATTTACTTTATCTAAAAAATCACTAGCATTTTTAGCACTGTCAAAAGGCAGGTAGGTTACTGCATCTACATTGGGATCATTCTTACGGTGCAAATAGCCAGAGGGTGAAAAAAAAGTTACCCAAATTTTATATTGAGGATAATGATTTTTAATGGCTTCAATAATGGGAAGACCTTGTTCAAATTCCCCATAAGAAGCTGCATGCATCCAAATGATTGGATGTCCTTGTAATTTGATTTGGTTTGTTTCTACCTCATTCCAAACATTGGCCTGTCCATTAGTCCATTCCTTTGCTTTTGGGTTGAAAAAACCTAGCAATTTGACAATTTTAGGATAACAAAAAAGGAATAGATTATACAATAACATGGAATCGGGTTCTAGAGGCAAAAATCAGTCTTTTTATTGTAATTTTACTAAAATTTATAGGATGCGAAAAATTCAGATGGTAGACACCAAAACGCAGTATTTGGCCATAAAGGATCAAGTAGATGCGGCGATTCATGAAGTTTTGGATTCAGCCGCCTATATTAATGGTAAAGCTGTTAAGGATTTCACTCAAAATTTAGCAACTTATTTGGGTGCGGAACATGTCATTCCTTGTGCTAATGGAACAGATGCTTTACAAATTGCCATGATGGCTTTGGACTTGCAACCTGGTGATGAAGTGATCACGCCTTCATTTACTTATATTGCCACCACAGAGGTAGTTGCATTGTTGAAATTAACGCCTGTTTTTGTGGATGTGGATCCTGTAACTTATTGTATGGATATTGAAAGTTTGAAAAAAGCAATAACTCCCAAAACAAAAGCAATTGTTCCTGTTCATTTGTATGGCCAGGCGGCACCAATGGAAGAAATTATGGCAATTGCAAAGGAGTATAATATTTATGTGATTGAAGATAACGCTCAGGCTATTGGTTGTGATTATACTTTTTCGGATGGTACCAAAAAGAAAACGGGTACTATTGGACATATAGGGGCCACCTCATTTTACCCTAGTAAAAATTTAGGAGCATTCGGTGATGGAGGTGCTTTATTTACAAACGATAAAGCGCTTGCAACAAAAATGTCCATGATTGCCAATCATGGACAATCTGAAAGATATTATCATGACGTGGTAGGCTGTAATTCAAGATTGGATTCAATTCAAGCAGCCATCTTAAATATTAAATTAGCGCATTTGGATGAATATAGTAAGGCCAGACAAGCAGTTGCTGAATATTACACAAATGCATTTACAAGTAATGCTCAAATTGTAACACCTGCTATTGGAAAGTATACTACGCATGTGTTTCATCAATATACGATGCAATTGAAAGGGGTAGATAGAGATGCATTTATTGCCCATTTAGCTGCAAAGGAAATTCCATGTATGATTTATTATCCAGTGCCAGGACATTTGCAAAAAATGTTTGGTAATCAAGATAATACTAATTTAGATTTGCCAGTAACCAATGCATTAACACCATGTGTTTGTTCATTGCCTATTCATACAGAGATGGATGCGGAGCAATTGTCTTATATTACTGAAGGAGTCAACTCTTTTTTTAAATAAATAATTTATAATTTAATGAAAATAGCAGTAGTAGGCACGGGTTATGTTGGGTTAGTAACAGGAACTTGTTTTGCAGAGACAGGTAACAAAGTTACTTGCGTGGATATTGATAAAGCGAAGGTGGAGAAATTAAGTGCTGGTCAAATTACCATTTACGAACCAGGATTAGAGAAGATATTTTTAAGAAATATTAAAGAGAGTCGTTTAAAATTCACCACTGAGTTAGAAGAAGCTATTGAGGATGCGGAGATTATATTTTTAGCATTGCCAACACCTCCGGGTGCGGATGGTAGTGCGGATTTAAAATATGTATTGGGTGTTGCGGATCATTTAGGAAAAATTTTAAAAGGTTATAAAGTAATCGTCAATAAGAGCACGGTGCCGGTGGGTACAGCGGATAAAGTAAGTGCAGCGATTGCAAAAAATTATAGCGGGGAATATGATGTGGTGAGCAATCCTGAGTTTTTAAGAGAGGGCGTGGCAGTGGATGATTTTATGAAACCGGACAGAGTGGTAGTAGGAACAAGATCGGAGAGAGCTAAAAAATTAATGAGTGATTTATATGCACCATTTGTAAGACAGGGTAACCCTGTGATATTTATGGATGAGCGTAGTTCGGAGTTAACGAAGTACGCGGCAAATTCATTTCTTGCAACGAAGATTTCATTCATGAACGAGATCGCACAATTGTGTGAGCGCATGGGAGCAGATGTGGATATGGTAAGAAGAGGTATTGGATCGGATGACAGAATTGGCAAACGTTTTTTATTCCCAGGCATTGGTTATGGAGGATCTTGTTTTCCAAAGGATGTGCAAGCACTCATCATGTCATCGGATGAAGTGAACTATGAGTTTGAGATTTTAAAAGCCGTTGAAAAAGTAAACGCTTTACAAAAATTACACTTGGTTCAAAAGATAAAAGTTTTTTATAAAAACGATTTACAAGGCAAGCATTTTGCATTATGGGGATTGGCATTTAAGCCTAATACCGATGATATCAGAGAAGCACCCGCATTGGCAATCATTGATGCTTTAACATCAGCAGGGGCAACGGTTACTGCATATGATCCTGAAGCGATGCCCAATGTAAAAGCGCAGATAAAAGATAAAATACAATACGCAACCAATCAATACGATGCATTACAAAATGCAGCTGCACTCATTATTGCTACTGAGTGGAGTGAGTTTAGAACACCTGATTTTGAGCAAATGGATCAGCAGTTAAAGAATAACAAAATCATTTTTGACGGCAGAAATTTATTTGATGTAGCCAAGATGAAAGAGTTGGACTATCATTATGAGAGTATTGGTAGAGCAAACGCTTAAAAACAAATCATGAGTCAAAAAAGAATATTAATTACAGGAGCAGCCGGATTTTTAGGATCGCATTTAAGTGATCGCTTTATTAAGGAAGGTTACTATGTAATTGCGATGGATAATTTAATAACGGGAGAATTGCAAAACATTGCACACTTAAGAAGCAACCCCCATTTTGAGTTTATTCATCATGATGTAACCAAGTATATTGAGATAGAAGGAAGCCTTGATTATATTTTACATTTTGCATCTCCAGCGAGTCCAATAGATTATTTAAAAATCCCTATCCAAACTTTAAAAGTGGGAGCGATGGGTACGCATAATTGTTTGGGATTGGCTAAAGCGAAAGGAGCAAGAATTTTAGTGGCTAGTACGAGTGAAGTGTATGGGGATCCATTGGTACATCCTCAAACCGAGGAGTATTGGGGTAATGTAAACCCGGTGGGGCCAAGAGGGGTGTATGATGAAGCCAAGCGTTATATGGAAAGTATCACGATGGCTTACCATACTTTCCATCATGTTGAAACAAGAATCATCAGAATCTTTAATACTTATGGTCCAAGAATGCGCCTAAATGATGGAAGAGCATTGCCTGCATTTATTGGACAAGCATTAAGAGGTGAGGATATGACGGTGTTTGGTGATGGTTCACAAACAAGAAGCTTTTGCTATGTGGACGATTTAGTGGAAGGTATTTATAGATTATTATTAAGCGACTATTCATGTCCTGTGAATATTGGCAACCCGAATGAAATAAGTTTAAAGGATTTTGCCGAAGAGGTATTGAAGCTAACGGGTTCTACAGTAAAGATTGTGTACAAGGATTTACCAGTGGACGATCCAAAGCAAAGACAGCCCGATATCACAAAAGCAAAAACCATATTAGGATGGGAGCCCAAAGTAGATCGTGCCGAAGGTTTAAAAAGAACCTACGATTACTTTAAAGCATTACCACCCAGCGAGTGGACAAAACTTCCAAAAGAATTTTCTTCTAAATAAATAATTCAATCCATCATTTTTAAATGAATCAAGTGGCAATTCATAAAGTATTAGTTACAGGTGCAAATGGTCAATTAGGATGGGAGTTGGCACAAGCTTCTAAATTGTTTCCCAAATTTGAGTTTGTATTTGTAGATAGAAATGCAATGGATTTATCCAATCCAGCTGAATTAGAAGGCATTGTTACTTTATTTGCTCCAGATGCTATCATTAACACTGCGGCCTATACCGCTGTCGACAAAGCGGAGACAGAAAAAGCAGTCGCACATACTATTAATGCAGAAGCAGTAGCAACTTTAGCAAAAATTGCAAAGCAAAAAAATATTCCTTTCATTACTTATTCAACTGATTATGTTTTTAACGGTAATGCAACGAGTCCTTATTTAACTGATACTGCATTGGAACCTATCAATTTTTATGGTAAAACAAAAGCAGATGGAGAGTTATTAGCTGCAAAGGCAAATCCAGATACTATCATTATTAGAACCTCTTGGGTGTTTAGTAGTCATGGAAATAATTTCGTAAAAACCATGATGCGCTTAATGAAGGAGCGTGATGCACTTAATATTGTAGGTGATCAAAAGGGGAGACCCACGTTTGCAAAAGATTTAGCATTAGCAACAATCAATATTTTAGAAGCAATTAATGCGGGTAAAACTATAAAAGGAATTTATCATTATGCAAATACAGGAGAGACTACTTGGTTTGGATTTGCAGAAAAAATAAAATCATTAGCTAATTTAGAATGTGAATTAACTGCTATCACATCAGATAAATTTCCAACACCTGCAAAGCGTCCATTTTATTCAGTTTTGGACACACAAAAAATTGAAAAAGATTTAGAAATTGAAATTCCAAGTTGGGAGTCAGCATTAGCGCAGTGCATTCATCAATTGAATAACGTTTAATGACAAAAGAATCTCTTTTAAAAGACCTGCAAAATGATACTTATGTGATGATTAAACCATCACCCTTGCATGGAATTGGGGTATTTGCCATAAGAGACATTCCTAAAGGAACTAGCAATATATTTTCACAAGGTGTTGGGGAATGGATTAAATTAACCATTGGTGAAGTAGAATCGTTACCAAAACATTCAAAAGATTTAGTAGAAAATCATTGTTTGTTTGACGAAGAATTTTACTATGTACCTGATTACGGATTTAAGTTAGTGGATCTGGTTATTTATTTAAATCACTCTGATACTCCAAATGTTGTTTCTATCAATGATGGTGAATTTTTTGAAGCGATTGTAGATATTAAGGCTGGTGAGGAATTGCTTGTGGATTATGGTACTATTGTTGATAGTAAGGAGTAATCTCCAAAAATGATTTAGCTCATTTTTTTCTGGGTATTTTGCCAATCATTATCATTGTCGAAGTAATTGATTCCTGCGAACTTTATGAAAAGTTAAGTCATGAAAAACAAAGTATTTATTGCAGTGGATTTAAGTGAACAATCGGCTGCCATTATTCATAAAGGTATTGAGTTTGCAAAAAAAATGGACGGCTCTGTAGTTATAAGTACCATTATTCCTGTTTATATTGATTATTTGCAATCTGAAATGGCACTCATCCCCAATCAATGGGATGAAATATATAATACACAAAAAACACATGCCTTGAATGAGTTAAAAAAGATTCAAGCAAAAAATGCTGATATAGAAATTGATTTATCGGTTGAAGTGGGTAATCCAAAATTTGATATTTTAGAAAAAGCCCATCAATTAAATGCAACTTATATTGTGGTGGGCACACATGGTCGAACTGGACTTTCTCATACAGTCCTAGGTAGTACTGCCGAATATATTATCCGACATGCGAAAGTGCCCGTTTTAGTGGTGCCTTTAGATAGAAGTGAGCATTAGTTTTGAATCATTGTATGGAGCTTCTTCCCCAGCTTTGATTCAATTACATATTGAGTGGCCCAAGAATAAATGATTAATATTAAAACAAGTAATACAACACAAGTGGTTTGCTGCAAAACACCATAGTCTAAATGTATCCATTTGTACAATTTAGGAATTCCAAAACCTATAATAAAAGCTTGATTCAAATAAACAGAATAAGATATTTTTCCTAAAAACTGAAGCGGACTTGTCGATAATATATGACTAATTGTTCCGTTGGTTTTAGTTAATATAAAAATAGCGATTGCAAAAGTGATTGGAACAAGAAATTGAATACTCAAGATTACTGTGATATTTTTTGAACTGTTATGATATAGCAAATACATAAGCACTATTACTATTAGGCAAATGAACCATTCAAAATAGTTGGGGAGCTTTATATTTTTTTGTGCAAGTTTAAAAATTAAATATCCTAAATTAAAACATGCGAGACCTCTTACAAATCCAAAGGAACCTGTTACAAAATATTTTTGTTGGTAAGCTAAAAATACAAAACAACTAAACGTAATAATGGTAATTAAAATCGTCTTATTATTTCTAATGCCAATTACGGAGCAAATTCCAAATACAATATAAGATATCATTTCACTTGAGATAGACCAGGAAGGATAATTCATTCCAATCTCCGTTCCTAAAATTGGAGTGGAGTTGGTGAGCAACAAAGTGTCAAGTGCCAAGGTTATATTTTGTTGATCTAAAAATGGGTGTACAAAATACCAGTACATACATGTGGAAAATAAAAGCAAAGGATATAAACGTAGAAAACGTTTTTTCAAGAATTGTATTAAGCTGCTTCCTGATTGTATTTTTTCGTTGTAAGTTAAAGTGATTACATAGCCACTGAGAATAAAAAAGAAGTCTACAAAAATGTAGGATTCTCTTATAAAGAAATTGTTTACAAGTGCGGCAGGAGCATTGTTGATGTTTAAGTGGTATAGCACTACTAATAAAGCGAAGAGTCCTCGGAGACCGTCTAGTTTATGGATACGGGGCATGAGTAAAAATACAAATTATAAAGAAAAGGATTGGCCTCGCGAAGCTCGGCCTTCCTTTTAAATAGTTAAATCCCAGCATAGAAAAGGATTGGCCTCGCGAAACTCGGCCTTCCTTTTAATTGGAAAATCCCAGCATAGAAAAGGATTGGCCTCGCGAAACTCGGCCTTCCTTTTAAATAGGAAAATCCCAGCATAGAAAAGCCTCATCGAAAATGGGATGGTTGTTTATTTCCCTAAGCACTAACTGAAATGTCTCCTCAGTCGCAAATTGTTTCACAATTTCCACAATACTCAGTCATGTCAAATTACGAGCAAGCTCGCATTTGCCCTTCCTTCGTATTGTGCTCGCTTCGCTCGGCTCCTTCGGATCATTTTGGGCATGAAAAAAGCCCCAACTTTCGTTGAGGCTTTTCCTTTGGTTGCCTGACCTGGATTCGAACCAAGACAAACTGCACCAAAAACAGTCGTGCTACCGTTACACAATCAGGCAATCCCTATGCCATTCTTTGAATGGAGTGCAAAAATAGGGGTCAGCACAAAATTTTCCAAATTTTTATCTCTTTTTAGGTCATTATTATCATTTTGTGCTAACTTATATTGCGATTTATATTTCAAAACTTAAACGATGCCAATTATGATGGGTAAATTCTTATTACTAGCCACTTTTGTCGGCTGTCTTTTCTTGCTTTCTTTTACAGGAGATAAAAAGAAAAAGGTTGTCTTTTTTGGAGATTCTATTACGCAAATGGGGGTAGATAAAGGTGGTTATATTGATCTAATAAAACAGGATATCATCAAAAAAGGGCTAGCTGATAAGTATGATATCGTAGGTGCAGGTATTGGTGGAAATAAAATTTATGATTTGTATTTACGTATGGATAAAGATGTGTTAGAAGAAAATCCTGACTTAGTGGTAATTTGGGTGGGTGTAAATGATGTATGGCATAAAGCTGATTTTGGTACTGGGACTGACTATGATAAATTTGGAAAATTTTATGATGCAGTAGTTAAGAAAATTATGGCTAAAGGTGCAAAAGTGGTGGTAGTAACACCAGCAGCAATTGGGGAGCGTAACGATTTTTCTAATTCTCAGGATGGTGATTTAAACATGTATAGCAACTGGATTAGAAAGTATGCTGCAGATAATCAATTAGGGTTAGTAGATTTAAGAAAAAGTTTTCACGAATACAGTGTTGCTAATAACCCAACAAATGATGAAAAAGGAATTTTAACAACAGATAGAGTGCATTTAAATGCAAAAGGAAATGCTTTTGTTGCAGAGCAAATGTGGAATGCGATCAAGTAATTTAAAAAATAAATAATTCATTAAAAAAGCCCCCAATATATTTGGAGGCTTTTTTATTATTAGATGTTATTATAAATATTAACTAGCAACTACTAAATAATAATTCTTTTTACCTTTTTGAATCAACATATATTTTCCTTGCAATAACTGTGCTTTAGTAACGGCTGTAAATTCGGTATTGATTTTTTCTTTGTTGATACTTAATCCACCAGCCTGCCACATTTTACGCGCTTCTCCTTTGCTTGGGAATATTTGCGTATCTGATAATAAGCTTACTAAATCATAACCTTCTTCTAATTGAGTCAGCGTTATGTTCACAGTTGGTACTCCCTCCATTACTTGTAATAATTGCGCTTCATTTAAAGATTGTAACACTTCGGTAGTTGCGTTGCCAAACAATATTTCAGTGGCACGAATTGCAAAATTTAAATCTTCCTCACTATGTACAAATTTGGTTAACTCCGCAGCCAATGCTTTTTGTAAAATTCTTAATTGTGGAGCAGTTGCATGTTCTGCAATTAATGCATCAATATCGCTAGGGGCTAATAAAGTAAATATTTTAATCCACTTGGTTGCATCTTCATCACTTGCGTTTAACCAGAATTGATAAAATTGATAAGGAGATGTTTTCTTAGCGTCTAACCACACATTTCCTTTCTCTGTTTTGCCAAATTTACCACCATCTGCTTTTGTAATTAATGGACAAGTAAATGCAAATGCTTCACCACCGGTTTTGCGACGAATTAATTCAGTTCCAGTGGTAATATTTCCCCATTGATCACTACCGCCCATTTGTAGTTTACAATTTTTATTTTGGTGTAACCAGTAAAAATCATAACCCTGAACCAATTGATAAGTAAATTCAGTAAAGCTCATGCCTGTATCGCCTTCAATTCTTTTTTTCACACTATCCTTCGCCATCATGTAGTTTACTGTAATATGTTTACCTACATCTCTAATAAAATGTAAAAAACTGAAATCTTTAAACCAATCGTAATTATTGACTAACTCTGCAGCGTTTTTTGCGCCACTATTAAAATCTAAAAAATGAGATAATTGTTTTTTTACACCAGCAATATTATATGCTAAAGTTTCTTCGCTTAATAAATTTCTTTCTTCACTTTTACCACTAGGATCTCCCACCATACCTGTTGCGCCACCCACCAATGCAAATGGTTTGTGTCCAGTTTTTTGCAAATGAACCAATAATAAAATTGGGACTAAGCTTCCAATATGCAAACTATCCGAAGTAGGGTCAAAGCCAATATATCCAGAGACCATCTCTTTTTCAAACAATTCCTCAGTGCCTGGCATAATATCTTGAATCATACCTCTCCAGCGTAGTTCTTGTACTAATGTCATATTGTAATGATTTCGGCAAATTTAACTACTAAAAAGCAATATTTTTGCATCATGAACCCAACAACTCCCACAATTGGCGAAGGAACTAGAATAATGCACTTTTTTCTAGACACTATTTTCATCTTCATATTCAGCTATATTATCTATGAGTGGTATAACTTTTATGTAATGTATTGGCATTTTAAACCTTTTAGATTTGGCTATTTCTTTTTCGCCATCACATGGGCTTATACTTTTTTATTGGAGTTGTTATTTTGTCAAACTATCGCCAAAATGCTTACGAAAACTAAGGTGATTTCAACCAATGGGAAACGTCCTAATATTTTTCAAGTGTTTATCCGTGCCACGCTACGTACTTCACTTATTACAATGTTTGGAATGGCATGGAATGACCAACCCTTGCACGATTCTTTTTCTAAAACTATTTTAGTTTCAACGCGTAAATAAATCATTCCTTAATTCGCAACCTCTAATGAATGGGGTGCATGTACATTTGTAAAATTTTTTGAATGGCTAAGATTGGTATTAATATTGCAACGGGTAGTTTACAACAAGCTGAAATGATTGTTGGGATTGATTTAGGAACCACGAATAGTTTAGTGGCTATTATTCATCCTGATACAAAACAACCCACTGCTCTAAAAGAGTTTGATGGTAGTAGCATTGTGCCAAGTGTGGTGCATTTTGATGAATTCGGAAATGTGGAAGTGGGAGAGCGCGCTAAACCTTTTTTAGAATCTGATCCTGCAAATACAATTTTTAGTGCCAAGCGTTTAATGGGCAAAAGCTATAAAGACATTCAAACGCATCAGGACTTTTTTGCGTATAAAGTAATTGATGACAACACAGATAGTTTAGTGAAAGTACAAGTGGGAAATAAATTTTATTCTCCCATTGAGTTAAGCTCTTTTATTTTAGAAGAATTAAAAAAGCGTGCAGAGCACATTTTAAAAACACCAGTTACAAAAGCAGTCATTACGGTGCCTGCTTATTTCAATGATGCACAAAGACAAGCTACACGTGATGCCGGTAAATTAGCAGGGTTGGATGTATTAAGAATTATCAATGAGCCAACAGCAGCAAGCCTTGCATATGGATTGGGTTTAAATCCAACAGAGGAGAAAACAATTGCAGTGTACGATTTAGGTGGTGGTACATTTGATATTTCTATATTAAGAATAGCTAATGGAATTTTTGAAGTTTTAAGTACCAATGGAGACACTTATTTAGGGGGAGATGATTTAGATAGAGCTATAATTGAATATTGGATGAAGCAATGGTCTATAGATAATTTAGAACAACATAAGGAATTAAAACAACAACTAAGATTAGCAGCAGAAAAAGCAAAAATCCATTTATCTAACAACGATATTTTTGAAACCGAATTTGCTGGTGAAAAAATTTCCATCACAAAACAAGTGTTTGAAGAATTGGTGCAACCTATCATTAATAGGACAATGGATTGTTGCGTGAACGCTATGAAGGACGCGGGTTTGCAAGTATCTGATATCAATACAGTATTAATGGTAGGTGGAAGTACTCGAGTGCCATTGGTTAAAAAAACAGTAGGCACTTTCTTTAATCAGGAAGTGAATGATTCCGTAAATCCTGATGAAGTAGTTGCATTAGGTGCGGCTGTACAAGCTGATATTTTAGCAGGCAATAATCAATCCATGTTGCTTTTAGATATCACTCCTTTAAGTTTAGGTATTGAGACCATGGGTGGATTGATGGATGTTCTATTGCCAAGAAATTCAAAAATTCCAACTAAAGCAGGAAGACAATATACCACTCAAAAAGACGGTCAATCTGGGATACAAATTGCCGTATACCAAGGAGAGCGTGACTTAGTAAAAGATAATCGTAAGCTTGGAGAATTTACGTTGACTGGTATTCCGGCAATGCCAGCAGGCTTACCTAAGGTTGATGTTAGCTTTTTAATTAATGCAGATGGAATATTGCAGGTAAGTGCAAAAGAATTAAGAAGTGGCGTTTCTCAAAGCATTGATATTAAACCGCAATATGGTTTAACGGACGAAGAAGTGGAACAAAGATTAATGGATAGTATTACCCATGCTAAGGAAGATATTGCTACAAGAGCATTGGTGGAGGCTAGGACAGAGGCCGAACAAATGTTATCTGTAACTGAAAAATTTCTAACTAAGAACGCTTCTATACTAACTAAAGAAGAATTAACCGCTTCAGCAAATGCGATGCAAGCGCTTCAATTAGCCATTACCATGGAGGATAAGAACTTGATTCAAGCTAAAACAGAGGAATTAAACGATGTCACCCGTCCATTTGCGGAGCGTGCCATGGATCAAGCAATTTCTGGAGCCTTAAAAGGGAAAGACATCCAAACAGGGATTTAAAGGAATAAATATAAAATTGGGTAGAAATTTGGATATTTAAATCAAATACTTATCTTTGCTCTCCAAATTTCCTTCACCTTTTAAAAAATATAAAGGTTTGGAAATTCAATTTTGATTTTTTTTAAAAAACGCCTGAGGAGGTATATATTATGTTAATTATAGATTCAAAAGACTGCGAAAACATCGACAAAGCGCTTAAAAAGTACAAGAAGAAATTCGAAAAAAGTAAGACTTTAGTGAACTTACGTGCTCGTCAAGCATTTGTGAAGCCATCTGTAAAACGTCGTTTCCAAGTATTGAAAGCGATTTACAAGCAACAAATTTTCAGCGGTAAAATCGAGGGATAGTTAATATCTTCCATCAACCATATTATAAGACTCAGCATAAAAGCTGGGTCTTTTTTTATTTCTGCGTATCTTTAATATCGATATGATATCGCAAACCCGCTATATTCCTTTGAATGCTTTTTTAGCTTATCTCCAATTTGAGAAGCGGTATTCAGTGCATACCATAACGGCTTATTCCAACGACTTAATTCAGTTTTTTGATTTTGTAGAAACACAGTACGAAGGCATTCCCTTTAACCATATAACAGGCACCATGGTGAGATCCTGGTTGGCTGGAATGAAAGAAGAAGAGATGACAGGTAAAACGCTCAATCGAAAAATATCTTCCTTAAAATCTTTTTTTAAATATCAAATTCAGCAAGGGCAATTAACAAAGAGCCCAATGGAAACTGTGATTAGCCCTAAAATTAGTAAACGATTACCTGCATTTGTGGCCGAAAATGATATGGAGCAATTGTTTACCAATTTAGAATTTGCAGAAGGGTGGAAGGGCTTCACTGAAAAAATGGTGATTCAACTTTTTTATGCAACAGGAATGCGTTTAAGTGAATTAATTAATTGCAAGGAAAATCAATTAGATACATCCAAAAGAATTATAAAAGTTTTAGGTAAAGGAAATAAGGAAAGAATGATTCCTATTAGCCCATCACTTTCAACCGAGCTTATAAAATATATTCAGCAAAAACCAGCTGATGCATTAGGCAATCCACATTTATTTGTGACAGAAAAAGGAAAAGCATTACAGCCAAGGGCAGTATATACTTTCGTGAAATTTTATCTTTCACAGGTTACTACTTTACAAAAGAAAAGCCCTCACATTTTAAGGCATAGTTTTGCAACTCACTTAATGAATAACGGTGCCGACTTAAATGCTGTAAAAGAACTTCTAGGTCATGCAAGCCTTGCTGCTACTCAAGTGTATACACATAACACCATCGAAAAATTAAAGGAGGTATTTGCAAAAGCGCACCCCAAAGCCTGATTTATATCAGTACTTCTCCTAAAGTTTTCTTAAAAGAAATTAATTGTTTTTAATTTCTAATGAATGTCGTAACTTAAAGGTGCAGGAGTTAAGGAATAGCCCCTGGTCAGTTCTTTCATTAGTTTATTATTTAAAAAAATTAATTATGAACATTAACATTCAAACAGTGCATTTTGATGCGGATGAGAAACTTTTAGAAATGGTTGGAAAAAAAGTTCAAAAGCTGGAAACATTTCATGATCGTATAACTAAAGTGGAAGTGTTTTTAAAGTTAGACAACTTAGTACATGCGATTAAAGATAAAGTAGTAGAAATAAACGTTCATATTCCTAAACAAGATTGTTTTGTAAAAGTAACCACTAAGACATTTGAGGAATCTTTAGAAAAAGCAATGGATGCTATAACCAATCAATTAAAGAGAAAAAAAGAAAAATTAGCAGCGTAATTTTCAAATTCTTTTTTCAATTCTATAAAAAAGGCCCTTCATTGGGGCCTTTTTTCATTTCAAAATCTGGTTGATTCACACTATTTTATAATCATTTTATTACATAATTGCCTATAAATAGGGCGTTTGATGAAAATTTTCCCAGTTTCCATAAAAAATAGGATAAAAAAATCGCCTAAAATTTTGATAAATAAAGATTTCCATTACCTTTGCCATCCCAAAAATTGGGAGTGTTCTTTTGTGGATGTAAGATAAGCCGGAATAGCTCAGTTGGTAGAGCAGCTGATTTGTAATCAGCAGGTCGCGGGTTCGAGTCCCATTTCCGGCTCATTTTTGGGCAGATGGCCGAGTGGTTAAAGGCGACAGACTGTAAATCTGTTCTCTCACGAGTACGTAGGTTCGAACCCTACTCTGCCCACAAATTTTGTGTTATATTTGTACTTCATTGGATAGTGCAAATGGGATGGGGGACATAAAATTGAGTTCTTTTGAGAATGAAAAATGCGGGAGTAGCTCATTTGGTAGAGCGATAGCCTTCCAAGCTATAGGTGGCGAGTTCGAGCCTCGTCTCCCGCTCCAGTAATGTTGATGAGTAGGATTAAAGAGAAGGAAGCCGGTGTAGTTAAATTGCCGTTGTGGCTCAGTGGTAGAGCACTTCCTTGGTAAGGAAGAGGTCGTGAGTTCAATTCTCATCAACGGCTCAAAGGGTTGACAAAAACAAAAGCTATGGTCGATGGACTCGGTGGTCTATTGACGGCGATTATAAAAAAAACAAAAATTAATAAAGATGTCTAAAGAGACCTTTAAGAGGGAGAAACCTCACGTAAACGTTGGTACCATTGGCCACGTTGACCATGGTAAAACAACATTGACAGCTGCCATCACAGACGTATTGTCTAAAAGAGGTTTAGCTGCTAAGAAAAACTACGATGAAATTGATGGTGCACCAGAAGAAAAAGAGCGTGGTATCACTATCAATACTGCACACGTAGAATACCAAACTGATACTCGTCACTATGCGCACGTTGACTGTCCAGGTCACGCTGACTATGTGAAGAACATGATTACAGGTGCTGCTCAAATGGACGGTGCTATCTTAGTAGTTGCTGCTACAGATGGTCCTATGCCACAAACAAAAGAGCACATCTTGTTAGCACGTCAGGTAGGTGTACCTCAGATCGTTGTATTCATGAACAAAGTAGACTTAGTTGACGATGCTGAATTGTTAGACTTAGTTGAAATGGAAATCCGTGATTTATTATCATCTTACGGTTTCGATGGTGACAACACTCCAATCATCCGTGGTTCTGCAACTGGCGCTTTAGCTGGTGAGCAACAATGGGTAGATAAAGTGACTGAGTTAATGGACGCTGTAGATAGCTACATTCCATTGCCTCCACGTCCTATCGATCAACCATTCTTGATGTCTGTAGAGGACGTATTCTCGATCACTGGTCGTGGTACAGTTGCTACAGGTCGTATCGAAAGAGGTATCATCAAAGTGGGTGAGGCTGTAGAAATCGTAGGTTTGATGGATGCTCCAATGAGCTCAACTGTAACAGGTGTTGAGATGTTCAAAAAATTATTGGATCAAGGTCAAGCAGGTGATAACGCAGGTTTATTATTACGTGGTATCGAGAAAAAAGATATCCGTCGTGGTATGGTAATCTGTGCTCCTAAAACGATCACTCCACATACTGACTTCAAAGCTGAAGTTTACGTATTATCAAAAGAAGAAGGTGGACGTCATACTCCATTCTTTAATAAATACCGTCCTCAATTCTACTTCCGTACTACGGACGTTACTGGAGAGTGTACTTTACCAGAAGGAACTGAGATGGTAATGCCAGGCGATAATGTTAGCATCACTGTTAAGTTGATCCAACCAATCGCGATGGAAAAAGGTCTTAAGTTTGCGATCCGTGAGGGTGGTAGAACTGTAGGCGCTGGTCAAGTTACTGAAATCGTTAAGTAATTTAACTAAACATATAACTGAAAGTCTTTGGTTTTAGCGCAAGCTTTTATCAAAGACTTTTGGTTCATACGGGCATGGTGCAACGGTAGCATACGGGTCTCCAAAACCTTTGATCTGGGTTCGAATCCTAGTGCCCGTGCAAATAAATTTTACTATATTTAGCAAAATTTTGACGGAGATAAAGAAGAATAAACAGCATTATTATGAACAAAATAGGCAACTACTTTAAAGAAAGTTACTTAGAGTTACAAGAAAAAGTAACATGGCCTACATGGGCTAATTTACAGCAAAGTACTTTGATAGTGTTGGTAGCAACAGTTATCATTACTGCCATGGTTTGGATCATGGATTTCTCTAGTAACCAATTTGTAAAGTTGATCTACTCATTATTTAAGTAAACATGGAAACAGAAGTACAATCAATAGATACAAATGCGACTGCGCCTGCTGCTCCAGATACAAAATGGTACGTATTGCGTGTTGTGAGTGGAAAAGAAAAAAAGATTAAAGAGTATCTAGATAAAGATATCGTAAGAAACGGCTGGTCAAATATTGTAAAGCAAGTTTTCTTACCAATGGAGAAGGTTTACAAAGTGCAAAACGGTAAAAAAGTAATGCGCGAAAAAAACTATTTCCCAGGATATGTAATGATGGAAGTGATTGATAACAAGGCTCCCATTGCAGATGATATCGTTATGCATATCAGCAACATTACAAATGTGATGCACTTTTTGACAGACGGAAAAGGGTCAAAAGGAAATATTATTTCTTTAAGAAAATCGGAAGTAAATAAAATGTTGGGTAAGGTTGATGAGATGAACGACATGGGCGGATCTATCAGCGAACCATTCATTATTGGCGAAACGATCAAAATAATTGAGGGACCTTTCAATGACTTTAATGGTGTCATCGAAGAGGTGAACGAAGAAAAGAAGAAATTGAAAGTGACCGTGAAGATCTTCGGTCGATCTACCCCAGTGGAATTAAATTACATGCAGGTAGAGAAACTGAGTTAGAAGGAAAAAGGTAAAAGGGTCCCCTCAAAGCAATTTGAGGGGATTTTTTTTGTCCCAAAGCCCTTATTTTATTGAAAAAACTACCTTTTTATTTTGCTAGAAAAGGGATTAATCATACCTTCGCTGTCCAATTTACACTTTTCGAAGTGTGGGTATTTGGGAGTCGAGGCTATATTGGTCCGACGCTTAACCAAAAAAACATAACAAAATGGCTAAAGAAATCTCTGGCTACGTTAAGTTGCAAGTGAAAGGTGGCGCTGCCAATCCTGCACCACCAGTAGGTCCAGCATTAGGATCTAAGGGTGTCAACATTATGGAGTTCTGTAAGCAATTCAATGCTAGAACTCAAGACAAACAAGGAAAAGTTGTTCCTGTTTTAATTACAGTTTACACCGACAAGTCTTTCGACTTCGTTATCAAAACTGCACCAGCTCCAGTTCAATTAATGGAAGCTGCAAAAATCCAAAAAGGTTCTAAAGAAAGTAACCGTGACAAAGTTGGTAAAGTAACATGGGCACAAGTTGAAGCTATCGCAAAAGATAAGATGGAAGACTTGAATGCATTTACTTTAAACAGCGCTATGAGTATGGTAGCTGGAACTGCACGTTCAATGGGTATTACTGTAGAAGGTAAAGCTCCTTGGGAAAATTAATTTATTCACCTTAAAAAATAATCAACATGTCATTGACTAAAAAAAGAAAAGCGGTGGTTGCAAAGGTGGATAAGAATAAATTTTATTCCCTTAAAGATGCATCTGCATTAGTAAAAGAAATTAACTGTACAAAGTTTGATAGCTCTGTAGATTTACATATTCGTTTAGGAGTAGATCCTAAAAAAGCAGACCAACAAGTTCGTGGTACTGTTTCTTTACCTCACGGTACTGGTCGTACAAAAAAAGTATTAGTACTTTGTACTCCAGATAAAGAAGCAGCAGCAAGAGAAGCAGGTGCTGACTATGTAGGTTTAGATGAGTTCGTAACTAAAATTGAAGGTGGTTGGGTAGATATGGATGTAATCATCGCTACACCAGCAGTTATGCCTAAGATTGGTAAGTTAGGTAAAGTATTAGGACCACGTAACTTAATGCCAAACCCTAAAACTGGAACTGTAACAAATGATGTTGCAGCTGCAGTAAACGAGGTAAAAGGTGGTAAGATTGCATTTAAAGTTGATAAGGCTGGTATCGTGCATGCATCAATTGGTCGTGTATCTTTCTCTGCAGATAAAATTGCTGAGAACAGTGCTGAATTAATTAATGCAATCATTAAGTTGAAACCATCTGCTTCAAAAGGTACTTACCTTAAAGCAGTAAGCATGGCTTCTACAATGAGTGCTGGTATTGCATTAGAAACTAAATCATTAATCAACTAGTCCTGGTGATCCGCAAGGAAATGACCCAGGTAATTAAATAAAATTAGTTATGACCAAAGATCAAAAAAACGAAGTGATTGAAATCCTTAAAGGAAAATTCAGTCAATATAATAACTTCTATATCACAGACACAGAATCTTTGAGCGTAGAACAAATCTCTAATTTACGTCGTTCTTGTTTTAACAAGGAAGTAGAAATGAAAGTGGCTAAAAACACTTTGATTCGTAAAGCATTAGAAGGTTTAGACAGCGAAAAATATTCAGGTTTGTTTGATTCATTAAACAATGTAACTGCATTGATGTTCTCTGAAAATCCTAAAGATCCAGCTGTGATTCTTAGTGCATTCAGAAAAGAAAATGCGGGCGATAGACCAACATTAAAAGCTGCTTTTATTAACGGCGATATTTTTGTAGGTGATCAATCATTAGTTGCATTAACAAACATTAAAACTAAGAACGAGCTTATTGGTGAGGTTATTGGATTATTACAATCTCCAGCTAAGCGCGTCATTGCAGCTTTATTAAACCATGCTGAAAACGGAAGTTCTACAACAGAAACTGAAGTAGTAGCGGCTGCCATCGAAGTGGCAGGCGAAACTGCGCAAGCAGCAGCGGTTGAAGTAGCAGAGGCAGAAGCTCCAGCGGCTGAAGCAGCAGCTCCGGAAGCAGCTCCTGAAGCGTAGTTTTAACCTTTTGATGAAAGAGGGAATTTTCATCAACAACAGCGTTAATTTCAGAAGACTCGAATGAGTTTCTGTTTTTATATTGTTACATAATTTTTTTAAACCTTCCGCTGGAGCAAATGCTTTGAAAGCGGAAAAAATTGAAACAAAATGGCAGACGTAAAACAATTAGCTGAACAATTAGTAAGCTTAACAGTAAAAGAAGTTCAAGAATTAGCAGACGTATTAAAAGCTGATTACGGTATCGAACCAGCAGCAGCAGCAGTAGTAGTTGCAGCAGGTGGTGGTGCAGGTGAAGCAGCAGCTGAGAAAACAGCATTTGATGTTATCTTAGTAAATGGTGGTGCTAGCAAATTGAACGTAGTTAAAATCGTTAAAGATTTAACTGGTCTTGGTTTGAAAGAAGCTAAAGACTTGGTAGATGGCGCTCCAAAAGCAATCAAAGAAGGTGTTTCTAAAGCAGAAGCTGATGAAATCGCTGGTAAATTGAAAGAAGCTGGTGCTGAAGTTGAAGTAAAGTAATTTACTCGACTTAGGTCATCCTTATATAATTAGCCCTGGAATTTATTCCGGGGCTTTTTTTGTCCAATCGTTAACGAATCCCTAAATTTTGACTAAATAGGTAAGAAGGGAATAACACATATTTAAAATACTATAATTAAAAAATATTGTAAATCAATAATATATGGTAAATAAATTTTAATAATACGACAATCTGTCCAAATAGGCTATTTTTTTGAAAAAAACTTTCAAAATCAAGGGTTTTGGTACAAAATTTGTTTTTAATTGTCCCTTCCTTTCCTTAACTTTGCAATCCTTTATTTTGGGCATATTGTCTATTGATCGAATACGGTGGCCACGTATCTGTATCAGTTGATAGTCAATATTTGAGCACAATGCTACCAAATATTTTATTGCAATAAAACCTGGTTTATACCGTATGTCTACAACAACATTGAACAACAGGCACAACTTTGGTAAGATTAAACATATCGCCGAAGCACCAGACTTACTTGACATTCAGTTAGAATCTTTCAAAGAATTCTTTCAGTTAGAAACAACTCCCGACAGAAGAAACGTAGAAGGTTTGTTCCGTGTGTTTAAGGAAAATTTTCCTATCACGGATACAAGAAACATTTTCGTTTTGGAATTCTTGGATTATTTTATCGATCCACCACGTTACACTATTGATGAGTGTATGGAGCGTGGATTAACATATGCTGTTCCATTAAAAGCTAAATTAAGATTAAGCTGTAATGATGAAGAGCACGTTGATTTCCAAACCATCGTACAGGATGTATTCTTAGGAAACATTCCTTACATGACTCCAAGAGGAACCTTTGTGATTAATGGTGCTGAGCGCGTTGTCGTTTCTCAGTTACATCGTTCACCAGGTGTATTCTTTGGTCAATCAACTCACCCTAACGGAACTAAGATTTATTCTGCTCGTGTAATTCCTTTCAAAGGAGCATGGATGGAATTTGCTACAGATATTAACAACGTGATGTATGCTTACATCGATCGTAAGAAAAAATTCCCTGTAACAACTTTATTACGTTCAATTGGTTTTGAAACAGATAAGGATATCTTGGAATTATTTGGTATGGCTGATGAAGTTAAAGCTGATAAGAAAACTTTAGCAAACCATATTGATAAAAAATTAGCAGCACGTGTTTTAAGAACATGGGTGGAAGATTTCGTTGATGAAGATACTGGTGAAGTAGTAAGCATCGAAAGAAACGAAATTGTTTTAGAGCGTGATACTGTATTAGATGAAGCAGCAGTTAACCTAATTGTTGAAATGGGCGTGAAGAGCGTGTTCATTCAAAAAGAAGACGTTGGTGGTGACTATGCAATTATCTACAACACATTAAACAAGGATACTTCTAACTCTGAGTTAGAGGCGGTTCAACATATTTACAAGCAGTTACGTGGTGCTGATGCTCCAGATAACGAGACTGCTCGTGGTATCATTGACAAATTATTCTTCTCTGACAAACGTTATGATTTAGGGGAAGTTGGTCGTTATAAGATCAACAAAAAATTAGGTCATGACTTAACGCAAGAAAAGAAAGTATTGACTAAAAATGATATCATTGAAATCATTAAGTACTTAGTACGTTTAACAAATGCGAAAGCAGAGATTGATGATATCGATCACTTAAGCAATCGTCGTATTCGTACAGTAGGAGAGCAATTGTATGCTCAATTCGGTGTAGGTTTAGCGCGTATGGCGCGTACTATCCGTGAGCGTATGAACGTACGTGATAACGAGGTATTTACTCCAGTTGATTTGATCAATGCGAGAACATTATCTTCTGTTATTAATTCATTCTTCGGAACTTCTCAGTTATCTCAATTCTTAGACCAAACAAATCCATTGAGTGAAATCACGCATAAGCGTCGTGTTTCCGCATTAGGACCCGGCGGTTTAAGTCGTGAGCGTGCTGGTTTCGAGGTGCGTGACGTACACTATTCTCACTACGGTCGTCTTTGTACCATTGAAACACCAGAAGGACCAAACATTGGTTTGATTTCTACTTTGTGTGTTCACGCAAAGATTAATGATATGGGCTTTATTGAAACTCCATACCGTAAAGTAGAGAATGGTAAAGTAAACTTAAAAACATTAACTTATTTAAGTGCTGAGGAAGAGGATAGTGCAAGAATTGCGCAGTCTAACTCTCCATTAAATGAGAAAGGCGAATTTGAATTGGAAAAAGTGGTTTCTCGTGAAACAGGTGACTTCCCAATTTTAGATAAAGCCGATGTACAATATATGGACGTTGCTCCTAACCAGATTGTTGGTTTGAGTGCGTCTTTAATTCCTTTCTTAGAGCATGATGATGCTAACCGTGCGTTGATGGGATCAAACATGCAACGTCAAGCGGTTCCATTGATTCGTCCAGAAGTACCTATCGTAGGAACTGGCTTAGAAGGAAAAGCAGCTCGTGATGCGAGAATTCAAATTCACGCAGAAGGAGATGGTGTTATTGAATTCGTTGATGCAAACGAAATTCATGTTCGTTACAACCGTAATGAAATGGATCGTTTAGTAAGCTTTAACGAAGACTTAATTGTTTACAAATTAACTAAGTTCATAAAAACCAACCAATCAACTTGTATCAACTTAACGCCTTCTGTGAAGAAAGGACAGAAAGTGAAAAAAGGTGATTTCTTAACAGAAGGTTATGCAACTCAAGGTGGTGAAATCGCATTAGGACGTAACTTACAAGTAGCGTTCATGCCATGGAAAGGATACAACTTTGAGGATGCGATTGTAATTAGTGAAAGAGTGGTACGTGAAGATTTATTTACATCGATTCACATTGATGAATATGAATTAGAAGTACGTGATACTAAATTAGGAGAAGAAGAATTAACTTCTGACATTCCTAACGTATCAGAGGAAGCAACAAAAGATTTGGACGAACATGGTATCATCAGAATTGGTGCTGCTGTGAAAGAAGGAGATATTTTGATTGGTAAAATCACTCCAAAAGGTGAGTCAGATCCAACTCCAGAAGAAAAATTATTGCGTGCCATCTTTGGTGACAAAGCGGGTGATGCAAAAGATGCTTCATTGAAAGCTGCAAATGGAACTGAAGGTGTTGTAATCGACAAAAAATTATTCCAACGTGCTAAGAAAGATAAGAGTGGTAAGGTTCGTGAAAAAGCATTGTTAGATAAAGTTGAAAAGCAACACGAAGAAAATGAAACTTCATTAAAAGATTTGTTGATTGAAAAATTACAAACTTTATTAAAGGATCATACCACTCCAGGTGTAGTAAACAATTTTGGTGAAACATTAATTTCTAAAGGAAGCAAATTCAATGCTAAAAACTTAGCAGCGATTGACTACCAAAATGTGAATCCATTAGGATGGACTGGTGATAAGAAAACCGATGATTTAATCAATGTTTTATTACACAACTATAGCATCAAATACAACGAAGAATTAGGTCGTTACAAGCGTGAGAAATTTAATATTTCAATCGGTGACGAATTACCAGCAGGTGTTTTGAAATTAGCTAAAGTATACTTAGCTGTTAAGCGTAAGTTGAAAGTGGGTGATAAGATGGCGGGTCGTCACGGTAACAAAGGTATTGTTGCTAAAATTGTTCGTCAAGAGGATATGCCATTTATGGAAGACGGTACTCCAGTAGATATCGTATTGAACCCATTGGGTGTACCTTCTCGTATGAACTTAGGACAGATCTATGAAACCATCTTAGGATGGACAGGTAAGAAGTTAGGAGTGAAATTTGCTACACCAATCTTTGATGGTGCAACAACACAACAAATCGAAGATTTATGTGATGAAGCAGGTATCCCTAATAACGGACATACTTACTTATACGATGGTGAAACTGGAGAGAAATTTGACCAAAAAACTTCTGTGGGTGTGATCTACATGATCAAATTACACCACATGGTAGATGATAAGATGCACGCACGTTCTATCGGACCATATAGCTTGATTACTCAACAACCATTGGGCGGTAAGGCTCAATTTGGAGGTCAACGTTTTGGTGAGATGGAGGTATGGGCATTGGAAGCATATGGTGCATCTAATATCTTACAAGAATTATTGACGCTTAAATCAGATGATATCATTGGCCGTGCTAAAACGTACGAGGCAATTGTTAAAGGAGAAAACATTCCTAAAGCAGGTATCCCTGAATCTTTCAATGTATTAGTACATGAATTGAGAGGCTTAGGATTAGATTTAAAATTTGATTAATTTTTGTAACAGAAATAATCATCGACTAACACCAAATTCTTAAATAATGTTCCGGTGTAAAAGCCGGAACAAAATGAATAAATAATATGGCATTCAAAAAAGAGAATAGACAACGTCCAGCTTTTTCGCAAATCACGATTAGTTTGGCATCTCCAGATAGCATCTTGGAGAGAAGCTTTGGAGAAGTGTTGAAACCAGAAACCATTAACTACCGTACTTATAAGCCGGAGCGTGATGGTCTTTTCTGTGAGCGTATTTTTGGTCCAGTAAAGGACTACGAGTGTGCTTGTGGAAAATATAAGCGTATCCGTTATAAAGGTATCGTATGTGATCGTTGTGGTGTGGAAGTAACAGAGAAAAAAGTACGTCGTGAGCGTATGGGTCACATCAAATTAGTGGTGCCTGTAGTACACATTTGGTACTTTAAATCTTTACCAAACAAGATTGGATATTTATTAGGAATGAGTTCTAAGAAATTAGAAACCATTATCTATTATGAGCGTTATGTTGTGATCCAACCAGGTATCAAAGATGACTTAAAAGTGGGTGACTTATTAACTGAGGAAGAGTATTTAGATTTATTAGATACTTTACCAAAAGACAATCAATATTTACCTGATGATGATGCTCAAAAATTCATTGCTAAAATGGGTGCTGATGCAGTTCATGATTTATTAGGTTTATTAGATTTAGATGAATTAAGTTTCTCTTTACGTAACCAAGCAGCGAACGAAACTTCTCAACAAAGAAAAGCAGATGCTTTAAAGCGTTTGAGTGTTGTTGAATCTTTCCGTGAAGCAAAAACACATATCACTAACCAACCAGAGTGGATGGTGATGAAATATATTCCAGTTATTCCACCAGAATTACGTCCATTGGTGCCATTAGATGGTGGCCGTTTTGCGTCTTCTGATTTGAATGACTTATATCGTCGTGTAATTATCCGTAACAATCGTTTAAAGCGTTTGTTGGAAATTAAAGCACCTGAAGTAATCTTACGTAACGAAAAGCGTATGTTACAAGAGGCGATCGATTCTTTATTCGATAACTCTCGTAAATCTAATGCAGTTAAAGCAGAAGGTGGACGTGCTTTAAAATCTTTATCTGATGTATTGAAAGGTAAACAAGGTCGTTTCCGTCAAAACTTATTAGGTAAGCGTGTGGATTATTCTGGACGTTCTGTAATCGTTGTAGGACCTGAATTAAAAATGCACGAGTGCGGATTACCAAAAGATATGGCTGCGGAATTATTTAAGCCATTTATTATTCGTAAATTAATTGAAAGAGGTATCGTTAAAACAGTGAAGTCTGCTAAGAAATTAGTGGATAAAAAAGAAGCTGTGATTTGGGATATCTTAGAAAATATTTTGAAAGGACATCCAGTAATGTTAAACCGTGCCCCAACATTGCACCGTTTATCAAT
The DNA here is from genome assembly GCA_903938445.1 of uncultured Bacteroidota bacterium. Classification (GTDB taxonomy): domain Bacteria; phylum Bacteroidota; class Bacteroidia; order Chitinophagales; family Chitinophagaceae; genus Sediminibacterium. The sequence continues at coordinate 14,770 of CAJADG010000007.1, read as the reverse complement.
ACAAGCTTTCCAACCTAAACTGGTGGAAGGTAAAGCGATTCAATTACACCCATTAGTTACCTCTGCGTTTAACGCCGATTTCGATGGTGACCAAATGGCGGTGCACGTTCCATTAAGCCACGCTGCTATCTTGGAAGCACAGTTATTGATGTTGTCTTCTCATAACATCTTGAACCCACAAAATGGTACGCCAATCACCCTTCCTTCTCAGGACATGGTGTTAGGTTTATACTATATTACAAAGGGTAAAAAATCAATGGGTGATTTAGTAGTAAGAGGTGAGGGTAAAGCGTTCTACAACTTAGACGAGGTTATCATCGCTTACAATGAAAACATAATTGATTTACATGCAAATATTCGCGTTAAAACGAATGTGCGTGAAAACGGACAATTGGTAAATAAATTAATCGAAACTACAGTAGGTCGTGTGTTGTTTAATCAATTCACTCCAAAGCCAGTAGGTTTCGTAAATCAATTGTTAACTAAGAAATCTTTAAGAGATATCATTGGTGACATTATTAAAATCACGGATGTTCCTACAACTGCTAAATTCTTAGATGATATTAAAACATTAGGATTTAGAATGGCGTTCCGTGGTGGTTTATCATTTAACGTAAATGACTTAGTTGTTCCTGAAGCAAGACACCAATTATTGGAGAATGCAAAAGTAGAAGTGGAAGAAGTTTGGGAAAACTACAACATGGGTCTTATTACAAACAACGAGCGTTATAACCAAGTTATTGATATCTGGGGTCGTGTGGATACAAGAATCACAGATACTTTAATTCGTGAAATGGCTACTGATAAGCAAGGTTTCAACTCAGTTTACATGATGTTGGATTCTGGAGCGAGAGGTAGTAAAACACAGGTTAAGCAGTTGGTAGGTATTCGTGGATTGATGGCTAAACCTCGTAAGAGTGGTAGTACAGGATCTGAGGTAATTGAGAATCCAATCTTATCTAACTTTAAAGGTGGATTGAATGTCTTGGATTACTTTATCTCAACACACGGTGCGCGTAAAGGTCTTGCGGATACTGCGTTGAAAACTGCGGATGCGGGTTACTTAACTCGTCGTTTAGTAGACGTTTCTCAAGACGTTGTAATTTCTGAAGAAGATTGCGGAACATTACGTGGTATTGCAACAAGTGCATTAAAAGACAACGAAGATATCATTGAACCATTAGCAGATAGAATTGAAGGACGTACTTCATTACATGATGTATTTAATCCAATCACTAACGAATTAATCGTTGCTGCTGGTGAGGAAATTACTATTGACGAAGCACGTGCTATTGAAGATGCTGGTATTGAAACGGTTGAAATCCGTTCGGTATTAACATGTGAAAGCAAGCGTGGTGTTTGTGTTAAATGTTATGGTAGAAACTTAGCAACTGGATATATCACACAAAAAGGGGATGCAGTAGGTATTATCGCTGCACAATCCATTGGTGAGCCAGGAACTCAGTTGACATTACGTACATTCCACGTGGGTGGTGTTGCCGGATCATCTTCAGTTGAATCTAGCTTAAACGCTAAGTTTGATGGTACTATCCAATTTGATGGATTACGTACTGTTGACACTGTAAATAACGAAGGCAATAAAGTTAAAGTAGTAATTGGCCGTACAGGTGAAGTAAGAATTATGGACGTAAAGAACGACCGTTTAATGATTACGAACAACGTTCCTTACGGTGCAATATTAGCTGTTAAAGATGGTGCACAAGTTAAAAAAGGAGATGTGATTTGTACTTGGGATCCATTCAACAACGTTATCGTTGCTGAGCAAAATGGTAAAATCAAGTTCGAAAATATTACTGAAGGATTCACTTACCGTGATGAAGCGGATGAACAAACAGGTCACCGTGAAAAAGTGGTTATTGAATCTAAGGATAAAACAAGAATCCCTACAATTATCTTAGAAGGTGGAAAAGACAACAAACATTATAACTTACCAGTAGGTTCTCACATCGTTATCGAAGAAGGTGTGGAAGTGAAAGCGGGTCATGTGTTAGTTAAAATTCCAAGAGTATTAGGTAAGTTAAAGGATATCACGGGAGGTTTACCTCGTGTAACTGAATTATTCGAAGCAAGAAATCCAGGTAACCCTGCGATTGTTTGTGAGATTGATGGTATTGTTGCATTTGGCAACATTAAGCGTGGTAACAGAGAAATTATTGTGGAGTCTAAGGATGGTATGGTTAAGAAGTACTTAGTACCATTAACTCGTCAAATCTTAGTACAAGACAGCGATTTCGTAAAAGCAGGTTCTCCATTATCTGATGGTCAAATTGCACCAGCTGATATCTTAGCCATTAGAGGTCCATATGCAGTACAAGAATACGTTGTGAATGAAATTCAAGAGGTTTATCGTTTACAAGGTGTAAGAATCAATGACAAACACATTGAAGTAATTGTTCGTCAAATGATGAAGAAGGTAGAGATTGTAGATGCAGGAGATACTAAATTCTTAGAGGAGGACTTAGAAGATCGTTTTGACTTTATCGACGAGAATGACAGAATATTTGATAAGAAAGTAGTTACTGAAGCTGGAGAAAGTACTAAATTAAAAGCTGGACAAATTGTAACAGTACGTGAATTAAGAGAAGAGAATTCAATCTTAAGACGTAATGACAAAAAATTAGTGGAGGTTCGTGATGCGAAACCAGCTACTGCACGTCCAGTGTTATTAGGTATTACTAAAGCTTCATTAGGTGTACAAAGCTGGATCTCAGCTGCGTCATTCCAAGAGACTACAAAAGTATTAAGCCAAGCTGCTATTCAAGGTAAGGTAGATATGATGTTAGGCTTGAAAGAGAACGTAATCACAGGTCATTTAATCCCTGCAGGTACTGGTCAAAAAGAATTCGAAAAATTGATCGTTGGAAGCAAGGAAGAATATGAAGTATTGGCTACCTCTCGCGAAGCATTAAGCTTTGATGACGAAGATTAATACCATTTAGTATAAAATGTTAAAAAGCAGGAAGTAGTAATATTTCCTGCTTTTTTTATGTCTTTTTTAATGGTGAAATTTAGAATTTTACCTATTTTTATGGTACACCGAAATGAAAGTAAGTGTACCATTTTTTATTTAATTAAATATAATGAAATCAATTTCTTGGATCGTAAATGGAGTGTTAGCAGTTGCTGTTATTGTTTTGTTTGTTTTGCATTTTAGTGCAAACAGCACACCAACAAAAGCATCTATCAATGATAAGGGTGGTGTTAAAATTGCTTACTTCGAAATTGATTCTATTCAAAATAGTTATGAGTTTTTTAAAGAAGTAAAATCTTCATTACAGGTTAAGGATATGGAGAATACAAAGCAATTAACAAATTTGAAAAATGAATACATTGCTAAGTATCAAGAGCTTCAAAAAAATGCACAATTTTTATCTCAGGCCGAAGTAGCAAGTCGCCAACAAGATTTAGTGAAAGCGGAGAAAAATTACACAAGTAAAGAACAACAATTGTCACAAGAATTACAAGAGGAGAGTTTTAAAAGATTACAAGAAGTAAAAAAGAAGATAGAAATATTTTTAGCGAATTATAATAAAAACAAAGAGTTCGCATTTATATTGTCTAGCAATGCAGATTTAATGTATTATAAAGACACCACTTATGATATCACAGCGGATATCATCAAAGGGCTGAACGCAGATTACAAGTCAAAAAAATAATATGAATCAATCCCGTTTTTATAACGGGATTTTTTTTAACTTACTATTTCTATAAATATCAAAACTATTATGTCAACTTCAGAAAATACTGGATTTAAACCAACCTTAGGTGCGTTTGATGCAACTATGATTGTTGCTGGAAGTATGATTGGTTCAGGAATCTTTATTGTGAGTGCCGATATCACGCGCAATGTGGGTTCTGCCGGCTGGTTAGTTGCAGTTTGGTTATTAACGGGCTTTATGACACTTACTGCTGCCTTAAGTTATGGCGAGCTAAGTGCTATGTTCCCAAAAGCAGGAGGTCAGTATGTGTATTTAAAAGAGTCTTATAATCCACTTTTAGGATTTTTATATGGTTGGAGCTTTTTCTCCGTGATTCAAACAGGAACCATTGCTGCGGTGGGTGTTGCCTTTAGTAAGTTCGCGGGTTATTTTTTCCCTTCACTAGAAATGACGGATGCTAATATTTTAATGCATATTGGATTTTTAAAAGTATATCCAGCGCAGTTATTATCTATAGCAATAATTATTCTTTTAACTTTTATTAATACTAAAGGAGTACAAGGGGGTAAATTAATTCAAACCACTTTAACCGTTACCAAATTGGCTTCCTTATTTGGATTAATAGGCTTTGGATTTTTATTAGCATCCAAAGCAAGTATTTGGAATGCCAATTGGCAGGATGCTTGGAGTATGAAAAATATTGCTGCTGATGGTGCAACAACACCCATTTTTGGTGTGGCAATTTTAGGCGCTATTGCAGCAAGTATGGTAGGGTCTATTTTTAGTAGTGATGCTTGGAACAATGTTACTTTTATTGCTGGGGAAATTAAAAATCCTAAACGCAATATTGGATTAAGTTTATTCTTAGGTACTTTAATTGTTACCGTTATTTATATTTCTGCGAATTTGATGTACTTAAGTGTACTGCCTTTACATCAAATTGCCAATGCACCAGCAGATAGAGTAGCCGTGGCAGCATCTAATGTAATTTTTGGAAATATTGGTACTTATGTAATTGCGGTAATGATTATGATTTCCACTTTTGGATGTAATAATGGATTAATTCTTGCTGGTGCAAGGGTTTATTATACCATGGCACAGGATGGATTGTTCTTTAAAAAAGCAGGAACATTGAATAAAAATGCAGTACCTGCTTGGGCCTTATGGGCACAATGTATTGTTGCTGGTTTACTATGTTTAAGTGGAAAGTATGGTGACTTATTGGATATGGTTTCATTCATTGTGGTGATATTTTATATTTTAACTATTATTGGAATATTTATACTTCGTAAAAAGCGTCCTGAATTAGAACGCCCTTATAAAGCTTTTGGATACCCAATTTTACCCGCTATTTACATTTTAATGGGAACTGCGTTTTGTGTATTACTAATCATTTACAAGCCTAATTTTACTTGGCCTGGCTTAATAATCACACTCATTGGTATACCTTTGTACTATATCGCATTGCGTAATCAAAAAACGGAAGGGTAGTTATGATGGACCAACAAGCATTTGAGGCATTATTCGGATCATTTAACCATACTAAAATAGGAGTGGTTGGAGATATCATGTTGGATACCTATTGGTGGGGTTCTGTAGACCGAATTTCGCCCGAAGCACCTGTGCCCATTGTATCATTACAGCGCAAAGAAACCCGTGTAGGTGGAGCAGCGAATGTGGCTTTAAACTTAAGATCATTGGGGGCACCTACTACCTTATTTGCAGTTATAGGAAAGGATGCCGAAGGTCAGGAGTTGCATAAATTATTGAAAGAAGAAGGAATTAATACGAATTATATTCATGAGAGTGCAACGCGTGTAACTACGAATAAAGTACGCGTAATGGGACGTAATCAACAAATGATGCGTTTGGATCATGAGCATACCAATGATATTAGTGATATTGAGTCGGAGCAAATGTTGGCCAATTTTTATGCTTATGTTGAAGCTGAAAAACCATCTCTCGTAATTTTAGAAGATTATAATAAGGGAGTACTTACTCCAAAAGTAATTGCTGCAGTAATTGCATATTGTAATGAAAAAGGAATTCCAACCGCTGTGGATCCTAAGCAAAAAAACTTTTTAGCTTATCAGGGTTGTACCATTTTTAAACCTAATTTAAAAGAAGTTAAAGAAGGTTTGAAAATTGAAATTCCTTCTATCAACAAAGAGCAATTAACTAAAGTACACGAGGCTTTACAAGCGCATTTGCAACATTCCATTTCTTTTATTACTTTATCAGAACATGGAGTATACTTTGGAAATGAAACCACCCATAAATTAATACCTACGCATATCCGCAATATTGCAGATGTAAGCGGGGCGGGAGATACGGTAATTGCAGTGGCAAGTTTAACCTATGCAAGTACTAAAAATATCGAGTTGGCGGCAGAGCTTGCCAATATTGCTGGAGGTTTGGTTTGTGAGTTAGTGGGTACAGCACCTATTGATAAAAAAACATTAGAAGCGGAAGTGAAAAAATTATTAGTTAAATAGTTTTTCATTACTGAAAGACTATTGACCTGTTCATAAATTATAAAAGAATGTATTCAAAAAAAATTGCCATAATTGTTGCCGGTGGTACTGGACAAAGAATGGGATCGGTTGTGCCTAAACAGTTTTTAGAAATTCAAGGCAAGCCCATTTTATTACACACCATTGATCAATTTGTTGCTGCATTTTCTGATATACAATTAGTAATCGTTTTGCCCGAAGGATATATTAATGAAGGCAAGGCTTTGTTGACAAAGAATGGATTTACCAAAAATATAGTTTTTGTTGCAGGTGGGGAAACTCGTTTTCAATCCGTGAAAAATGGATTAGCGCAAGTAACAGAACCATCAATTGTTTTTGTGCATGATGCGGTGAGATGTTTATTGACGCCTGCTTTAATTCAGCGATGTTATCAACAGGCATTGGAAAATGGATCAGCAATACCTGCAGTAAGTTCTACCGATACGGTACGTTTATTAAAAGGAGATAAGAATGAATTGTTTGATAGAGAAAATGTAATGCTTATTCAAACGCCTCAAACTTTTCAGTCTGATTTATTATTAAATGCATTTAATCAAAATTTCGAACCTTCTTTCACCGATGAAGCCAATGTAGTAGAAGCAAGTGGTACGTCGGTTTATTTAGTAGATGGTGAATTTGAAAATATCAAAATTACTAGACCATTGGATCTTGCCATTGCAGAATATATTTTGGCAAAAAGATTTGCTTAAATCTTTTAGTAATTAGAGCGCAATTTTATTCTTCGTCAAAATCTAAAGCATATTCCGATCCGTCTTCTTTTGGTGGCTTAGGATCTTCGATAGGGGCTTGCCTTAATACCGAAGTGCTTTTATTTATTTTATCTAAAATTTGATGTGCTACTTCCATGGCTAAATAACCATCAATTTCACTTACCACTGTTGGCTCGTCCTTTATAATGGAGTTTACAAAGCTGGTTAATTCTGCTTTAATAGCATTGCCATCTTCAATGACAGGAGTTGAAATTGAAATGGTTTTCTTTCCCTGATGGGTATCAATATCAAAAGAGAAACTATCTTCTTCGTCCGGTTGTTTTAACTTAATTATCTCCGTTGTTTTTTCTAAAAAGTCAATTCCGATATATGCATCTTTTTGGAAGAGACGAATTTTACGCATCTTCTTCATGCTAATTCTGCTGCTTGTTAAATTAGCAACACAACCATTGTTAAATTCAATTCGTACATTGGCAATATCAGGTGTATCAGTTAATACGGCTACACCACTTGCCGAAATACTTTTTACGTCACTCTTAACGATGCTTAATATAATATCAATATCGTGAATCATTAAATCCAAAATAACGCTTACTTCGGTGCCCCTTGGATTAAATTGAGCCAATCGATGCACTTCAATAAATAAAGGATTTAAGGATGCATTTTTTAAGGAAGTATATGCGGGGTTAAATCTTTCAACATGCCCAACCTGTAATTTTACATTGGCTTCTTTTACCATTTCAACAATGGCTTTACCTTCTTCAATCGTATTGGCCATTGGTTTTTCAACAAATACATGCTTGCCTGTTTTAATAGCCATTTCGCAAACAGGAAAATGTAAATGAGTAGGGGTGACTACATCAATAATATCTGATGCTGCAATTAAAGCTTCCTCGTCCATATAGCGTGGTATGCCATATTTTTCTTCTACTTCCTTAGCATTATCATTACTTGGATCAAAAAAGCCAATTACCTTAACCTCAGGAATCTCCATCCAGTTATTTAAATGGTATTTTCCAAGATGCCCCACACCAAACACACCAACTTTAAGCATAAATCAAATATTTGTCCTCAAAGTTACATGATAAGGCATTGAAATAGAGGTCATTTGAAAGGTTGTGGAAAATTGACCAAATGCTGTTGATACGAGCCTATTTAGTACCTTTAAAGTATAATAAATGCCATTATTGATGCATCGGAATATCAAAAATTTATATGCGATTGCCAACAAGCCAACAAGAAAGGTAATTGGACTAATGAGTGGTACATCGATGGATGGATTGGATATTGCTTTATGTGAATTTGAAGGATCGGGTAGTAATACAAAATTAAAATTGATTCATGCAACTACAGTAAGTTATAATGAAGAGGCAAGACAAAATATACTTTCTGTTTTTTCTAAAGAAATTGTTTCATTAGAAAAGCTTTGCTTAATAAATCCTTGGCTTGGGAAATTACATGCATACATGATATTGGAAACATTAAAAGCATGGGGGATGACAGCTTCTGAAATTGATTTAATTGCAAGCCATGGACAAACAATTTATCATGCTCCAAAATCACTGCATCCGAATGATGCATTTGGTTCAGCAACCTTACAAATAGGCGAGGCGGATCATATTGCAGTAGACACGGGCATCATTACCATCAGTGACTTTAGACAAAAACATATTGCTGCAGGAGGTGAGGGCGCACCCTTGTCTGTATATGGCGATCATATATTGTTTGCAAGTAAAACAGAAAATAGAATTTTATTAAATATTGGAGGTATTTCGAATTTTACTTATTTACCTGCAGGAGCGGATTTAAATACAATCCTTTCCTCTGATACTGGACCTGGGAATACCATAATGGATGCATATATGCGTACCCATTTTAATCAGTCATTTGATAAAGATGCAACTATTGCACGTAAAGGACAAGTGCATCAAGAATTACTAAAAGCAGTAAAAGCCAATTCATTTTTTAGTTTGCCTTTCCCAAAAACGGTGGGCCCTGAATTGTTTAATTTGGAGTATTTAAAACAAGCGCAAATACAATCCAATACGACACATCTTTCCACGGAAGATGTATTAGCAACGCTTAATTTATTTACCGCAACAACTATTGCAGAGGCCATTAAGCAAGTAATAGGAAGTGCAATGGGTTCCAACAATTTAATTGCTTTGTATATAAGTGGAGGGGGGATGCATAATCCATTATTACTTGAGCATTTAATCAACTTATTGACAGGTATTAAAGTCCTATCATTAAATGAATTAGGTTATCATCCAGATGCTAAAGAAGCCATCTTATTTGCGTTGTTAGCTAATGAAGCAATTGCTGGAGAAGCAATGCAAATAGGTGGGAACGCTACTAAAAAACCAATCACAATGGGTAAAATAAGTTTCCCTGATTGATGTTATTATTTATAATTTTCTACCGCTTTTTTTACGGAACCATATTGTTTTAATAATGACTCAGCAATAGCAGGGTCAACAATATTGGTTTGTTGCATAATCATTTGAATACCTCTTTCAATTAACTTTTTATTAGTTAATTGCATATTCACCATTTTATTTCCTTCAATACGACCTAGCTTAATCATCACCGATGTAGAGATCATATTTAGAATTAATTTTTGAGCAGTACCGCTTTTCATTCTTGTACTGCCTGTAATAAATTCTGGCCCTAAATCTACCTCAATTGGATGATTGGCGTATTTTGAAATTGGGCTATCATAATTGCAACTAATACTTCCAGTGATAATACCGTTTTCCTGACAAGTTTTTAATCCCGCTTCTACATAAGGTGTGGTTCCACTTGCAGCAATTCCTATTACCACATCTTGATTGGTAATCCCAAATGATTGTAGATCCAACCATGCTTGTTGTGTATTGTCTTCCGCATTTTCTACTGCATGAAACATGGCTTGATTTCCTCCTGCAATAATAGCAATTACAAGATCTTCGGGAACGCCATAAGTAGGCGGGCATTCACTTGCATCCACAATGGCTAATCTTCCACTAGTGCCAGCACCAATATAAAATAATCTTCCTCCATTTAAAAGTTGTTGAGCGGTTGCATTAATAAGCGGTTCAATTTGATGAATACTTTTTTGAACTGCAATGGCTACTTTTTGATCCTCAGTATTAATATTGGTAAGGATTTCTATTGTTGACATTTTATCAATGTCTTGGTACAATGAATCCGACTCGGTTGTTCTCTTATCTTTAGACATTTTTTGAAAGTTGTTGTAATGCTTCTACAAGATGATCTAATTCTTTGGTAGTGGTATATAAATTTGGACAAATTCTACATCCTCTCACATTTGCATAATCAATGGCAACGGTGAAAATTTGATGCTCCTTTAATAATCTTTTTGCTAAATCAGCTGGATCAATACCCTCTACACCTACATTGGCAATAGCGCAACTGCGTTTAGGATCCGCCGGGGTATTCACAACAATTTTAGGTAGGTTCCTTACTTTTGTTGTCCAATAATTTTGCAAGAAACGTAAACGGGCTTCTTTTCTTTCTGCACCAATCATTTCATAATAATCAATTGAATCATTAATAGTTAAATCGGTGTGTACTGGATGCGTTCCCGTATGGTTTAAACGGGTAATTTTATTTTTATCTTTCTCTCCATCCGCTAATAATGGCCATACTTTATTCGCATTACCTTTTCGTACATAAAGCATACCTGCGCCAAGTGGCGTACTTAACCATTTATGTAAAGCTGCTGCATAGTAATCACAGCCAAGTTCATCAATGGTAAATTTAAAATGTGCAAATGCATGTGCCCCATCTACAATTACTTGAACGTTTTTCGAATGCGCCATTTCACATATTTTTTTAATAGGTAAAATTTGCCCCGAAATATTAATCATGTGACTTACTAATATGGCCTTGGTTTTTGAAGTAATTGCTTGCTCGTATAATTGTACAATTTCTTCGTCATTTTTTGGATGATTCGGAACAGATAGCATTATTCTTTTCACGCCATATCTGTCCTGCACCTGTTCAAACATATCCAACATGGCACCATAATCCTGGTAAGCCATAATAGCTTCGTCTCCTTGTTTCCAATCTAATCCTCCAATCACAAGGTCAAGCGCTTCGGTGGTATTTCTTGTAATAATTAATTCGTCTGCTCCACAACCTGCGAGCTTTGCAAGTCTTTCCGTAATTTTTTTCTTGTTGTCAAATTGCACTGTACGCATATAATAAGAACCCTGCAAATTCACTTCTTTTATATGTTCAATAAATTTATTAAGAAGGGGTTGGGGCAAGAAATTATAATACCCGTTTTCTAAATTTATATAATCGGGTTTTAGCAAATATTGATTCCTAATTTGCTCCCAAAAATCTTCATCGCTGGCCAACTCATTTACCGATAAATTAGCTTTATTTTCAAAAGCCTTTGCAAAACTAGCTATCCCTAGCGGGGTGGCTAAACTCGTAAGCATTATGTTTTTGAGGAATTGTCTTTTATGCATAAGTCTTATATATAGTACTAAGTTAATACATGTGCTTTAAAAAAGGTATTTTGGAGTCCTTTCATTTAAACTATTGAATGTTTTGATTGTCTTATTTTTGGTAAATTTGCACCCAATCTAAAATAAGTCTTATAAAACAGCTTCTTTCAATATTGTTTTTCTTAGTAATTTATCAATTCGAATCAGTAGGACAAAGTATTGATTCGTCTTTTAAAAATAGAATTACCGACAAGGAAGTACATAATGAGGCCGTAATTGGCAAGGATTTAACCGACGTTATGACTCATTTGATTCATAAAAACAAACACAATATATTAGATACTTTACATAACCCTCGTAAATTCAATTATTCCCTTGTCCCCGCTGCAGGCTATACTTTGCAAACGGGGTTTGCGGGTATTGTTAGTGCCAATTTGGGATTTTATAATTACGAAGAAAAAGAAGCCAAACTATCTAATATTGCTTCTAGTATTACTTACTCAGAATACAATCAAGTTATATTACCCTTAACTTCAAATATTTGGTTTAATAGGGGAAAATATAATTTTGTTTCTGACAATAGGTATGTTTCTTACCCATCAAGTATATATGGGTTGGGTGGAAGAACAGATCCGAATAAAGCAAGAACAATCAATTTTTCAGGATTAAAATTGCATAATAAAATAGGTAAAAGTTTTTCTGCCAATTGGTTAGCAGGTCTTGGATTATATTATGATCAGTTTTGGGATATTACAGTTTTAGATCCAACGACTAAAAGGATTAGCACTTTAATTCAAAAAGAATTAGGGAGATCGGAAACGGCGGTTGGGCCTGTTGCTAATATCTTGTATGATTCCAGAACCAATCAAATCAATCCTGACAAAGGAACTTATTTTAATCTGTTATATCGTTATAATGCTACACAATTGGGTAGTGATAATGAATGGCAATCCTTAATTATTGATACTAGAAAATATTTTAAATTTCCTGCAAACTCTCAAAATGTTTTAGCATTTTGGAATTTAGAATGGCTTACTTTAAGTGGGAAAATTCCTTATTTAATAATGCCTTCCACGGGATGGGATGACCAATATAATTCAGGTAGGGGATATATACAAAGTCGTTTTAGAGGAAGAAATATGTCGTATTTGGAATCAGAGTATCGTTTTCAAATTTCAAAAAATGGTTTGTTTGGAGGAGTAGTATTTGCCAATGTGCAATCTTTCTCTGGAGATTTATCCTCTACTTATGCTACCTTATTACCTGGATATGGCGCTGGTGTAAGATTTAAAATCAATAAACACTCTAAAACAAATATTTGTCTTGATTATGGAATTGGCAAAAATGGTTCAGGTGGATTTTATGTAAATCTTGGAGAAGTCTTTTAATTTTTAACTTAATCACTATTATTCACTTGCAAGTTTAAACTGATACCAGTTGACTATTTGTTTGCTTGCATAATTATAGTTTCCTCCATTTCTCATCCCAGCGCCGCCCATACCGCCACGCATTCCACCCCCGCCCATTCCACTTCCCATACCTCCACGACCGCCGCCACGCATTGCACCTCCACCCATACCTCCACCTCTCATTCCACCACCCATTCCTTCACTTCCGTTTCGGTAATTACCAGCTTCGCCGCTACCATTTGGCCTAGCTCCACCACCTCCAAAATTATTTACAATAATACCTACACTTATACTTGGCGTTTTTTTGAAATTAATAGGACTGGCAATTATATTTTTAATTGGAACAATTGCTTCAAAAACTAAATTATTGTATTTGTCATAATTCATGCCCACTTTAAAATGACTAGTATCCTTTAAATCATAAATTCTATTTTCCATATTTACAAAACCAATCGTACTAAAAATATCCGCATCAAGCATCATTTTTTGTTTCATTGAATTAGGATCCGTATTTCTATTTTCATTTTTTCCTCTTGGTCCAGCCTCCATGGGTTCTTTATAAGGATATATTAAAGCAATATCAGTTGATTTATTGCCTTTGGGATCAAAACATATTTTTAATCCTGCTCTTAAAATACTCATTTGAGTTTGTTGATTATTGGTAGCAACACTTATGTAAAAGTTTTCCTTGTCATTTGTAATGGAATATTGTAAAGAGCCTTCTTCACTGCCAAAACGTAAAGGTAAACCCCAGTCGCTCGCATCCCCATCTGCAATGATTGGGTCATTTTGATACTTACCAATTTCATATTGTTTAGGGCTGCAATTTGAAAACAGTATTATTGTAAAGAGTAAACTTGATAGATATACCGATTTGTGCATTTTGTAAATTTTATCCAAAATTAGACATTGTTTTGATGGATAGGTTTACTCAAAATGATTTTTCACAAAACCTTATCAAGAAGTACTTAAAATTATTGTTGTAACTTAATATTTACTTAAAATTTTGTAAGGAGAAAAAATGTATTTTTGAGTAAATTATATACTTTGAAATTGCTTAGGTCCAATATTGATACTCTTTTGGCTGCTTTTGTTGGTGGTTTATTAGTGTTCCTATTAACAATTCACAGTGGCTTGGGCATTTCACCAGATTCAATTTATTATCTAAGTACAGCAGATAGCATTATAGCAGGGAAAGGTTTTTATCAATTTGATGGAAAACCATTTGTAATGTTCCCAGTTGGTTATCCAATTTTATTGTCATTGATTAAAGTAATAGTTGGTAGTTCATTCTTAAAAGTCATTCCCTTTTTTAATGCAATTTTATTTGGGCTTACCATTTTTATAGCTGGTATTATTTTAGAAAAAACGAATCATTCTAAATGGTTAAAATGGCTAGTATTAGCTGTTATAGCTTTAAGTCCAAGTTTGTTAGAAATATATACGATGCTATGGTCCGAAACATTATTTATTACGGAGATTGTTTTGTTTATTTATTTTGGTAAAGTATATTTTGAAAAATATACTTTTAAATCTTTAATAGTCATCGCTATTATTTCTGCAATAGCCGCTGATACAAGGTTAGCAGGTGTTGCAGTGATTGCTACAGGTGGCATGTTAATACTTATGTCTTCTGATTTAAAATGGGGTAGAAAAATTCAACATACTTTTATATATGGCGCAATTTCAATATCACTTTTTATAATTAATTTAATTAGAAACGCTTTATTAACCCAAACTTTAACAGGGAATAGGCAAAAAGGGGTCACTCCTTTTTTAGAAAATTTAAAATATTATGGATTAGTATTAACCAATTGGTTGCCGTTCTCAACATGGGTAAGTGCAATTCCAACAATTATTGCATTTTTATTTTTATCTATTTTAACATTTGTCTTTTTATTTAGATTTTTAAAATCAAAAGAGCAACATCATTATGAAAAAATAGCAGTGGCATTTACGTTAATTTATTCCATTTTT
>CAJADG010000006.1 GCA_903938445.1 uncultured Bacteroidota bacterium | reverse complement strand
ATAGTGGGTACTATTTCAATACTATAAGCAAGCTTTGCTGATTTTATAATATTTATACCGATTGGGAATCCAACCGTGTAGGAATGATCAAAATTGTATGCTGGTAAATTTGAAGACAATGTTACAATTGGGTGACTTACACTAAAATAGGCTGCCACTTTCGGGTATTCATTCGCCGTTTGTGATTTAGTGATTAAACTTAAAAAAACAAACGCAATAATTAGCAAGCTTTTAATTTTCATTCTAATATTTTTGCGAATTTAACGTAGTTCTAGCTTTTTTATAAATAAATCATAAATTGTTAATATTAAAGTAATACTGAGTTCACTATATTTCACTAATCTAACACAGGTATAAAATAAAAAAAACGCTGACAAAGGCCAGCGCTTTTTTTAAGAAAATTCATTTCTATTTTTTCCTTTCAATCTCTTTATTCATTTCTTCAATATCTACTGGTTTTTCGGTGTCATCACCCAAAAGATATTTGGAGAAATAGTCTGCTGTTCTCCAGAACCAATACTCGTTCATATCGCCAAAACCATGACGCTGGGTTGGTAAAATTAACATATCAAAACGCTTATTGGCTTTGATTAAGGCATTTACGACTCTAATGGTATTGGCAGGGTGCACATTATTATCAATCTCTCCATGAATTAATAATAATTTTCCTTTCAAGTTTTTAGCAATTTCAGGATTCTTATCAATCATATAAGAGAAAGTGGTATCCCCTTTGTCAGAGATATTTTCTTTTACTCCATTGTGCTTTTCGCTCCACCATCTGTTGTAAATACTATTGTCATGATTGCCAGCATTGCTCACTGCCACTTTGAAAATGTCTGGATATACCAACATGGCCGCCGTACTCATAAATCCTCCACCACTATGGCCATGAATACCTGCTTTATCGCGATC
This sequence comes from uncultured Bacteroidota bacterium, assembly GCA_903938445.1. GTDB lineage: Bacteria > Bacteroidota > Bacteroidia > Chitinophagales > Chitinophagaceae > Sediminibacterium. The sequence goes on along the minus strand of CAJADG010000006.1, from coordinate 4,310 downwards.
AATAAATTTATACCTGTCCGCTAATTGTTCAATAGCAGCTTTCTTATCGGCTAATCCATAATCTCTTAAATTATTGTAACCATAATTATGGTACCATTTGCTACGTGCAGGATTACCACCACGGTTTCCTAATGTAATAACTACAAAACCTAATTGCGCTAGGCGGTCAATACGATCCATACCCTTACTAAAGCTCTTGTTTACAGATTCGGTTTGTGGGCCAGGATAAACATATTCAATGATTGGATACTTTTTAGTGCTATCAAAATCATAAGGTTTGTACATCACGCCAAAAATATCGGTAATTCCATCATCTGCTTTTATTTTGAATGTTTCAGGGAATTTATAACCTGCAGCAAATAATGAACTTAAGTCAGTTGTTTCAAGATCCATTATTTTTTTACCATCCGTTCCATATAAACTTGAAACAGGCGCAGTGTTTACTCTTGAACTTGTATTTACGAAATAGTTTTTACCATCATTCATGGTAAAGCTATGATCATAATTGCCTGGGTTTAATAATTGTAAATTAGTGCCATCAAAATTCACTTTATATAAATGTAAATAGTATGGATCTTCCTTGGAATTATTAGATACGTTTTCTTTTCCGTTTCCTGAGAAATATACAATTCTCTTTTCTTCATCTATAGAAACAATATCTTCAATATGCCATGGACCCTGTGTGATTTGGTTTTTTAATTTACCGTCCTTGTCATACAAATATAAATGTGCCCAACCATCACGCTCGCTCCATTCAATAAACTCACCGCTCTTTAATAAACCTGGCTTTTTTATTTCAACATAAGTGTTTAAACTTTCTTCTACCAAAGTTTTCACCTCTCCAGAATTAATATCTACTATACATTGGTCAATCTTTTTTAAGTCTCTGCTTGTTCTTGCCAAATACAGTTTATCGTTCGTGCCTAACCAAATGAATGGTTTATGCTCATCATCTCTGCTATTTACTTTACTTGTTTTATTCCATACCGAAATGTCTTGATCTTTAAATAAGGAAACATTAATTTCTTTAAAATTTTTCTTTTCCATATCAACGATCATCAAGTGATCAACCGGTGCATCTTTTTCGCCTGGCATCCAGTATTTATAGGTTTCAAGGGTAGGTCTAGGATCTGCAATACTATTAATTACCCATAAGTCCTTTACTTTTCTATTATCTACTTTGGTGATTGCAATGTGTTTGCCATCCTCGCTCCACATGCCATTCACTGCTTTCCTTTTATTTTTATTCTTATCCACATCTACATTGGTTTCACCACCACCACCATATGCACTTTCACTATGCCAACTATAATTTTGAATACCATCCGTGGTAATAGCATGCTCTACAATGGTGCTATCATCTTCATTTTTTAAAGCCTTATCATAATTGGCTTTATCCATGTAGTATAAGTTGTAGTTTCTACCAAAAACAATTGTTTTTTCATCTGGTGAGATATTTGCCCAGTTTGGTTTTCTCTTTGTTTTTTTAAAACCCACTAATTCACTTAATTGCTCAGTCGCAAGATTGTATTCAAAATAAAATGTCTTTTTTATTTTTTCAGGCTTTGCGTCTTTTTTAACTTCCTCGTCTTTATTGATTTCAATCGTACTTTTTACTTCAAACTGAATCCAGTTTTCGTCTTTTATAAATTTGATTGAATCAATAGGAAGGTGTTGGCCATCAAATGGGTCCTTGATAATTTTAGTAAGTTCAGCAGCAATTTTATCATTATTGAACATTACTTTCTTTTCATTTTTTACGGGGTCTACAATGATCCATTTTTTTCCTTCACTTGTCTCGTAGATATACCAAAATTTGTTGGACTGTTTAAGCCAATGAGGATCCACTGACAAAGAAAAAATCATCTTGTCTAATTTTTTGGGAGCAAAGCGAGCAGCCAAAGCATAATTCGCTTTTTGTTGACTAAATCCCAAAAATGGAATCAATAACAATAGTAAACTTAGGTATTTGCGCATAGTTAAATATTAAGACTTGTAATTTAACACATATGTAATTAAACACCAAGTATGAAGAAATATTTTGTCTCATTTAATAGCTAATATAGTCTGCATTACTAATATCAATTATTAATAGATTGGACTTATGCATTTATGCAGCGATAACCTTATTTTTGCTAAATAATCTTTAGCATTGAACAAGCATGTTTTATTAATTACACCTCCATTTACGCAGCTTAATACGCCGTATCCTGCTACTGCCTATTTAAAAGGGTTCTTTAATACCAAGGGCATTGAATCGGTACAGGCTGATTTGGGAATTGAGGTAACCATTGCTTTATTTAGTAAGCCAGGTTTAGAAAAACTATTTAATACCATTGATGAAAAACTAAAGGCGGGTTTAATTACTGAAATATCTGAAAATAGCGAAAGAATTATTTCATTAAAGGATAGATATATTCATACTATTAATGAAGTGATTTTGTTTTTACAGGGAAAGTCAAATACACTAGCACATTTAATTAGTTCCCGAAATTTTTTACCAGAAGCAAGTAGGTTTGAACAAATTGATGATTTGAAATGGGCTTTCGGTAGCATGGGTAAAATCGATATGGCCAAACATATCGCTACGATGTATTTAGAGGATCTTAGTGATTTAATTAAAGAAAATATTGATCCTCATTTTGGTTTTAGTCGTTATGCGGAGAGTTTAGGAAGATCAGCCAATTCATTTGATGAATTATATGCTGCTTTGCAACAACCCTTTACTTATTTAGATGAAATTTTAATTGAAATATTTGACCAGCGAATAAAGAATGTGCAACCCAAGTTGGTTTGCTTATCGGTTCCTTTTCCTGGCAACTTATACACTTCACTGCGTTGTGCGCAATGGCTGAAAAAACATTTCCCTGCTATTAAAGTAGCCATGGGTGGTGGTTTTGCCAACACTGAACTTAGGTCCTTAAGTGACCCACGCGTTTTTGAATTTTATGATTATATTACTTTAGACGATGGTGAAGCACCTCTTGAAATTTTAATAGATCATATTGATGGAAAAAAAGAGCTTCATGAATTGAAACGTTGTTTTACTTTATTAAACGGAGTAGTAACATATATCAATAATGCAAGTTGTAGTGATTACAAGCAAGGTCAAGTAGGCACACCTGATTATGATGGTTTATTGTTAGATAAATATATTTCAGCCATTGAGGTAATTAATCCCATGCATAGTTTATGGAGTGATGGTCGTTGGAATAAGCTAACCATGGCGCATGGTTGTTATTGGGGTAAATGTACATTTTGCGATATCTCTTTGGATTATATAAAAACCTATGAACCAATTGCTGCTTCTTTAATTGTTGACAGAATGCAAGAGTTGGTGGATAAGACAGGGGAGAATGGATTTCATTTTGTAGATGAAGCAGCGCCGCCTTCTTTAATGAAAGCAGTGGCTATCGAAATTATCAAAAGAAATTTAGTGGTGAGCTGGTGGGCCAATGTGCGTTTTGAAAAAAGCTTTACTAGAGATTTATGTTTATTGCTAAAAGCGGCTGGTTGTATTGCAGTGAGTGGTGGACTGGAAGTGGCATCGGATAGATTACTTGAATTAATTAATAAAGGAATTACCGTGTCACAGGTGGCCAAAGTCAGTAAGCATTTTTCAGACGCTGGTATTATGGTGCATGCTTATTTAATGTATGGTTTCCCAACACAAACAGTGCAAGAAACAATTGATTCGCTCGAAATGGTTCGACAACTTTTTGAGACTGGCGTATTGCAATCTGCATTTTGGCATTTATTCACCATGACTGCACATAGCCCAGTGGGGTTAGATCCAGACAAGTACAAAGTGAAAAAAGTAACGAATGAAATTGGAACTTTTGCCAATAATGATATTGAGCATACGGATCCAACAGGAGCCAATCATGAATTATTTGGATTTGGTTTGAAAAAAGCATTACTTAATTATATGCATGGCGCTTGTTTTGAAATGCCTTTACAAAAATGGTTTGAATTTAAAATTCCAAAAACTTCTATTGCTCCAAATTATATTTTAAATGCATTGCAAGAACCTGAATATGCAACTGCAAATACCAACAAAGTAATTTGGTTGGGAGTTGAGTCAAAATATTCCATTGTTCAAAAATCTAAAAAAGGAACAAAGTGGGAAGAAATGCAAATTTCATTTCAAACGAATACCGCATCCATTAATATAAGCTTAGATCCTGCAAAAGGTGCATGGCTTATGAATTTATTGCCCCAATTGAGTATTTCAAAAGGCAATGGAATGACGTTGTCTGCGGTTAAAGAAAACTATACCAGTGCTGGGTTTGAAGGATTTGAATTATTTT
>CAJADG010000005.1 GCA_903938445.1 uncultured Bacteroidota bacterium | reverse complement strand
AGAAACTTAATTTTTTAATATAAGTTCCTTATTTATTTACAATAATGATATTAAAAAGGCTCCGAAACTCGGAGCCTTAAATAAATAAGAAACTTAATTTTTTAATATAAGTTCCTTATTTATTTACAATAATGATATTAAAAAGGCTCCGAAACTCGGAGCCTTTTCTGTAGGGGGGTATTACCTCTGGGGAATATCTTGATTTCTTAAATCGTATTATCTTAAAAATAACAATTCTCTATACTTTGGTAGGGTCCATAATTCGTCATCCACCAATTGCTCTAATTTGTCAACGTGGTAACGAATTTTATCAAAATATTGAGTTTTTACTTTTGCTTCATAAGCAATTGCTTTTTCTCTTGTATCAGTTAAATTATTAGCCACTTTTCTTTCTTCCACCATAGCGTGTACATTCTCATACACTTGTTGAATATGAGTGCTCACATCTTTTAATAAAGTTAATTGACCTTTGTATAATTTTTCAGGTAATGCTGCTTCACGAAGTAAGCTTACATTTTTCAATAACTCATTTTGATATTTAATGGCTGCCGGAATAATATGATTGGTAGCTAAATCACCCATGACTCTAGCTTCAATTTGTACTTTCTTAATGTACTTTTCTAATTCAATTTCATGACGTGCTTCAATTTCAGCATGTGTGTAAATACCATTCTCTAAAAATACTTTCTTTGCTTTTTCTGTCACCATGGCATCTAAAGCAACTGGGGTTGTTTTTAAATTAGGTAAACCTCTTTTTTCAGCTTCCTTATGCCATGCTTCACTATAGCCATCTCCTTCAAACAAAATCTTTTTACTTGTGACAATATATTTTTGAATTACTTGCATAATAGCGATCTCTTTTTTATCGCCTTTTGCAATCAATGCCTCTACTTCTTCAGAGAATTTATTTAAAGTATCTGCAACAATGGTATTTAAAATGGTCATTGGTAATGCACAGTTAGCAGTGGAGCCTACCGCACGGAATTCAAATTTATTTCCAGTGAATGCAAACGGAGAAGTTCTGTTTCTATCTGTATTGTCAATCATTAATTCTGGAATGCTACGGTGTAAATCTAATTTCAATATTGCTTCATCTTGCTCATCAAACTTACTGTTTACGCGGCTTTCAACGTCGTTCAACACTTTTGTTAAATAGTCTCCAATAAATACAGAGATAATTGCAGGAGGTGCTTCGTTAGCGCCTAAACGAAAATCGTTAGAGGCAGATGCAATGGATGCTCTTAAAATATCTGCATAATCATGTACTGCCTTAATGGTGTTTACAAAGAAAGTCAAGAACATTAAATTAGTCTTAGGTGTTTTACCCGGCGCTAATAAATTAATTCCCGTATCCGTTGCTAAGCTCCAGTTATTGTGTTTACCACTACCATTAATTCCAGCAAATGGTTTTTCATGCAATAATACTACTAAGCGATGACGTTTTGCAACACGACTCATTACATCCATTAATAAAATGTTATGGTCAACTGCAATATTTACTTCTTCAAAGATAGGAGCACACTCAAATTGTGCAGGTGCAACTTCGTTATGTCTTGTTCTTAAAGGAATACCTAATTTATAAGATTCATTTTCAAAATCACGCATGAAAGCGTAAACTCTTTCTGGAATGGAACCAAAATAATGATCTTCTAATTGTTGGCCTTTTGCTGGTGTGAAACCAAATACAGTACGACCGCATTGTACTAAGTCAGGTCGTGCATTTACTAAGGCTTCATCAATGACAAAATATTCTTGCTCCCAACCTAATGTTGGCGTTACTTTAGTTACGTTTTTATCAAAATAATTACAAACGGTTACAGCAGCTTTATTTAATGACTCAACTGCTTTCATTAAGGGTGCTTTGTAATCCAATGATTCTCCTGTGTAAGCAATAAAAATGGTAGGAATACATAAAGTTTTACCATTTCCAATTTCAATAATGAATGGGGGAGATGAAGGATCCCATGCAGAGTATCCTCTTGCTTCAAAAGTAGCTCTCAATCCACCATTTGGGAATGAAGAGGCATCAGGCTCTTGTTGAATTAATGCAGCACCTTCAAATTCTTCAATAGCAGTACCATCAGATTTTAATGTAAAAAATGAATCATGCTTTTCTGCAGTGGTACCCGTTAAAGGTTGAAACCAGTGCGTATAATGTGTCACCCCTTTACTTTCAGCCCAAGCACGCATACCAGAAGCAATTTGACTTGCTACAGCTCTTTCAATTTTTTTTCCACCTCTTACACTAGCTGTTAAACTTTTGTATGCCTCATCACTTAAATATTCTCTTGCCGTTTTTAAAGTAAAAACATTTTCACCAAAAACGCCGGTGATTTTAGCACCTTTAATATCAGGTGAACTGATATTGCCATAACTCACGTGATTTACCGCATCTGTTCTTAATGACATATATATAATTTTAAAATTTATTAATCTTAGCAAATTTAACCCCAATTATTGAGCGTAATTGGAATTGAAAAAGCAGTAATGCACAAAAAATCCCCCAATTTCTTGGGGGATTACAATTCAAAACACAATTTATGAATGCTTATTCTAAAAAACCTTAGTAATCAATAGATTAAAACTTTGCAGTTTTAACGGTCTTGATAATTATTGCAGCAACCTTGTATGGATCTGCAGCTGAATTTGGACGACGATCTTCTAACCATCCTTTCCATCCTTTTTCTACAGCACCAATTGGAATACGGATAGAAGCACCTCTGTCAGATACACCGAAAGAGAAATCATGGATAGAAGCTGTTTCGTGCTTACCAGTTAAACGTAAATGATTATCAGCTCCGTAAACTTCGATATGTTCTTTAACAAATGGACGGAATGATTCACAAATTGCATCGTAAATTTCTTTCTTACCACATGTTCTTAAAGTGGTGTTAGAGAAGTTAGCATGCATACCGGAACCGTTCCAATCTAATGCACCCAATGGTTTACAATGCCAGTTAATGGATACACCGTATGTTTCACCAATTCTTTCTAATAAATATCTTGCTACCCAAATTTGGTCTCCAGCTTCTTTTGCACCTTTAGCAAAAATTTGGAATTCCCATTGTCCTGCAGCAACTTCAGCGTTGATACCTTCTACATTTAATCCAGCTTCTAAACAAATATCTAAATGCTCTTCCACAATGTTTCTTCCGTATGCATTGTTAGCACCCACTGAACAGTAGTAAGGACCTTGAGGGCCAGGGTATCCACCTTCTGGGAAACCTAATGGTTTGTTTGTTGCAGGATTCCATAAGAAATATTCTTGTTCAAATCCAAACCAGAAATCATTATCATCATCTTCGATCGTAGCACGTCCGTTAGTAGCATGTGGAGTACCGTCAGAATTTAATACTTCACACATTACTAAGTATGCATCTTTACGACCTGGATCTTTACAAATAAAAACAGGCTTTAATAAACAGTCAGATGATCCACCTGGTGCTTGTTCAGTTGAAGAACCGTCAAAGCTCCACATATCACAATCTTCTAGTTTACCACTAAAGTTGTTTTCAATTTTTGTTTTACTTCTTAAAGACTGAGTTGGTTTGTAACCATCTAACCAGATGTACTCCAATTTAGATTTAGACATGGTACGAATGTTTAAATATTAAAAAAATAAATTATACAATAAATGTATGGCTTAATTGCCCTTTTCTTACACGAAAGTAAGTAAGAAATATAAATTACACCAATAAATGTGCAAATTTTCAAGTTTTTGTGCATAAAACAAATATATAATAAAATATTGTAATTTGGATAATTCACACAACTTATTGATTTTCAAATAATTTTAATTTTTTCAATTCAATCGGACTTTATGTTTGATTTAATTAGATCCACATTTTGAGATAAATATGTTGGTAATTCAAGCTTTTGCTTAACAAGCCATTTTGTACCTTCGCGACATCTATAAAAGCACAATTCTATTTAAATGGAAATTACAGTTAAAACAGCCCAACAATTAAGATTAACGGCCGAAGAATTTGAATTAATAAAACAAAAATTAGGACGTACTCCTAATTTCACAGAGTTATGTGCTTTTAGTGGCATGTGGAGTGAGCATTGTAGTTATAAGAATTCAATAAAATGGTTAAAAACTTTGCCTCGTGATGGAGGAAGAATGTTAGTTGCTGCGGGAGAAGAAAATGCTGGATTAATGGATATTGGAAATGATTATGGAGTAGTATTTAAAATTGAATCTCATAATCATCCTAGTGCATTAGAACCATTCCAAGGTGCTGCAACAGGAGTTGGCGGAATTCAAAGAGATATTTTTACAATGGGTGCGCGTCCAATTGCATCATTGAATAGTTTACGTTTCGGAAAATTAGAAGATAAAAAAACACAACGTTTATTAGCGGGTGTGGTGCATGGTATTGGTCATTATGGAAACTGTTTTGGAGTACCAACAGTTGGTGGCGAATTGTATTTTGAAGAGTGTTATCATACCAATCCATTGGTGAATGCGATGAGTGTGGGTATTGTTAAAGCAGGTAAAACGGTAAGTGCAACTGCGGAAGGGAAAGGCAATCCTATTTTCTTTGTAGGTAGTGCAACTGGCAAGGATGGTATCGGTGGTGCAAGTTTTGCATCAGCCGAAATTACTGCAGATAGCGTGGAAGAATTACCTGCAGTGCAAGTGGGTGATCCATTCCAAGAAAAGAAATTATTAGAAGCTTGTTTGGAAGTTATTGAAACAGGTGGAATAGTGGGTATGCAGGACATGGGTGCCGCAGGCATTATTTGTTCTACTGCTGAGATGAGTGCAAAAGGTGGAGTAGGAATGCGTATTGATTTAGATAAAGTTCCAACACGTCAACAAAACATGAAAGCTTGGGAATTACTTTTAAGTGAGAGCCAAGAGCGTATGTTAATCTGTGTGCAAAAAGGAAAAGAAGCCGAAGTTTTAGCAGTATTTGAAAAATGGGATTTGTCTTGTTCTAATATTGGTGAAGTTACAGATGATGGCATATTAAGTTTTTATATGCATGGTGAATTAGAAGCTTCCTTACCTGCATATGAATTGGTATTAGGTGGTGGAGCTCCGCAATATACACGTGAATATAAAGAGCCTGCTTATTTAGCGAAAGTAAATGCATTTGATATGAATGCTATTGCAGATACGACCAATTTAAAAGCTACCGTAAAAGAGTTAGTTAACCTTCCCAATATTGCTTCTAAGCGTTGGATCTATAATCAATATGATAGCATGGTGGGTGCTGCCAATACTTCAACTAATGCACCAAGTGATGCTGCAGTTGTGTTGGCAAAAGGTACCGGAAAGGCATTGGCTATGACAGTTGATTGTAATAGTAAATACGTTTTTGCAAATCCTGAAAAGGGCGCTATGATTGCCGTTGCCGAAGCTGCAAGAAATATTGTATGTAGTGGTGGTGAGCCTATTGGAGTAACCAACTGTTTGAATTTTGGTAATCCATATGATCCAGAAGTGTATTATCAATTTGTGAAAGCAGTGGAAGGAATGGGTGCTGCTTGTCGTAAATTCAATACACCAGTAACGGGTGGTAATGTAAGTTTCTACAATCAAAATCCGGACGGTCCTGTATTCCCTACACCAACAATTGGAATGGTTGGTATCGTGGAGGACATGAAAAATAAAATGACCTTAGACTTTAAAAAAGAGGGTGATGTGATTGTATTATTAGGGGAACAAAGAAATGACATTGGATCTTCTGAATACTTGAATAAATTAAAAGGTATTACCCATTCACAAGCACCTTATTTTGATTTAGAGGAAGAATTTAATTTACAACAATTGGTTGCTGAATTAATAAAAGAAACTAAAGTAAAAAGTGCACACGATATTAGTGAAGGTGGTTTAATGGTTACTTTATTAGAATCCGCTTTCTACAATAACAAAGGATTTGAAGTTTCATCCAATGGAAGTAGTTTACGTAAAGATGCTTATTGGTTGGGAGAAGCACAAAGTAGAGTAGTGGTTTCAGTTGATGCTACAAATGTTGCTGCTGTTGAGGCTGCTGCAGCTAAGCATGGTATTAAAACAACTGTTTTAGGTAAAGTAACTTCAGCTGATGTAATTGTAGAAGGAGAAAATTGGGGTTCAATCACTGAATGGAAAAGTGATTATGATACCGCAATTGAAAAGCAATTAGCTAAATAATTAGTTAACAATAATAATGACAAAACAACCCACCATCGTTGTAACTGGTACTGCTGGTTTTATTGGATCGGTTTGCGTTCAATTTTTTAATGAACGTGGATGGAATCAATTGCTATTGGTGGATGATTTTGGTGTAGAAGCAAAAAGAAAAAACTGGGAGCAAAAGCAATTTGTAAAAATAATTGAAAGACAATCTTTCATCGAACAACTTCCAATTTTAGATTTCACGATTGATGCCATTGTGCATTTGGGTGCAAGAACTGATACCACTGAATTTAATTATGCGATTCATGAAGAATTGAATGTGGAATATTCAAAAGCATTATGGAATTATGCTTCTGAAAAACAAATTCCATTCATTTATGCTTCATCTGCTGCAACTTATGGTGGGGGCGAAAATGGATACAATGATTCACATGAAATTTTAGATAAATTAATACCCTTGAATCCTTATGGGGTTAGCAAAAATGAATTTGATAAATGGGCAATTGCTCAAAGTGAAACGCCTCCTACTTGGGCTGGATTAAAATTCTTTAATGTATATGGTCCTAATGAAGGGCATAAAGGACGTATGGCAAGTGTAATATTTCATGCCTTTCATCAAATTAAAGAAACAGGGCTAGTTAAATTATTTAAGAGTCATAAGGAAGGTTTTGAGGATGGGCAACAATTACGTGACTTTATATATGTCAAAGATGTGGTACAGGTTATTTATTGGATGCTAGAAAAAATGTTGGCATCAAATTGGTCAACAGCATTGAATGGTTTATATAATTTAGGAACAGGAAAAGCAAGATCTTTTTATGACCTTGCTACGAATACTTTTACCGCACAAGGGTTACAGCCTAATATCGAATTTATTGATATGCCATTGGATATCAGAGATAAATATCAATATTTTACCGAAGCAAATATGAAAAAATTAATTACTGCTGGGTATGATTTGCCTTTTTGTAGTTTAGAAGATGGAGTTAAAGATTATGTGGCGAATTATTTAGTCCCCGCAAAGGGTTATTAATTTTCATTTCAAAATAATTTTGATTACTAATTTATTTTAGTTCGTTTAATAATACTTCCCACTTGCCTCCGCGGCAAGAACCGAAGTCGGCTTCGTGGAAATATTATTAAACTTATTTTGATAAATAAAGCTTAACCAATCATTTAAGATTTTCAAATAATTCATTCAATTTCAAATTCAGTTCATATGTCCAATCATAAAATTGCCATCATTGGCGGCGGTAATTTAGGGTCATCTATTGCAGAAGGTTTAATAGCAAGTGGTTTTGTAAATGCAAATCAAATTACCATTACCAAAAGAAATCTTTCAACAGTTCAGCATTTGGTAGATAAAGGGGTTACTGTTACCTCTGATAATCAGGCGGCTGTTAAAGATGCAGCATATGTAATTTTAGCAGTGAAACCGTTTCAAATTAAAGATATTGTTGCTGATATTAAACCAATTTTAGTTGCAGGTAATCATACTATCATAAGTGTTGCAACTGGGGTTTGGATAAAAGATATGGAAGAGATGTTAAGTGCAGATTTCGCAGTATTTCGTGCAATGCCTAACACGGCTATTTCTATTCAACAAAGCATGACCTGTATTTGTGCCAATGGCAAAGCAAAAGATCAAGTGGAATATGTAACTGCTTTATTTAATCAGTTAGGAAAAAGTATTGTGATTGATGAAAAATTAATGGATGCTGCAACCGTATTAGGGGCCTGTGGTACAGCGTATGCATTAAGGTATATTCGTGCCAATATTCAGGGTGGAATTGAAATAGGTTTTAGTGCTGCGCAAGCTTCTTTAATTGCAGCACAAACCGTGAAAGGTGCAGCTGATTTATTATTAACTAAGAATACGCATCCAGAGCAAGAAATTGACAAAGTAACTACACCCATGGGTTGTACCATTGCCGGTTTAAATGAAATGGAACATCAAGGATTTAGCTCATCTTTAATTCTCGGCCTAACTGCTAGTTACAGAAAGATTAAAAACGATATGTAATGTTGGTCTTATTTGACTCAAAGTTTTCAAGTCAATACATAAAGAAGCCCTTTAAAATAGTTTCATGAAGCCGACTTCGGTTCGTACCGCGGAGGCAAATGAAATTCTATTTTAAAGGGCTCTTGATTTCAATGGTCAATAATAGATCGATCAATTATATTAGTGCGCTTTTAAGAATGCAATTGCTTTTGCATAAGCATCAGCCGTTGCAGTTGGATTAAAGCTAGGGTTGCTTGGATTTGCGAAACCATGGTTGGCTTCATATCTATTTATAGACAAATTTTTACCAGCTTCTTTCATATTTTTCTCAAACTCATTCACCATTGCAGGAGAGGGAGCTTGGTCTTGATTTCCAAAGAATCCGATAATGTCACATTGAATAGATTTTAATTTTTCCATATTAGATTCAGGACGACCATAATACATTACCGTTCCTTTTGCTTGTGGTCCAGCAAGGATAGCAGTTTGTAAACTCCACATGCCACCAAAGCACCAACCCACACTATAGATGGACGCATCAGCACCTGCTTTTTTAATGGCACCTTGAATAATAGCAGCCATTCTTCCCATGTCTGCACCGCGCATTAATTTCATAGCACTGTCAGGAGTTGCCGCTACCTTTCCATCATACATATCAACAGCAATTACATTCATATCACCTAATGCACTGTAGTATTTGTCTGACTCTAATTTAATATGATCGTTTAGTCCCCACCATTCTTGAATGACGATTAACCATTTTTTTGTTTGCTTTTTTGCAGGAATAAAGTAAGCATTGGCTTGCTTACCATCGGCAGCATCAAATTGGATCATTTTCCCCAATAAGTTTTCCGGATTCACGACCAAAGGTGCTGGATGTAAGGAAGCAAATTTTGGAGTAGAAGCTTCTAATTGATAAGCTTGCTGTGTTTCCATATTAAGACATTCCACCACATCTGCCTTATTTACAGGAGAAAATTGAGTTTTAGCCCAATTCCAACTTATTAAGCTGCCGGCCATTAGGGCCACAATTAGGCCAAAAAGTAGTTTTTTCATAGAATTTTGTTGATTTTTAATTTAAGATGTTCACTTTTATATAACACTTATAAACATTTATTGTTTGTTCTTTTAGCTTGATTTTTTTAGGGATTTTTTTTCGCGTATTTTTGTATGACCTCTAAGCATTTTTCCTAAAAACAAGACGGTCACATTAAAAACCTTTGAATAGGTCCTCCTCAATAGCTAACTATTGCAGGAATTCCTTTTTCAATATTAGACGAATTTAAAATTATGGCAAAGTATATTTTTGTAACTGGTGGTGTAACAAGTAGTTTGGGAAAAGGTATTATTGCGGCTTCATTGGCAAAATTATTGCAAGCAAGAGGCATTTCAACAACCATACAAAAATTTGATCCTTATATTAATGTGGATCCAGGTACTTTAAATCCATATGAACACGGTGAGTGTTATGTGACGGAAGATGGTGCAGAAACTGACTTAGACTTAGGTCACTATGAGCGTTTTTTAAACACCCCAACTTCCCAAGCAAATAACGTAACCACTGGTCGTATTTATCAAACAGTTATTAATAAAGAAAGAGCTGGTGAATTTTTGGGTAAAACCGTACAAGTAGTTCCTCATATTACCGATGAGATAAAACACAGAATGTTGTTATTAGGACAAGAAGGAAAATTTGATGTGGTGATTACCGAAATAGGTGGAACGGTGGGGGATATTGAGAGCACTCCTTTCATAGAAACAGTAAGACAAATTCAGTGGGAATTACCTGCGGAAGATGTGATGGTGGTGCATTTAACTTTAATCCCATATTTAAGTGCAGCTAAAGAATTAAAAACGAAGCCAACGCAACATAGTGTAAGAATGTTAAGTGAAACAGGAGTACATCCTGATGTGATTGTTTGTAGAACCGAGCATCCTTTAAACGATGATATCAAACGCAAGATTGCATTGTTCTGTAATGTTAAACCGGGTAATGTAATTGAATCTTGTGATGCTAGTACAATTTATGAAGTCCCATTGTTAATGCAAAAAGAACAATTGGATTTAATTGTGATGAAAAAATTAAATATTACTAATTATAAAGAACCAGATTTAACAAAATGGAATGGCTTTTTAAATAAATTAAAAAATCCAAAATCAACGGTTAATATTGGTTTAATTGGTAAGTACATTGAATTACAAGATGCTTATAAATCAATATTGGAAAGCTTTATACATGCTGGTGCCATGAATGAAGTAAAAGTGAACGTGGTAAATGTGCATAGTGAAAACATTACTTCTCAAAATGTAAATGAGCAATTAGATGGCTTAGATGGATTGTTAGTAGCTCCAGGTTTTGGTAACAGAGGAATTGAAGGAAAAATTATTGCTGTTCAATATGCAAGAGAAAATAAATTACCATTCTTTGGCATTTGTTTAGGTATGCAAATGGCAGTTATTGAATTTGCAAGGAATGTTTTAGGATTAAAACAAGCACACTCTGTTGAAATGGATCCTAATAGCCCTGATCCTGTCATTAATATGATGGAAGAACAAAAAAGAATTACGATGATGGGTGGTACTATGCGATTGGGATCTTATCCATGTACGATTGCTGAAAATACATTGGCACATACAATTTATGGGGCAACTTCTATAAATGAAAGACATCGTCATCGTTATGAATTTAATAATGACTATTTGAGTGCATTTCATGAAAAAGGAATGGTTACAAGTGGATTGAATCCTGCAACTGGTTTAGTGGAAATTGTAGAGCTTCCTAATCATCCATTTTTCATTGGCGTTCAGTACCATCCCGAACTAAAAAGTACGGTGGAAGCGCCTGCTCCTTTATTCGTACATTTTATTGCCGCAGCTAAGCATCATGCTACCTTAAATGCGTAGTTTGGTACCTTAAAATTCATATCTTTGCCCAACGTTAAAAACGTTTAAACATCGATTATGAATACAGATAAGAATACGGTCATTGGTTTTATTTTATT
>CAJADG010000004.1 GCA_903938445.1 uncultured Bacteroidota bacterium | reverse complement strand
TCACTACAAGGCCCACAAGGTCCGGTGTCGCCCATTTCCCAGAAATTATCTTTTTTTGTTCCGTATATAATTTTTTCTTCTGGTACCCATTTTCTCCACTCAGCTAAAGCAATACTTGATTGTGGTAAATTTTCGGCAGGGTCTCCTTCAAATACAGAAACATATAATCTGGCTGGATCTAATTTATAGACCTTCGTTAATAATTCCCAAGACCATTCAATGGCTTCTGCTTTAAAATAATTTCCAAAACTCCAGTTGCCCAACATTTCAAACATGGTATGGTGATAAGTGTCAACACCTACTTCCTCTAAGTCATTATGCTTACCACTTACTCTTAAACATTTTTGCGTATCGGCAATTCTTTCATGCGCAGGAACTTGATTTCCTAAAAAATAATCTTTAAACTGATTCATCCCTGCATTGGTAAATAATAGGGTAGGATCGTTTTTAACAACAATGGGTGCTGAGGGTACAATGGCATGTCCCTTAGATGCAAAAAAATCTAAAAACTGTTGTCTAATTTCTGAACTTGTCATCATGGATCGGAATTTTAAGCTATTTCTTCCTTAATAAGCTATATTTGTAAAGTTTTTTAAGGAGCTTCAAAGGTAAGGAAATAGGCCCTTTTTTAATTAAAAATATACCTAATAATAAGGCTTAATCAATGAAGAAAATCAAATATTTCTTTAATACACACACCCTGAGATTTGAAAAAATCGAAGTACCACTTAGGGTGCGTTTGTTACAGCTATTTGGTTTTATTGCGGCTTCCATTACCACAGGGATTATCATTGTGATACTAATTTTCCAATACATAGACTCTCCAAAGGAAAAATTGTTACGTCAACAAAACGATTCTTATCGCGAAAGTTATAGCGTTTTACAAGAAAGAGTAAAGCAATTAGAGTTGCAAATGTCCGAATTAGAGAATAGAGATAATGATGTGTATAGATCCATTTTTGAAGCAGATCCAATTCCAGATAGTGCCCGTGTTAAAGAGATGGAAGCGAAAAAAGAAGTAAGATTGATTCAAAATTTATCTAATTCAGACCTCATTAAAAATATGGTGGAGCAGCTGAATAAGTTAATTTTAAGAGTTGCTTACCAAGGAACTTCTTATGTTGAAATCACTAATATGGTTAAGAATAAGGAAAAATTATTAAAAGCAATTCCTGCTATTCAGCCTGTTAGTAATAAAAATTTAAATAGAATCGGAGGTAGTTTTGGATATCGTGTAGACCCCGTTTATAAGGATATTCGTTTTCACCAAGGATTAGATTTTACAGCACCTTCTGGTACACCAATTTATGCAACAGCAGATGGAACGGTTACTGCTGCTGGATTTAGTACCGATGGGTATGGCAATAAAGTAGTCATTAATCATGGCTATGGTTACCAAACATTATATGGACACATGGTACGTGTTAAAGCAAAAGTGGGTCAGTCTGTAAAAAGAGGTGAAGTGATCGGTTATATTGGAAGTACTGGAAAAAGTACAGGGCCACACTGCCACTATGAGGTAATTAAAAAAGGCATCAAGGTAGATCCTGTTTATTATTTTTATAATGACTTAACGCCAGAGCAATTTGATAGATTACTTAAAGCGGCTGCTAATAATAAACAAAGTTTAGATTAATAAATTTCAATAAAAAAGTAGATGTCTTGGGGCATTAACTACTATGGTCTGCTATAATTTTCCAACCCTCTTTCGTCTTTCTAAACAATAAGGTATAAACCCCATTAAGGTCACCAACCGTGCGGATTAATTTCCATTTTCCGATCACAAAATAGTGATCATTGTTTATTGGCTTCATACTTACAATTTCAAATTGTAAAGTACCCATATGACTTTTGTCTGGGTAGCTTTTTTTGTAATTTGCTAAAGTATTTTCATATCCATAAGTGGGACCAGATTTTCCAATAAAAACAAGACTATCACTATGTAAATAGCCCACCATGAAGTTCTCTAAATCGCCACTATTCCATGACTTTATTTGGTTGTCTAAAATAGCTTGAATAGCAGCAATATCTTTATTTTGAGCGTAAGTTATTTGTGTATTACCAATTTGGACAAATATAATAGTCGCAATAAATATCCATTTTTTCATAATTGCATGTTTTGAATTGTAATGAAAAGGTATGATAAATAAATAAATCTCCCTAATTTGCAACTATGAGTTATAAGACTTTTTTAAAAAGCGATGTAAAGTTGGCTCCTTTGTTAAATGAGGATACCCATGTTTTAAAACGTCGAAAAAATACAAGCATAAGATTAATTGCAAGTATCATCAGCCAGCAATTAAGCACGAAGGTTGCCAAAATAATATTTAATCGTTTTTTGGATTTATATGATGGGAAAGAGCCCAGCTGTGATCAAGTGCTAGCAACGGATCCATTGAAATTGAGGGGAATTGGTTTAAGTAATTCTAAAGTAGCCTATGTACAAAATGTAGCCCATTTTTTTTTAGATCATAAAATTACAGACAATCAATTGTATAAAATGGATCCCGAAGATGTTGTTGCTTTATTGACTCAGATTAAAGGGGTTGGAAAATGGACGGTTGAGATGCTATTGATGTTTAGTCTTGGGCATGAAAATGTATTTGCAGTAGATGATTTAGGTATACAACAAGCAATGATAAAATTGTACAAAATAAAATATGAAACCAAGAAAGAACTGCAAACAAAAATGATTGCAAAATCTCAAAAATGGTCACCCTATAAAACCTATGCCTGCTTGCATTTATGGAAGTGGAAAGATACTAAAGCACCAGTGTAATTTTTTTACACTTAATTTCTCTATACCGAATTACGAGCTGCGTTAATAATACCAAACATAGTCCTTGTTAATAGCTTCTCATATGCTTCTTTAAGCTCGGGATCAATACTTGAATCTTGTACTTTACAAAGTGCATATTGTTGCACTGTTAACAATGGCAATACAATTCGGTCTCTTAATAAAATGGAATGTTTAGATACGGTATCATTTTCCATTAAGCTATTGGTATTGCTTAATTCAAGATAAAGTTGAGTTGTTAATTTAAACTCTTCTTTTATTTCATTCCAAATAGTTCGGTATTCTGGATCGTTGTCTATGTATTTGGTAATAGCAAAACTTGATTTCACCATACTCATCATACTATTGTCAATCAATGTTTTAAAGAATCCTATATTATTAAATAAGGATTGCACTTCCTTCCACATTCCTTTTTCTTTAAGTACTTGCAAAGCAGTACCCACTCCAAAAAATCCTGGAACATTTTGTTTTAATTGACTCCAGCTTCCCACAAAAGGAATAGCTCTTAAATCTTCGAATTTCAAAGTATTACCTGCACCTCTTTTGGCAGGGCGGCTTGCTATATTACTTTTACTATAATAATTAAGTGGACTAAATTTTTGCAAGTAAGGCAAGAAAAGTGGACTTTCTTTTAACTGCTGATAAGATTGATAGCTAATGTTACCAAGCTCTTCTAATATTAATCTATCCTGTTGAGACAACTGTAACTTAGTATCTGCAAATAATTCATGGCTTACGCCAGCACTCAATAATTGTTCTAAATTATATTGAGAGGAATGTATGGTTCCAAAATTTGAAGTGATGGTTTGTCCTTGAATGGTTAATTGAATTTCTTCGTTTTCAATTTGATTACCCATGGATGCATAAAATTGATGTGTTTTTCCGCCACCTCTACTTGGTGGGCCACCACGACCATCAAAGAACTTTACAACTATGTTATTTTTTCTTGAAATATTAGTTAATACTTCTTTTGATTTATAAATACTCCAGTTAGCTTGTAAATAACCACCATCCTTAGTCCCATCACTAAATCCAAGCATGATGGGCTGTTGCATTTTTCTTGCTGCAAGATGTGATGCGTATATTGGATGTTTGTATAAATAATCCATTATTTGTTCTGATGCAGCTAGGTCGTCAATGGTTTCAAATAAAGGAACAATATCAACATTCGTTAAGTTTTCATCCCAACCACATAGTCTAAATAAAGCGTAAAGTTCTATTACATTTACCTCGGATTGGCAATTGCTTATTACGTAACGATGACATCCAGCTATTCCATTAATTGCTTGCACTTGCGTAATTGCATAGATGCTCTCAATGGTGTCTTTTGTAATGGTCTCTGTAAATAAGTTAGGGTCTACTTTATCTGCAATGGTAATTAAGATTGCAATTTTCTCTTCGGCACTTAATTGGGTATAGTTCTCTGGCAAAAATCCTTTACCTGTTTTTTCCTTAACTGTTTTATTTACATCTAATAATACTTGTAAATGTATACGACTATCCTGTCTAATATCAAGGGAAGCAAAATGAGTTCCAAATATTTTAACCTTATTTAAAAGGCTGTCTAATTTAGAAAGATAAAGAGAATGATATTCGTCTTTTATTTTTTTTCTAATCGTGGTTAAGCAACCAATAATTTCTTCAACGGAAATGGGTTTACTTTGATCAGGACGAAAAACATTTTCATATAAACTTTCCTCCAAAGAACTTAATAAAGTGTCTACGCCTGCGAAAGTTAATTTTCTTTTTAATTTTCTTACATCACGGTAGTAACATACAATAATGCTACTTCTTAATGCTTGTGCTACTTTAATAGTAGTGGCAGCATTCACGAAAGGATTACCATCTCTATCTCCACCTGGCCAAAACCCAAGCTCTATGAATGGGTTTTCACTTTCAAAATTATTATCAAATACATCATTCACAATGGTATTGTAAATATTGCCAATAGAATGATAAAATACATTTTCTAAATACCACATTAAATTCAAGGCCTCATCCGTTGGTGTGGGTTGCTTTTTATTGAAGAATGGGGTCAGTCCTAGTTGCTGAATATAATGGTTAATAGTATTGTAATCATTTTTTGCAATCGCTTCACCCATATCATGTATAATACCTAATACATTGGAGGGGTAAAATTGAGTAGGATGTGCAGTAAGCACTATGCGCACTTTAAAATCTTTTAATTTATTTTTTAGTGCTTGTGTTTTGCCGGTAAAGCCTGCTTCTCTAATTAATGCTTTAATACTACCAGCTCCTTCCATATCATTCACAGTGGTAAAAGCGGCATCTTCAATCGCATCAAACAATACCACTTGACGTTCCATGTATTGAACGTATTTAAACAAATGATCTATTTTTTCTGATTCTGTGGCAACCTCGGTTTGACGATTAAAAAAGTAATCTATAATTTCAACGGGTGATTTCCCTTTCGCATAACCATCTTCACATGTTTGAAGCATAATGGGGAGTAATGCACCAACATTTGCTATTCCTGAATAGGGTAGCGCTGCAAATAAACTATTATAGATAATGTACTTGTCTGATACATTACGTCTAAACTGTCCTGAATAATTATTGATTGAACTTGCCATGATTGTAGTTTAAAGGTACTACAAAAATTGAGAAGATGCGCTGAAACCCTTGTCAGCATTGATTCCTAATGAATGTTCGTTTTAAAGACCAGGGTTATGGATATAGGTTGGATATTGGATATCGTGGTAAAAAGCAAAGGTCCATTGAGCTGCAGCACCTTGTTCCCACCATAATTGTCGCCATTGCATGGCTGCTTTACCATCCATATCATATTTAGCAACAAATTTTGATTTCATTTGCTGAAGCTGTGGTGCCACATCGCCTCCAAAGAAAAAAGTGGTATCTGCTTCTTTAATCCAAGCTACTTGGTGGTACATACTATGCCCAGCTGTAAGTTGATAATGGATAACACCATCAATGACACCTTCGTCTTCGGTAAGCCAAACTACCCCACTAAAATCTTCCAAAATGCTCACTTGGTCGGCTAAATAAGAAGAATTTTCGCCACTGACTGCTAAATCATACTCTCTTTTTTGAACATAATATTTAGCATAGGGGAAACTAATAAATCGCTCATTATAAATAGGGTGAATATAACTGATCCCGCCTGCATGGTCCTTATGGAGATGACTCATAAAAACTTTAGTGACACTAGATGGATCAATTCCATTATGCATTAAGTTTTCATGTAATTGTAGCTTGCCTGATTTACTTAAATAGCCAAGGCCTGTGTCAAATAAAATAATATCATGATCAGTTACAACAACAAATGGTTGGATTTCAACTAGGATACTGCCTTTGGGTCTATTTTGTAAATTTTCGGAGGCTGTATCAAAGGGTACAAAAACTTTTGTTTGATCAATCGTAAAGCTTCCTTCGGATAATGGATAAATACGCATACTAATAAATTATCTTAAAACCATTTGTCTGTCTGCATCCAATCTTAATAAGATAAATACCAATACAGTAAAAGTTAATAAGGATGAACCACCATAACTAATTAATGGAAGTGGAATACCTACAACAGGGAATAATCCAATTGTCATACTAATATTTACGGCAATATGGAAAAAGAAAATACCTACTACGCTATATGCATATACTCTTGAAAAAGTACTTCTCTGCCTTTCTGCAATCCTAATAATTCTAAATAAGAAAAATAAATATAAACCCAAAAAAGAAGCCGTTCCTATAAATCCAAATGCTTCTCCTAACGAGGTAAATATAAAATCTGTATTTTGCTCAGGAACATACTTTCCTCTTGTTTGAGTCCCTTTTAAAAAACCTCTTCCCCAAAATCCGCCTGATCCAATGGCAATTTTACTTTGCTTTACGTTATAGTCATCTGGTTTTTTTCCATGCGTTTTTCCTGATGCAGAAGTTGACTTTTTATTTTGACTACAATCGTATTCTTTTCCAATCATGCTATAGATTCTTGTACTTTGATAGCATTCAAATACATTGTTAAAGATATAGGGAACTACAAAACGTATGGTGCCAAAACATATTGCCCATATACCTATCACAACCAGTATGCTGTTCCTATTGCGCTTAAATCTTTTAATCATACTTAGTATAATCGCAGCTGCAATAATGGTAAGTATAATGGCTAAAATTGTCGGTTCTAAAAGTAGGGTAGCAATTACCAACACAGCAAAAGAAATGGCTACCACAAGTATTACAGGTGGCAAACCTTCACGGTACATGGCGAAAAGAAAAGCACTATAAACTAATGCTAATCCCATCTCGTGCTGCATAATAGAAAGCATTGCAGGTAATGCTATAATTCCACCCGCAATTAAATGATTTTTTATCTTGGTAAAATCAGTTTCGGGTTTGGATATGAATTTGGCCAGAATCAGTGCTGTAAAAATTTTACATAATTCGGCAGGCTGTAAATTAAAGCCACCAGCTATAGGTATCCAGCTTTTAGATCCATTTATATTTTTGCCCAGCACAAAAGTGGCCAACATTAATACAATACCTACTCCATATGAAATATTAGCTAGTGCTGTGAAAACCTTACTGTCCATTAATAAAATAAAAATGCCAACGAATCCACAAA
Organism: uncultured Bacteroidota bacterium; assembly: GCA_903938445.1. GTDB lineage: Bacteria > Bacteroidota > Bacteroidia > Chitinophagales > Chitinophagaceae > Sediminibacterium. The sequence continues at coordinate 255 of CAJADG010000004.1, read as the reverse complement.
AAATGGCAAAATAGATTTGTTTACTGTAACTATTTTTTCCAGCAATTAATGAATTACTCCAATTAATGTTTGGATTAAATTCCACCATAAAAATGCATAATATACCAATGGCTACCATTGCAAAGTAGAGAATGATAACAGCCAAATCAGTACCCTTAGAAAAATTATTTTGATTAGGTGTGGTTGCCATTTTTGGGGTTTAGTTGCTTTTTTTTCTTTTTATTAATAAGTGCTGCACTATCTTTTTTGATAAGG
>CAJADG010000003.1 GCA_903938445.1 uncultured Bacteroidota bacterium | reverse complement strand
GCTTTTTTGCTCCTCGTCTGTTTACGAAAGCGAGCTTTCGACACAGCCTCGAAACAAAAAAGCCTCTCATTTGCATGAGAGGCTTTGTAGAGCGTACGGGAATCGAACCCGTATTACCAGGAGGAAAACCTGGCGTCCTAACCGTTAGACGAACGCTCCAGGACCCAATTTGTAATCGGGTTGCAAAAATAGGTTGCAATCGCTTTACTGCCAAATCATTTTGGATCTTTTTTCATTTAAAATCTATTTTTTCTGGGATAAAAATCATGAAAAGGAGAACAGATTTATGTTCATGGTTTTCTTCCGCAATCCTTTGAAACGACCAATTGTTCGCATAAAACCCACATTTTGTTGAATAAATCTTAGTTATTTATGAGTTTTTTAATGCTTAATTTTTAAAAAGATGGTACCTTAGCGTCTCCAATTGAAAAATTAAAATTTATACTATGAGTTCAGTTAAAGTTGCAATCAACGGTTTTGGCCGTATCGGTCGTTTGGTTTTCCGCCAAATCTATAACATGGAAGGAATTGAGGTAGTGGCAATCAATGACCTTACTTCTCCAGCTGTTTTAGCACACTTATTAAAATATGATAGTGCACAAGGTCGTTTTGACGCTGACATTAAATCAACTGAGGATTCAGTAGTGGTTAATGGACATGCTGTTAAAATCTATGCACAAAGAGATCCTTCTCAAATTCCTTGGGGAGCACATAATGTTGACGTTGTTATTGAATCTACAGGATTCTTTACAGATAAAGAAAAAGCAGAATTGCACATTAAAGCAGGTGCTAAAAGAGTAGTAATCTCTGCTCCAGCAACAGGAGAAATGAAGACCGTAGTTTTCAACACGAACCATGAAATTTTAGATGGTACTGAAACTGTTATTTCTGGTGCTTCTTGTACTACTAACTGTTTAGCGCCAATGGCTAAAGTTTTAGAAGATCAATTTGGTATCGTTACTGGTTTAATGTTAACTGTACACGCTTATACAAATGACCAAAATACTTTAGACGGACCTCATCCAAAAGGTGATTTACGTCGTGCTCGTGCTGCTTCAGCTAACATCGTACCTAACAGTACTGGTGCTGCAAAAGCAATCGGTTTAGTATTGCCTACTTTAAAAGGCAAATTAGACGGTTCAGCACAACGTGTTCCAACTATCACTGGTTCATTAACTGAATTGACTACTATCTTATCTAAGAAAGTAACTGTTGAGGAAGTAAATGCAGCAATGAAAGCAGCATCAAACGAATCATTTGGTTATACCGAAGATGAAATCGTAAGTTCTGATGTTATTGGTATTCACTATGGTTCTTTGTTTGATGCAACACAAACAAAAATCATGACACAAGGCGATGTTCAATTGGTTAAAACAGTGTCTTGGTACGATAACGAAATGAGCTATGTGTCTCAGTTAGTGCGTACGGTGAAATACTTTGCAAGTAAAATTAAATAAGCAATTAACTATAAGAGAATGCCTCCTGAAAACGGGGGCATTTTTATTCAAATAATTTTAAATTTCTATTATGAGTACTTTTAATGATTTTTCTTTTGCAGGCAAGAAGGCCTTAATTCGTGTTGATTTTAATGTGCCTTTAAATGATGCATTTGAAATTACAGATGACAATCGTATGCGTGCTACTGTGCCAACGATTTCAAAGATTTTGAAAGATGGTGGTAGTGTTATTTTGATGAGTCATTTAGGTCGTCCAAAAGACGGTCCTACTGAAAAGTATTCATTAAAACATATTGTTGCACATTTATCTCATCTATTAGGTGTTGATGTACAATTTGCCAATGATTGTATTGGTGCGGAAGCCGTTGATAAAGCAGCAGCCTTACAAGCAGGTCAAGTTTTATTATTAGAGAACTTGCGTTTTTATAAAGAAGAAGAAAAAGGAGATGTTGCTTTTGCTGAAAAATTAGCAAAATTAGGGGATGTGTATGTAAATGATGCTTTTGGTACCGCACACCGCGCACACGCTTCTACAGCAATTATCGCTCAATTCTTTTCAAAAGAAAATAGAACCTTTGGTTTAGTAATGGAAGGTGAAGTAGTGAGTGCTGAAAAGGTATTACATGCTGCACAAAAACCATTTACCGCTATTATTGGCGGTGCTAAAGTTTCTGATAAAATTTTGATTATTGAAAATTTATTAGATCGCGCAACAGACATTATTATTGGTGGCGGTATGGCATATACATTCTTTAAAGCACAAGGTGGTAAAATCGGAAATTCCATTCATGAAGATGATCGCATGCCATTGGCTTTAGAAATTTTAGAAAAGGCAAAAGCAAAAGGAGTAAATATTCATTTGCCAATTGATAATATTATTGCAGATAAATTCAGCAACGAAGCGAATACTCAAAATTGTGCAAGCGGTGAAATTCCAGATGGTTGGGAAGGATTGGATGCAGGTGTAGAATCAAGAAAGCAATTTGCTGCTGTTATTTTAGCAAGTAAAACTATTTTATGGAATGGTCCAATGGGTGTTTTTGAAATGCCTAATTTCCAAGCTGGTACCAAGGCCATCGCTGATGCAGTTGCCGAAGCTACTCAAAAAGGAGCTTTTAGTTTAGTAGGTGGTGGTGATAGCGTTTCTGCCGTAAATCAATTTGGATACCACGACAAAGTAAGTTACGTAAGTACAGGTGGTGGTGCTATGTTGGAATATTTTGAAGGCAAAACATTACCAGGTATTGCAGCAATTAAAGATTAATTCTCCATTTTTAGTTGAATTTGTCAGCCAGAACTTAATAAAAAGTTAAATAGATCCCTTAACCTCGGTTAGGGGATTTTTTTGTCAGCTTGATTGTTAAATTTTCGGACTAAAAGGCAGATTTTTTATTTGGTACTTGCTTTGCTCTATCTTTATAAACAAATACAAAACTATGTTACGTAAAAATTTAGGTTTATTCATTTTTTTAGGAGTAATCGTAATCTTATTTGGAATGGGATGTAACGGTTACAATGGTTTAGTAAACCAAGATGAAAATGTTAATCAAGCTTGGAATAATGTTCAAAGTGACTACCAACGTAGAGCGGATTTAATCCCTAATTTGGTTGCATCTGTTAAAGGTGAAGCCAACTTTGAAAAAACAACTTTAGAAAATGTAATTACTGCTCGTGCGAGTGCTACTCAAATGAAAGTGGATGCTAAGGATTTAACGCCAGAAAAATTACAACAGTTTCAAGCGAATCAAGGACAATTGTCTCAGGCTTTAGGTCGTTTAATGGTGGTTTCTGAAAACTATCCAAACTTAAAAGCTAACGAGGCTTTCCGTGGTTTACAAGCTCAATTAGAAGGTACTGAAAACAGGATTAAAGTTGCAAGAAACGACTTTAATAGTGCAGTAGCCGACTATAATAAGCGAGCAAGATCATTCCCTTTAAATTTAGTAGCAGGCATGTTCGGCTTCAAAACTAAGGAAGGATTTAAAGCCGAAGAAAGTGCTAGCAAAGCACCTGAAGTGAAATTTTAATCACAGTTATTTTAATTAATTCTATTATGTGGAATCCCTTCAAACGAAGTGCCGATACCTTATTGACAGCCTCTGACAAGCAATTGCTTGTAGAGGCTATTCAATTAGCTGAGAAAAATACAAGCGGAGAGGTTCGTGTGTATGTTGAATCTAAAGTAGGTAAAGGAGATGCTTTGTCTAGGGCAACACAAATCTTTTTCAAACACAAAATGAATGAAACCAAAGATCGTAATGGTGTTTTGGTGTATGTTGCTGTGATGGATAAAAAATTAGCTATTTATGCTGATCAAGGGATTTATGAAAAAGTAGGCATTGAGTTTTGGTATAGTCAAGTTCAGGAAATGACTGGTCATTTTAAATCCATGAATTATGTACAAGGCATTTCTACTGTTATTAAAGAAATAGGACAAGCTTTACACGATCATTTCCCCTATGATAAAACAACTGATACTAATGAATTATCTGACGAAATAATGATTGGAAAATAATTTACTATGAAAACATTTAAAATTTTCCTTTTATTTATTCTTGCCGGATTATTCAGTATCTCTAATTTATCTGCACAAAATATTTTAGCAAAACCTAATCCTCCACAGTTAGTAAATGACGTTGCAGGTATTTTAAGTCCTGCTGAAAAAGAAGCGCTAGAAAGAAAATTAGTATCCATTGATGATAGTAGCTCTAATCAAATAGCAGTTGTTATATTGCCAACATTGGACGGTTATCCAATTGAAGATTATGCGACTAAACTTTTTAGAGATTGGGGTATAGGTAATAAAAAAACCAATAACGGCATTTTATTATTGCTTGCCATTAATGATCGTAAAGTTAGAATTGAAGTTGGTTATGGTCTAGAAGGTGCTGTACCAGATATTACAGCCAATAGTATTATTGACAATGATATTAAACCAGCATTTCGTGCCCGTGCTTATTATGATGGAATAGATAAAGCTACTGATGATATTGCAAAAGCTGCAGTGGGGGAATACAAAGTTGCTAGAGCAAAAAAAGGTAAAGGAAGTGGTGGTTCCGTTTTAGGGTTTATTATTATTGCATTTATCATTGTTGCCATTGTAGGCCGCAGGGATAATGGGTCCGGCGGATCTAATATTGGTGGCGGTGGTTTTAGTGATATTGCAACAGGTATGCTATTGGGGTCCTTACTAGGAGGAGGTGGCAGAGGTAATGGTGGAGATTGGGGTGGAAGTGGAGGCGGTGGCTTCGGTGGCTTTGGTGGCGGTAGTTCAGGTGGTGGTGGAGCAAGTGGAGGGTGGTAAAATAATATTAATGAAATCATTTAGCATAAAAAATGGGAGCCCTAGTTAAAGGCTCCCATTTTTAGTATCAATAACTGCATGAATAAATGCTAATTTTCAACGAACTCCAGTGCTTGCAAAACCTTTCTGTATTCTAGAGTGTAACTAATCGCATTGCGAGAGATGAAAATTAGTATTTATTCATTCTTTAAAACTTCGGTAACACCGAAGCTACAATCTTCACTAAATTCTCAGCACCAGCTTGTTGCTTTGCTTTTAAAATCGCTCCAAACACTTTCACATTAAAGTAAGCATCGGTCTGTGATTTATAGCTTTCAGGAATAGCATTTCTAAATGCAACAATTAAGTCAATTCCTTTTTTAAACTTAGCTTCATCTGCAGTTTTAATTAACAAAGCGGCAAATGGAAGGGTCATATAAAATTTCTCTTCTGACTGAATACTTAAACCTTCATATTTAGTTGCTACAAATTCAAATACATTTTCATCTCCGTACTTTGACAAGATATTTGTTACTGCACTATTTAATCTTTTCTTAATGCTATTTTTTGATTCTTTAGTAGCTATTTCAATCGCTGCCGACGAATCAATTTTTTCTAAAGCCTCTAAAGCAGCTCCAGCAACTAAATATGATGGTTCTTTAACCCATTTTAAATAAAGATCTTTATAAGTTGACTTGCTTAAAGCTCCAATAGCATCTATGGCATCTTCTCTTACAACATTAGAAGGATCCTTTAATGCAATATTTGCAATAATTTCTTCAATATCCGTATTTATTGCAGTTGGATTATAGGCGTGAATAGCTTTTTGTCTAATCACATAAAAAGTATCTTGTAGTGCAAGTTTCATTAATGCTTGAGCTTCAGGCTTGGCCATATTTTCTGCTGATTCATTCAAAGCTTCATATCTGTCTAAAAAATTTGTAGCATGTTTATATTGATAAATAAATTGTGACAATGGTTTCACATCTTCTTTTGCCCACAATAATACTTTGTCATTATCTACATTTACATTATCAGGGGTAGTTGCTGCAGGAAAATAAAAACTATCCACTCTGTTTTTACTCCATACCTCAAAATGTGATTTATTGTTTGCAGCATAAACATCTATACCAATTGGTAATTCAAAAATCTTGTCCTGCGTTTGCGTTTGTTGCAATACAACAAGCACTTGTTTTTTATCTGCAAAATATTTTTGAGTAATGCGCACATAAGGATGCCCATTGTCAAAATACCATTGATTAAAGAACCAATTTAAATCCTTTCCAGTAACAGCTTCAAATGCTAATTTTAATTTAATTGCAGACCCGTTATTAAATTTATTATCATTTAAATATTTATGTAAGGAAGCAAAAAAAGCTTCGTCACCAACATAATGTCTTAACATGTTTAAAATTCTACCACCTTTTTGATAGCTCACTAAATCAAACATATCCTCTCTGTCTTTATAATAAAACCGTACCAAATTCTTTTCACCATCCGATGGGCTACTTAAATAAGATCTTAATCCGGTATAGTTTTCATATTGACCAGCATCTTTTCCTTGACTATGCTCTAACCACAAAGTTTGACTATAGTCTGCAAAGCTTTCATTTACAGTTAAATTACTCCAACTTTCCGCCGTCACTAAATCTCCAAACCATTGATGGAAAAGTTCGTGGGCAATAGTGCTTTCCCAATTATTAACATCTACTAGCTCTCTTGCATTTTGTTGAACTGCGTCACCATGTAAAGTGCAGGTAGTGTTTTCCATCGCACCAGATACATAATCCCTCCCGCTAATTTGAGCATATTTAGCCCAAGGAAAAGGGATGCCTAATATTTGTTCATAAAAAGCAATCATGGCAGGTGTTTTACCATAAATCTTGCGCGCTTCTTTTTCAAATTCTTTTTCTATATAATAACTCACCTCAATTTTTCTTGTCTTGTCTCCAATTTTAGCGCCATCCTCTTTTACTTTATAATAATCTTTAACAATGGCGTAATCACCAATTCCTATAAAGAATAAGTAAGGGGAGTGCGGTTGATCCATTTTCCAAATATCTACTCTTGTTCCATTGTTGTTTTCAATTTGTTTTACAAGTAAGCCATTGGACAATGACACATATTTACTTGGCACAGTTAATTGAAACTCCTGTGTACATTTTTGATTGGGCTTATCGATAATCGGCAACCAAACGCTGGTACCTTCCGTTTCGCCTTGTGTCCAAATTTGTGTTGGTTTGTTTTTATCAGTCCCCAATGGGTTTATAAAATACATTCCTTTCGCATCCGTTATTGCCGCACTTCCCTTTGCTTTATACTCACTAGGTTTGGCAGTATACTTAATATATATAGTGTAGTTGTCTTTGGCAGTATATGTTTTATCTAAGCTTATAGTAAGTTGTAAACTATCATACTTATAATTTAATTTTTTATTCATGCCATTTACAACAATCGCTATTTCATGTATCGCCATTGCTTTTGCATCCAATGTTAATGTGTTGGTTGGATAAAAATGAGGATGCAAGTCAAGCCATACTTCTCCATTTAATTGAGATTTGGCATAATCAAAGTTGGCAACCAACTTAGTGTGGTTTAAATCATTTTCTTTAGTAGCAAAAGCACGATAGTTTGATTTCCAAGTACTGTCTTCAACTTGTTCAATCTCTTGTGCATTTAAATTTGTTGAAAACATTAACAACAATAAAATGCTAGTACAAAGCTTAGTCATATTCTATTTATTTTCTTTTGCTAAGTTAAGCAAGCCTTTGAATTGAAATAGTTAAAATAAGTAAGAATGAATTATTTTGTAGTTTAGTGCAATAATAAAAGGATTAATGAAAAGGTATTTTATTGAGGTAAGCTATGATGGTGCTGGTTTTGGCGGATTTCAAATTCAACAGAATCAACAAACTATACAAGGTACTTTAGAAGCTGCAATGGCTACTTTATATAGAGAAACCATTTCTTTGACTGGAGCCTCTCGTACAGACGCTGGAGTACATGCATTACAAAACTACTTTCATTTTGATACTGCAATTGAAGTCACTACTAAGCATATTTATAACTTAAATGCAATTTTGCCCAATTCAATTGTAGTGAATGGCATATATATAGTTCCATCTGAAGCGCATTGTAGGTTTGATGCGGTTAAAAGATCCTATATATATAAGATACACACCCAAAAATCTCCTTTTTTAGTGGGGAGATCCTGGTATTATCCTTTTCCCGTAGACTCGAATGTCCTTCAATTGGCAGCCAATAAGCTCTTATTATACAAGGATTTTGAAAGCTTTTCTAAGAAAAACACAACTGTAAACACATTTAATTGTACGATCACAAAGGCTGAGTGGATTCATAAGGGTAGTTTAATACAGTTTAATATTGATTCCAATCGATTTTTAAGAGGTATGATACGTGGATTGGTGGGTACAATGCTTCAAGTAGGTCGTGGTCAAATCAATTTGGATCGTTTTGAAGAGATAATTAGACTAAAAAACGAGCAAAATGTCGATTTTTCGACTCCAGCATATGGATTATATCTTTCAAACATAGAATATCCTGATTATTTTCAAAAAATTTCATAATTCCTAAACCCTTAATATTATTGGGTTTCCTGCTATAAAGTGCAGATTTAGAGCACTTTGAACGAAAAAATATTGAAAATAGTATGCAATATATTTGGCTGAGAGTAAAAGCTCCTTATCTTTGCCGCCCGTTAACGATGAAACATCAACAACGGATAGATCTCTGAAGCAGTTTTACATAAAAAAAAGTTCGAAAAAATTAAAAATAATTTAATCAAACTTTGGTAGTTCAAAATACCTACTGTATCTTTGCCGTCCCTCTTCAAAAAAGGGGTTAGTTCTTCGAAATTATTTGGCCTTATTCTTTTAAATCTTTTTTAGTTTTTCTAAATAATATTTAAATAAAGTTTGGCTAGTAAAAATATTGTTCTTACCTTTGCACCCCGCTACGATAAATAGCGCGCAAAAAAAGCACATAAGATCTTTGAAAGTTTGGAAATAACAGTAACTGATTAATTGAAAAAATCAGGTAAAGGTTAAAGCATCAAAAAATTAAATCAGACGTCATTTTCGATTTATTTGAGACTGATAGTCATGATCAAACAACATTTACAATGGAGAGTTTGATCCTGGCTCAGGATGAACGCTAGCGGCAGGCTTAATACATGCAAGTCGAGGGGCAGCATGAAGTAGCAATACTTTGATGGCGACCGGCAAACGGGTGCGGAACACGTACACAACCTTCCTTTAAGTGGGGAATAGCCCAGAGAAATTTGGATTAATACCCCGTAACATTGCGATGTGGCATCACATTGCAATTATAGCTTCGGCGCTTAACGATGGGTGTGCGTATGATTAGATAGTTGGCGAGGTAACGGCTCACCAAGTCTACGATCATTAGCTGATGTGAGAGCATGATCAGCCACACGGGCACTGAGACACGGGCCCGACTCCTACG
>CAJADG010000002.1 GCA_903938445.1 uncultured Bacteroidota bacterium | reverse complement strand
GCTAGTTTATTTGCCAAAGGCATTAATAAAATTGCACAAAAAGTAGGAGAGGAAGCGGTAGAGGTAGTTATTGAAGCAAAGGATAATAATGAAAAGTTATTCCTAGATGAATCTGCTGATTTATTATTCCATTACTTAATATTATTGCAAGCAAAGGGCTATACATTAAGTGATGTTGTAAAGATATTATCGGATAGGCATGCTTCAAAAGGGTAATTGGCAGTATTAAAAATGGCTATTAGTACTTATATTTGAATTATACTTGTGTTGATTGGGTAGCTCAATTACACAGAAACATAAATACAAAACATGAAAAAAATAACACTAGGACTTTTCGCATTATTGTTTATTGGACAGTTAAGCGCACAGAAATTAAAAATAAGTGGTAATTTAAAAAATTTACCAGACGGAACATCTATTAAATTAATTGATGGGATGGCGAATAAACCAGTTGACTCAGCTAAGTCAGAAGATGGAAAATTCACCATTGGAGCAAAAGTTGAAAATCCAAGTATCTATATATTATTGTTTACTCCGTCCAATTCACAGCCAACTCAAATACCAGTATTTGTTGGAAATGATCCATTGGAAATTCTGGGAGATTTTAAAGAAACTTCTGCTATTCAATATAAAGGTTCTGCAAATCAGGATTTATACCTGGCTTATATGAAAGCTTTAACACCAAAAGTTCAAAGTTTATTTTCAGATAAATCTTTAGCTGCATCACCAGCAGGGGTAAGTGCAAAGGATTCTTTAACTAAACAAATTGAGTTAAAAGAGACTGATTTGACAAATACCTTAACTAATTTATTAAAAGCAAATAATCAATCACCAGTTTCTACTTTATTTTTAATTCAATCCACCAATTTCGTTACTTATATAAAAGATCATGTAGGTGATTTATATGCCATATTAGACGGTCCTGCTAAAAAAGGACCATTTGCTGATTTGATTGAAAAGTCATTACAATCTGCTGGCATGGGAAAGGTAGGTTCTGTTTTACCAGAGTTTAAGCAAAATGATGTTAATGGCAAATCAGTAAGCTTAAGTTCTTTAAGAGGAAAATTTGTATTGATTGATTTTTGGGCAAGTTGGTGTGGACCATGTAGAGCTGAAAATCCTAATGTAGTAAAAGCATTTAATACTTACAAGTCAAAAGGATTTACAGTATTGGGTGTTTCATTAGATCAAGATAAATCTAAATGGTTGGAAGCTATTAAAAAAGACGGCTTAGCTTGGACCCATGTAAGTGATTTAAAATATTGGAACAATGAAGTGGCTGTTAAATTTGGCATTCAAAGTATTCCAGCAAATTTCTTAATTGATCCAAACGGAGTGATCATTGGAAAAGATTTAAGAGGGGAGGATTTAGAGAAAATTTTAGCTGCTAATATTAAATAGTATTGAACAAGCGGAGCGAATGCATAGCATTAAAAAAGCCCTAAATTATTTTAGGGCTTTTTTGTATTCAGCTTCTTCAAAACCTATAACAAGTACTTTTCCGTCTTCTTCAATGAGAGGTCTACGTATTATGGATGTTTTTTCCATCATTAAAGCTATTGCTGCTTTTTGATTGGTAATACTTTCTTGAAGTTCTTTGGGTAGTTGTTTCCAAGTAGTCCCTTTCTTATTAATTAATGCTTCCCATCCAATTTGTTTTGACCATTCAGTAAGTTGCGTAGCAGTGATGCCTTTCTTTTTATAATCGTGAAATTCGTATGTCACTTTATAGGCTTTTAACCAATCTAATGCTTTTTTAACGGTGTTGCAGTTTGGAATAGCGTAAACAGTTTTCATAATGATGCAGTATATTTTCAGGAGCGTTACTAATCTGTAATTTCTTTTACTTAATATATTTTTTCCCTAACCAACTCTCACTAATGGGTTGCATCCATTTTGTTTCCATTTCAGCTTTATTAGCTACTAGGTTATTAAAATATAAAGTATCTTTTTGTAACATGCCATTTTCCAAAGCATAGGCTATTTGCGCCATTGGTATTGTTTGTACTTTGTCCTTGACCCAAAAAGCCAATAGCTCTCGGTTAAACATTTGTACACCCGTCATTTTTTCAATTTCTTTAATCACATGTACTGAACTATCTGTGCTACATCCGCCCACTGTTGTATAGGATTCATCTGCCATTAAAATGATGAATTGACCATACAAAGCAGTGGCAAATCCTTTCACTGGAGCGCCATGACTTTTCCATTGATCAATGAAATTTTCTAATAGTTCTTCAATTTTAAATAATTCACCCATAGTAAATGTGCGATTAGATTGATAAATCCAAAGCTTTGATTGTGGATGAAAGTTGGCTGGTAATATAGTGGATAAGTCTACCGTCATTTGATAAAATTTAATGATAATTTATGCGATTGCTTTTGCTATGATTTCTGCAATATCTAATACTTCCGTATTTATTTGTTCATCCCTATTTTTAATTCCATCGCTAAGCATGGTGTTGCAAAAAGGGCATGCACTTGCTATGAAATCTGCCTTTGTTTCAATGGCTTCGTCAGCTCGTTCTGTATTTACTCTTTTTTCTCCTTTTTCTTCTTCTTTAAACATTTGTGCACCACCTGCACCACAACATAAACCCTTGGACTTACATCTTTTCATTTCGCGTAATTCCATGTCTAAACTTTCAAGTACTTTTCGGGGTGCTTCATAAATTTCATTCGCTCTTCCTAAATAACAACTGTCGTGATAACTTATAGATTTCCCTTTCCATTCATTGCTATCTGTGAATTTAATTTTTCCTTGTTCAATCAGTTCCTGTAAAAAAGTAGTGTGGTGAATTACATCATAGACGCCCCCGAGAATAGGGTATTCGTTTTTTAAAGTATTAAAACAATGCGGGCAAGTAGTTACAATTTTTTTTATTCCATAGCCATTTAATATTTGAATATTTTGATAGGCCATCATTTGAAACATAAATTCATTACCAGCTCGACGTGCTGGATCCCCTGTACAGGCTTCTTCCTTTCCTAAAATAGCATAAGAAACGCCTGCTTTATCTAATATCGTTGCAAAGGCACGAGTAATTTTCTGAGCTCTTTGGTCAAAGCTTCCAGCGCAACCCACCCAAAACAAAACTTCGGGTTGTTCACCTCTCGCCATGAATTCAGCCATTGTATTTACTTTCATAACTTCTTTTTTGAGCTTCCTTGTTTTAATCTTTCCTTAGTTATTAGCTTTGAGTAGTCCAAGCATCTCGATCATCTGGTGCAAATTTCCAAGGAGCAAAATTATTTTCGATATTACTAAACATTCCATTCCATTCGGAAGGAGCATTGCTTTCTTCCATAATCAATGATCTTCTTAATTCAATAATGATATCTAAAGGTGAAATGCTCACTGGACATTCTTCGACACAAGCATTACAAGTAGTACAAGCCCTCAATTCTTCCACACTTATATAATCATGTAATAAAGACTTTCCATCTTCCACAAATAATTTATTCTTGTCAATATTTTTTCCCACTTCTTCCAATCTATCTCTAGTAGACATCATTATTTTTCGAGGACTTAATAATTTACCAGTACTATTCGCAGGACATGCAGTACTACACCTTCCACATTCGGTACAACTATATGCGTCCATCAAATTTTTCCAGCTTAAATCCATAACATCTTTAGCACCAAACTTTTCTGGAGCTGCTGCGTTGGTAGGAGCCAGCTCGGGTTGCATTGCATACAATACTTCGTTTTGAATAGACTCCATATTATGCATTTGTCCTTTTGGTAATAAGGATGCATAATAAGCATTCGGGAAAGCCAAAATAATATGCAAATGTTTTGAATAAGGCAGGTAATTCATAAAGGCATAAATGCCTAAAATATGAAGCCACCATGCTGTATTTTCAATCATACTTAATTCAGTATCGGAAAATCCTTTTAAAGAGGGTTGGATATGTGAGGAAATAATGAAGCTGCTTTTTGTATCTGCTGCATTCATGATTAAAAATAAACTCATCAAAACGATTTCGGCAATTAAAATATAATTGGCATCTGAGCGTGGCCAACCATTTAAGTCCTTGCTAATAAAACGCTTTAATCGAATAATATTTCTTCTTGAGAAAAATACAACACAAGCAATTAAGACGAGTGC
>CAJADG010000001.1 GCA_903938445.1 uncultured Bacteroidota bacterium | reverse complement strand
CGGTTAAGGCTGCAAAATAAACATAAATACATTTAAAAAACCGAAGATGATCTTATCTGACTCTAGAATATTAGAAGAAATTGCAAAAGGAACTATCAAAATTGAACCATACGATCGCAAGGATTTAGGTAGCAATAGTTATGATGTACATTTAGGAAAATGGCTGGCTACTTATGACAATCAAGTATTAGATGCAAAAGCACATAACACGATTACTTATTTTGAAATTCCAGACGAAGGATTTGTTTTAGAGCCCTCTGGTTTTTACTTAGGCGTAACTTTAGAGTATACCGAAACACATGCACATGTTCCTTTCTTAGAGGGTAAATCTTCAACTGGAAGATTAGGTATTGATATCCATGCAACTGCAGGAAAAGGTGATGTAGGTTTTTGTGGATATTGGACTTTAGAAATTTCAGTAAAGCAACCTGTTCGCGTTTATAAAGGAATGCCTATTGGTCAATTAATTTATTTCCCTGTAGACGGAGAAATTGAAGTTGCCTACAATAAAAAATCAAATGCAAAATATAGTGGACAGCCTGAAAAGCCTATTGAGAGTATGATGTGGAAGAATAAGTTTTAAAATGCATTCGTAAAAAAAATTATTTTTTATGCGCATATGCCAACGCCCACAATAAAACATCATTGTAACTTTCAACTCCATTGGCTTGTTGATTCCATTTTAAAAACTGATTGTACAATTGTGTAGATCCTGGTATTTGCAAGTCCTGCTTGCGGGTAAAAAAATCTCTTATTTGTTTTCTATCAGCTAATACTACAGGACTTAATAATTGCTTATTTCTATTGATCACTTTTTGGAATTGTAAAGAATCTCCTCTTTTTGCAATACTTAATAATTGTGCTTGCTGGGCATAGGTAAATAATTGTAATTGAGTGGAATATTGAAATAAAGGATCTTTTGATTCAGCACCAATTATATACGCTATAAAATTAGCTTCGGTTTCTGAAGCATACCCAAGTTGATGCGCTATTTCATGACTAACAGTATAGGGCAAAGTTAAAACAGGCAAATCACCTCTTACGATTGCCTCCCCAGTAAATGGTTGGTAAAATGCAGTATATCCAAAATAATCTCCCCAGGCAGGGAATGCAGCCTTTTTTATACTTGGGTGATGGTATGCTAAAAATGAATATTGTTTGGACATCTGACCATATTGTAGCAGGCTTTGTTCCAATATCCCTTTAAATCTTAAAGCCTTTATACTAGCATCTGGAATAGTTGCCCTCGTTTGGTTCATTTGCTGAATCAACTGCAAACTCAAGCTATCCATTTGAGATTCAGTGTAACGAGTTGGCACATTCAATTGAAAATCACTTGCCGGGGTCTGTTTTTGATAATTTAAGCCCCAAATCAACTGAAATACAATGTAAAGCTTCACCAAACCGTTAAAAATCTTGACAATTAACCTACTCCAATAATCCCAAGATAATAATGGGGCATCAATTTTTCTTATCAACTTAATAATCTTGATAATCAAGGAGATGCAAATTATCAAATACAACCATTCTCCTATTGCAATGCCCAATTTTCCCGAAATCGACCTTAGTAAAAAGCTAATAGGCCGATACACATACGGCAAATAATAATTGGTAATCAATTGCTTAGAACTGCCAAAAACGAAAATAATTAGCGCAAACAGGTACCTTTTGTAGTTCCATGGCAGTTTTTGACCTAATTTTGTTGCTTCGGACATCATTTAAATTATAGGGTAAAATTAGGATAAACTTTGTCTTTTCATTGGTTTTTACTAACTTTGCCAACCCTTAAAGTACGGTTATGGGCCAAAACAGAACATTTGAAATACCATTTGTAGGTTTAACGGCCGGCGAACATGAGTTCGAATACCATATTGAGGATAAGTTCTTTAATGATTTTGGGCCTCAGGAATTTAGTAATTGTGACACTAAAATCAAGTTGAAATTGGATAAGCATCAAGGCTTTATGCAATTACATTTTGATGTTGACGGAAAGGTGGAAACACAATGTGATCGTTGCGGTAATCCCCTAACGGTGCAATTGTGGGATGAGTTTAATTTAATCATTAAACTAGTGGATGAACCTGACACAATGAACAGCCAAGAGGAAGATCCAGATATCTACTACATTGACAGAAATGAAAGTCATTTTTCAGTAGCTTCTTGGATTTATGAATTCGTTACTTTAAGTTTTCCGCTACAACATATTTGTCCGGAAAATGAAAAAGGAGAATCCACCTGCAATCAAAAAGCTTTAGCTGAATTACAAAAGCTCATGTCTGCTCCTTTGGAAACAAGAAATGAGAATTTGTGGAAAGGCTTAGACAAATTTAAAGATGGACTAGAGGACTAAAAAAGTTGAAGAAGATTTAAAAATAGAATAGTAAAAATTTAAAACATAAGAGATGCCTAATCCTAAACGCAGACACTCACAACAACGTAGTGCAAAAAGAAGAACTCACTATGTAGCACAAGAAGTAACATTAAGCACTGATGGTACTACAGGAGAAATCCATGTACGTCACCGTGCGCATGTTCAAGAAGGAAAATTGTACTACAAAGGAAAATTAGTAGCTGAAAAAGCTCCTTTAAAAGCATAATTACAATGAATATCGGGATTGATATGATGGGTGGCGATTT